>CAYOZX010000146.1:0-9386 GCA_964408515.1 uncultured Acidobacteriaceae bacterium | reverse complement strand
ATCCGTGTCACCGCCGATGTCATGCGCTTTCAGGCGCAAGGCGATGAGGTGCAGGGCATCCGCCTGTTCGCGGTGAACAACACTTCGAGTCCTCCGCGCACGCAGATGAGCGATGCCAATTTCGATTTCTTTCTGCCCCCGGGAGCCGAGGTCGACCAACCCATGGCCATGACCGCCGGCGGGCAGCCGCTCAAGTCCGCGCCCGTACCCCAGAAAGAGAAGAACCGTTACAGTTTCGTGTTTCCCTTGCGACCGGGCGAGACGGAGTTCCAGGTCGGGTTTCATATGCCCTATGGCGGGCAGCTGAGCGTAGACCCCAAGCCGGTCTACGCATCGCAGCACTTCGTTGTCATGCTGCCCGCCAGCATGCAGTTCAAGGGCGGGCCGGGCGCGGCGTTCCAGGCGATGAAGGATCCGCGCCAGTCCGATGCCGTGGTGCAGGTGGCGTCGAACACGCAGGTGGGAGACCCGCTAGCCTTTACCATCTCAGGCACGGGGACTCTGGGCGCAAGTCAGGAGTCGGAACAGGAAAGCGCAGGCGCCACACAGTCTTCGGCGCCAGGAAGCAGCCGCGATTCCCGGCCGGGAGGCGGACTCGGCCCTCCGATTGACGCCCCTGATCCGCTGGAGCGGTACCGCTGGTACATTCTGGGCGGTTTTGCAGCGGTTCTGTCTGCGGGCGGAATCTACGTCAGCAACCGCTCCGGCGCAGCCCCTGCATTCGCCATTGGGGAGGCTGAACCGCCAACGCCCGGCGGTCCGCCTTCGAGGGCGGCGGATACCTCCCGCCCGGCGCTGCTGCTCGAGGCGCTGAAGGAGGAACTGTTCCAGCTGGAGGTGGACCACCAACGAGGCAATATTTCCCAGGCCGAGTATGAGAAGGCGAAAGATGCGCTGGACCAGACCCTGGCGCGAGCGTTGAAACGTGCCGGGGCGAAGTAAGATGGGCGCGATAGAGTCTGGTCTGGGGCTGGAACATCTTAGGTATCCTCTTACGTATCTCCGGTTTAGGGTAGCGTAGGTGCGCAGCTGGGCCGGGATTTTTCGGGGAGCCAGTCTCATGCATCCATCCCGGCCAAAAGCCATCTAATGACTGTAAGGAACTAAGGAATTAAGAGATGGGAAACACATTCAAGACGGCGCTGCTCCTGACTGCTCTCACGCTGTTGATGATGATGGTCGGAAATGTCCTTGGCGGCCGGAATGGCCTGGTCCTGGCGCTGGGGATTGCTGCGGTCACAAACTTCGTAGCCTATTTCTTCTCCGACAAAATCGCCCTGGCCACCTACCGGGCTCAGCCGGTGACGCGGGAGCAGCTACCGCGCGCTTACAACGTGGTCGAGCGAATCACGCAAAAGGTCGGCTTGCCCATGCCGAAAATCTATGTGATCCCCACAGAATCGCCGAACGCTTTCGCCACGGGACGCAATCCCAGGCATGCTTCGGTGGCGGTGACGCAGGGCATTCTGAATCTCCTGAACGATGAGGAACTCGAAGGCGTTCTGGCCCATGAACTGGGGCACGTCAACAACCGGGACATCCTGATCAGTTCTGTGGCGGCGACCATTGCGGGTGCGATCACCTGGCTACGCTACGGCGCCTACTTCGGCGGGATGGGAAATCGTGATGATCGCCGCGGCGGCGGCGCGGGCGCGCTCCTGATGCTGATTCTGGCGCCGATTGCGGCCATGCTGATCCAGCTGGCGGTGTCGCGCTCGCGAGAATACGCTGCGGATGAGACCGGGGCCCACTTCACCGGGAATCCCTACGCTCTGGCCAGCGCGCTGGCCAAGCTGGATGCCTATTCGCGGCGCGTGCCCATGCTGGGGACGCCCTCGACGGCGCACCTGTTCATCGTGCAGCCTTTCCTGGGCATGAGCTTCGGCAGTCTGTTCTCCACTCACCCGCCGATTGCCAAGCGCATCGAGCGGCTGACGGGGCGGCCGGCGGAGTTTTCGAGGTAGCGCTCCACCGCCGGCAATTCGGTCGTCAGCTTTTCGTCGCCCGTGGATGCGTCCACCCATTTCACGCGTGCGCTATTCTCCCGGCGGACCTGACAGCCAAAGGCGTTCGAGGCGAGAGCCAAATGTGACGTTCGTAACGTCCTCCTCCACCCGGAACGACCTCGGCTGCATAGTAGAATTTTGCGATGTCGCCCGAAACTGTGATGGCCGCATCCCAGCGCGCTGTCGAACTGGAAAGAGCGCTGCGCAAGGTGATTCGCGGCAAGGACGAGGTGGTCCGCCTGGCCCTGGTGTCGATTCTGGCCCGCGGTCACCTGCTGATCGAAGGCGTTCCCGGCGTGGGGAAGACGACCCTGGGCCAGGCCCTGGCGCGGGCCATTGACTGCAATTTTCAGCGGGTGCAGTTCACCAGCGACATGCTGCCCTCGGATGTGCTGGGCATCTCCATCTATTCCCCCCTGGAGCAGCAGTTTGAGTTCAAGCGCGGGCCGGTCTTTACCAACGTTCTCCTGGCCGATGAAATCAATCGCACGACTCCCAAGACGCAATCCGCCCTGCTGGAGGCGATGAACGAGGGGCAGGTCACGGTCGACGCTCGTTCCTATTCGCTGCCGCAGCCCTTCCTGGTGATCGCCACGCAGAACCCGGCAGAACATCATGGCACGTATCCGCTGCCGGAGTCGCAGCTCGACCGCTTCCTCATGCGGGTGCGCATGGGCTATCCCGACGGCGATGCGGAGCGGGAAATTCTGCGTTCGGAGGCGGGCGCGGCACAACTGGAATTCCTGACCCCGGTGCTCAGCGGAGCCGATGTGGTGGAGATGCAACAGGCGGTCACGCGGGTGCGGGTCGATGACTCGCTGGTGAGCTACATCCTGGCGATTGTGCGTGCGACCCGCGATTCGGCGCGGTTTGCACTGGGGGTCTCGCCCCGGGGCTCGCAGATGCTCTATCGCGCGGGACAGGCGATGGCCTTTCTCGATGGCCGGAATTTCTGTGTTCCCGATGACTTGAAGCCGCTGGCCGTAGCTGTGTTCGCCCACCGCGTGGCGGTCAACGCACATCATGCTTCCAGCCTTAAGAAATCCGAACAGGCCGAGCAGGCCATCCGGGAAATCGTGGAGAGCGTGCCGGTGCCGGTGTAGGTCTCCCGGTGAAAAAATCAGTGCCAGCGACCGTTCACGGTTCGCTTTGGGCGATGTTCGTGCCCCGGCTGGTCTTCCCTTGATTCGCCAGCCATAATGGCGGCATGTCCTTTCTACGCTTTCTCATGTTGCTCTCATTGATTGTGTGGGTGGGCGGCTTGATATTTTTTCCCGCGGTAGCTCAGTCGGCCTTCTCGGTCTTGCCCACGCGACATCTGGCAGGGTCGGTGGTGGGAAAATCGCTCGGAGTTCTGCACTGGATGGGCGTGGTTTCGGGCATGGTCTTTCTCGCCAGCTCGCTGCTCTACGGCCGGATGAGAAGGGAGGAAGGTTTAGCGGCGCGCCAGGTACTCATTGGAATTATGCTCGTGCTGACGCTGATTTCGCAGTTCGGAATTATTCCGCGGATGGATGCTCTGCGCGCATCTGTGGGGGAGATTGATTCCCTGCCTTCCGGCAACCCGGAGCGAGCGCGGTTTGACGCTCTGCACACCTGGTCGACGCGGGTGGAGAGTGGAGTTCTGCTGCTCGGGCTGATCGCAGCGTACCTGACCGCGCGATCGATTTCCTGACCGGCTGCTATCATCTTCATGCTCCTATGAAGACCGGCATCATCGGCCTGCCCCAGGTGGGCAAGACCTCTCTTTTCCGCATTCTCACCAAGGCGCACTTTTCGAGCCAGGCCTATGCCAATCCACGGGAAGCGCACATCGGCGTGGCCAAGGTTCCGGATGAGCGCCTCGACCGGCTGGCGGCGCTGTACCATCCGAGGAAGCTCACGCACGCGTCGGTGGAATACGTGGACGTCGGCGCCATCGGGCAGGAGGCGCTGAAGGAAAGCGCCTACCTCGGCCACCTGCGCAGCGTCGATGCCCTGGCCCACGTGGTGCGCGCCTTCGAAGACCCTTCCATCCCGCATGTGGGCCCGATCGATCCGCTGCGGGACATCAAGAATGTAGATTTCGACCTGATGGTGAGCGACCTGGGACAGGTCGAAAAGCGGCTGGAGCGCCTGGAGAAAGACCTAAAGAAGATGAGATCCCCTGAGCTCGTAAAGGAGTTCGAGCTGCTGCAGCGGGCGAATGCGCACCTGGGGACGGAGCGCCCCCTGCGGGAGCTGGAAATGAGTGCGGAGGACAAGAAACGGCTGCGCGGCTTCATGTTTCTGAGCGAGAAGCCGATTTTGTATGTGCTCAACGCGGGCGAGAGCCCGGAGTTGGGCCGCGGTCTCGAGGACGCCATCGGCCAATACAAATTGACGGAGGTGGCTTCACGTCCCAACGCAGCGGTGGCGGCGATTTGCGGCAAGGTGGAAGCGGAAATGGCGGAGATGAGCGACGCCGATGCAGCCGAGTTCCTGGCCAGCTACGGTCTCAAAGAGAGCGGGCTGGTCCGCCTGATTCGCACCACTTATGGTCTGCTGGGATTGATTTCGTTCTTTACCGCGGGGGAAGACGAATGCCGCGCCTGGACCATTCCGGTCCGCACTCGCGCGGTTGAGGCCGCGGGAGCCATCCACTCCGATCTGGAAAAACATTTCATTCGCGCCGAAACCATCCGCTGGGACCAGCTACTGGAAGCCGGCTCGGAAGCCAATGCCCGTGCCCAGGGCACGCTGCGCCTGGAAGGCAAAGACTACATCGTGCAGGACGGCGATGTGATGCACATCCGGCATAGCGGCTAGGACCGGTTTCCTGTGCTTCATCCGGCCCGCAGCCTGACGGAGAACCGCCAACGGAGAACTGGTATGATCCTCGACACTCATGCATCCCATTCTTCTCAGCCTGCTGCTGGGTCTCACGGCGGCGGCGGCCAATGTTTTCGGCGGCGCCATCATCGTGCAGAAACATTGGGAGCGTTCGTATCTCAAATACTTCGTGGCGCTGGGCGCGGGATTCATGCTGGCCACGGCCATCGTGGAAGTGTTTCCGGCCGCCCTCCAGCTTCGCGGCTCAAGCGCGCCTTTTCTGGTGCTGGTGGGCTACCTGATCGTGCATTTCTTCGAGCATACGGTCACGCCCCACTTCCACTTCGGCGAAGAAACTCACCAGGAACAGTTCGCGCACAGCCACGTGGCCTATTCCGTGTTGCTGGGACTGATCATTCACACGTTCTTTGACGGCATTGCCATCGCCTCCGGCTTCATCGTTTCCAACTGGCTGGGTTGGATCATTTTTCTGGCGATCTTCCTGCACAAAGTACCCGAAGGATTCACCATCGCGTCGGTGATGGTGGCCAGCGGACAGAGCCGCGGCATTGCCTGGGGAGCGTCCGTATTGTTGGGCGCAGCGACGCTGGCGGGTGTGCTCATCATGGCGGTGTTCCGCCACCAGGTCGGCTTTGGCCTGCCGCTGTCCGCGGGAGTGACGATCTATGTGGCTGCTTCCGATCTGATGCCCGAAGTCAACCGTGAGCCGGGCGGGAAGATGGCCCTGGTAGTGTTTCTCGGGGTAGGACTGCTGTTTCTGCTCGACCGATTTCTACATATCCGCTAGCTTGCCTATTCTACGGTGTGCTTGGCGGTGTAGCCTTCGCGGGCGACGACCACGTACTTCACATCCTTACCCTTCTGATCCTTCACTTTCAGCGGCCCGCCATCGGGCGCCACCACCTCGACCTTCAGCTTGCGGTAAGTGCCGTCGAGCTTGGGATTGGTGGGATGGTAGGCCAGGCTGTACTGGTTGCGGATGTCGCCGCTGATATCGCGAAAGATTTCTGGCAGCTCAGCCTGGAAGCGCGGAAAGTAGGCGCGCCCGCCGGTGAGAGCCGCGAATGTCCGCATTTCATTGTCGCCCTGGAGATAGTCCATGCGGTCGACCGGAATGCCCAGGCCATGGGTGTAACCGCAGGAGTGGGTCTCGCAGTATTCGCGGACCGCCCAACCGACGCTGACGGGGAAAATGGTAACGTCCGGAGTGGCTTTGACTTTCTTGGTGACCTGATCCAGGTTGAGTTTGCTGAAAGTGTCCACGCCGGTGGTGATGAGAACCACGTATTTACGTCCTTCGATCTGGCTCACCCGGTCCAGGGTATCGTAGAGAGCGTCGAAGAGGTTGGTCTCGGCGAAGCCGGGCATGCGAAGCTGATTGAGGGCGCCATAGACCGCGTGTTTGTCCTGGGTGAAGTCCGCCAGGATGTACGGCTTCATGTCGTAGGAAATAACCGCTACCCAGTCGTTTTTCTTGAGAGAATTCGCAAAAGTGTAGCTCGCGTTCAATGCCTCGACCATAAAGTAGTAATTGGTGGAGGCGAATTCCACCAGCAGCACGGCCGTGATCGGAGCCTCGGAAATGTTGAAATTGGTGACCGCCTGCTGGACGCCATCTTCCATCACGCGAAAATTATCCTTCTTCAGGCCGGGGATGAACTGTCCATCCTTGGTGGTGACCATGACGTCAACGTTCACCAGAGGCACATCGACCCGGATCGAGTAGTCGGGCATGCCCTCGATCTTCTTGGGCCTTGCCGGTGGAGGCGGCGGAGGCGGCTCTTCCTTCTTTTTCGGAATCGCGTACGGTCCCACGTCGTTCTGGGGACCGCCCGCCTCGGGTGGGGTCTCCTGCTTCGAGCCGGCGGCGGGCTCTGACTGGCCCTGGGCCCGGAGCAGCTGCAGCGGCCACGCGCTCAACGCGAACACCAGTATCATCAAGGGGATAGTGCCAACCTGCGGGCGGGTGGGTGGTAAACTTCTTATCCTGTCCTGGTAATGCATGGGAATGCCTCGCCGAACCCTATGTTAATATAGACGCCAGGCGTCGCGATTGGGATGTTTAGCACGGCCTTGGCGTTGATTCTCCCCTGCCCGGCAGACCACGACACACCGCAAAGAGTACGCCTCCTCTTGCGGGCGCGACAGCCTGCGAAGCGAGTCAAATTTTCATGAGACGTTTTCTGGTTTCGGCTGTTTTTGCATTGTGTGTGATCCCCACCCTCTGGGGACAAGAATCCAAGTCCCCTGAAACGATAGCGGTCGGCGACATCCGCCCCGGCATGAAAGGCACTGCCTATACGGTGTTCGAAGGGGCGAAGCCCGAGGCCATGGACGTGGAAGTGCTGGGTGTCCTAAAAAATGCGAACGGACCGAAGGGAGACGTGATTCTGGTCCGCCTGGGCGGCGCCAAGGCGGAGTATACGGGCGTGGTCGCCGGTATGAGTGGTAGTCCGGTGTATCTCGAAGGCAAGCTGGCCGGCGCGCTGGCCTTCCGCATTGGAGAGTTTTCCAAGGAACCGATCGCGGGTGTCACCCCGATTGCCGAAATGCTGGAAATCAAGGCCATGGATCGGAGTCCGGCAGGCGACTCCATCGATGCCAAGGCCGCGGTCCAGAACGCCACGAAAACCTCCGCTCCTGGAACCGGCAGCAGTGGAATTTCCTTAAGCGGCGAGAACTATCTGAAGCCGATCGACGCGCCCCTGGTGTTCAGCGGGTTCTCGCAGGAGACTTTGAAGATTTTCGGGGCGCAGTTTGTGAAAGCTGGAATTGTGCCCGTGCTCGGCATGGGTTCGGTCAGCGGGGCGAAGCAGCCGGAGCCCCTGGAACCAGGATCGGCGGTAAGCGCCGTGCTGGTGCGCGGCGACATGAGTATCGCGGCCACCTGCACCGTCACCTACATGGATGCCCAGCGGCTTCTGGCCTGCGGTCATCCCCTGCTGCAGTTCGGCATGGTGGACCTGCCCATGACCAAGGCTCAGGTCCTGACCACACTGCCCTCGCCCCTGAACGCCTTTAAGATCGTGAACGCTACGGAGCCGGTGGGTGCTTTCGTGCAGGACCGTCATACCGGCATCCTGGGAGAGTTTGGCCGGGAGCCGGCGATGATACCCGTGGCGCTGAAAATGCACAGCCGGGACGGGGACAAGGAATTCCATTACGAAGTGCTGAATAACGCGAACCTCAGTCCGCTGGCCATGATGGCGACCGTGTTCAATGCGCTGCACGGCGTGAACGAGTATGGAGAGGACACCACCTACCGCATGAATGGCCGGATCAGCGTGCGGGGATATCCCGACGTGACCGTGCAGAACATGTTTGCCCCTTCCGATGCGGGACAGCAGCCAGCGGCCGTCATGGCGGCGCTTTCCCTGGGAGAGCGATTCAGCCGCATTTATGACAATCCCTACAACGCGCCCGGCATTCGTGGGGTGCAACTGCAGTTTGATCTGATTCGTGAGCGGCGCTGGGCAAGGCTGGAAGGCGCGCGCACCGACGTGACCGAGGCCCGTCCGGGCGACGAGATCACGATTGAGACCTTGCTGCGTCCGTACCGGGGCGAGGTTATCGTACGGCAGATTCCCATTCACATCCCCACTTCCACCTCCAAGGGTCCGCTGCGGGTGCTGGTCAGTGATGGAGAGACCCTGGACCGCGTCCGGCACGCCACCCCTGCCGTGGGGCGCAAGCTGGACCTCGCTTCTACCATCGCTCTGCTCAATAAGCAGCACGTCAATAACCGGGTTTATGTCTCGCTGCTGGAGGCCGATCCGGAAGCTCTGGTAGCGGACAAAGTCATGCCCACGCTTCCGCTCTCCATCATGAACGTGATGGACGGCATGCGCGGCACGCAGGAAATGGTGGTGCAGGGTGAATCTTCGGTCAACGAGGCGGCCACCGAACCCCTCGAATACGTGGTTTCTGGGGCGCAGGTGCTGACCATTGCAATCAAGTAGTTCTCCAGGTGCTGAAACCCCCTCTCCAATCCCCACGATGAGGTACGACATTGGTGACCCGTCTGCGTGACACCGGTGGTCTGCTGCCGCTTTTCGTAGTGGTTGCCGTGTCCCTTGCCGCCGCCGAGGGCACGCGCACATGGGAACAGTCCAAGTTCGAGGAGCTGAGCAAAGGGACCGCCGACGGGGTGGCGATCCGCAGCACCGGCGGGCTGGAGCTGGCGCCGACCTTCAGGGCCCTTTCGACCACGCCTTCCACTTACATCTGGTCGATTGCGGCCGATCGAAAGGGCAACCTCTATGCCGCCACGGGCGCGCCTGCCCGGGTCTATCGCATCACTCCGCAGGGGCAACCCACGGTGATTTTCGAGCCTCAGGAATTGCAAGTGCAATCCCTGCTCGTGGATAAAAATGGCATCATTTATGCCGCAACCAATCCCGATGGCAAGGTTTATCGCCTCGAAGCCGCCGCGCCGGCGGCGGTAAAGCCTCACACCGCGGATGACAAGGGGCGAGCCGCGGGGTTCTCCTCTTCCGTCTACTTCGATCCCAAGACCAAGTACATCTGGGACATGGCCTTCGACCACCTCGGCAATATCTATGTCGCGAC
>CAYOZX010000145.1:0-9402 GCA_964408515.1 uncultured Acidobacteriaceae bacterium | reverse complement strand
CTACCGGTCGTTGGTGACGGGATTGGGGAAGTAGGGCAGAGGCTTGCCTTCGAGGATGGCGCGGGGATTGTCCTGCACCAGAGCCTGTGCGACGTCGGGGCCGCGGAGCTTGGCCACTTTGTCGCGGGCTGCGGAAAGAACCGGCACGCGGTGTTTGGTGTCATGGGCGTCACTGGCGAGCACGTGGACCGCGTCCTTTTCCAGTAGCCATTCGGCGGCACGTAGCACCTTCTGGCCCCAGGCTCCGGTCAAAGCGGATGCCGTGACTTGCACCGGGCATCCCAGGTCCACCCATTGCAACACGCGCTGCGGCCGTGCCCGCAGAATGGGATTGCGCTCAGGATGCGTGATCACGGGAACGAGGCCCAGGTAGGCCATTCGCGTGAAGTGTGTGTTGATGTGCTCGGGGATACTGTAGTCGCTGAACTCGACCAGGAGATAACGGCCGTCGTCGATGGTGTAGAGCTCAGGAGTTGCCAGAACGCTGCGCAGGTTATCGTACGAAAGATGGAAGTCGCACCCCAGACTGAGGCGCGGACCATTTCCTACCAGGACGCGGAGATATTCCAATTGGCTGGCCAGGTGCTGCCGGTTATAGCGAAATCGCTCGTTGGCATGGGGGGTGGCGACAATGTGCTCGATGCCATCGGCGGCCGCCATCCGGCACATCTCGAGAGACATGTCCCAGGATTTCGGACCATCGTCCACCTGCGGGAGGATGTGGCAGTGAATATCGATCACGCGAGCTTCCCTGGGGGAGAGGTCGCGACCCGATTTAAGCAGATTATTCGGAAAACACCAAGAAAAGAGGGCAAGGCACAAGGAGCTCCGCAAACTTTCGTAACCCGAGCCACCTTCATCGTGGTTACCATTGTACGTGGATGGAGTTTACTCGGCGCCTCGGGAAGCGACATGCTGGCGTGGAGCCGCGCGGGCGTCGGGTCTTAGCAGTTCTGACTATAATGGGCCAACGGCGCCGAGGAAGGAGTTGCTTATGAAGTCCGGTACTTGGTTTCGGTTTCTCCGCCCCGCAGCCGCGGTCGCGACGCTCTGCACCGGCTGGCTGGTATGCGCCCATGCTCAGCCCTCTGGCGACGACAAGCCCTGGACAGCGACCTCGCAGGCGTCCAGCGCGGACCACAGTCCGTCGCGCACCACAGAGAGCCACAGCAAATCCGGCAACCGCACGGTTGACAAGAAAGTGATCGAAGTGCTCGGCGCGGATGGCCGCTACCAGCCCTATCTGGAGACCGAGCAGGAAACGATTCAGGTAAACGCCACTACGACCCGCACCGTGGTGCGCAGTTACGGGCGGGACTCAAATGGGCAAAGGAACCTGACGCAGGTGAGGGAGGAGGAAGCCCAGAAATCGGCCAGCGGCGATGGCAAAGTGGTGCGCACCGTTTCCAATCCCGATTTGAACGGAAAGCTGCAGGTGGTGCAGCGCGAAGTCGCCGACACCCGAACCACGGGTCCGGACAGCCAGGAGACGAAGACCACGGTCTACATGCCGCAGGGCGGCGCGATGACGGCCGTGCAACAGACGCAGGAGACCCAACGCCGCGACAACTCGGGCAATGTGGATGTCAAAAAGACCACGTTGCTGCCCGACGGCAGCGGCAAGTGGCAGGTGGGAGAGGCCAAAGAGAGCACCATCCGCCAGCAAGGGCAAACTCGCGCCAGCGAAGAGCGGATCTCGCGTCCGGACGCAGACGGGAAGCTCGGAGAAATTTCGCGCACTGTAGGCAAGGAAACCGTGGGCGCCGATCAGCAAAAGACCAGCTCCATGGAGGTTTACACCCTCGATTCGCCGGGCTACACGGGCGACGGCAAACTCCATCTGAATCAGCGGGTGAAGACCGTACAGCAAGGAAGTGCCGGCGGGCGAACGACCGAAACGCAGGTGGAGCAACCGAATCCCGGCGCGCCGGATGCCGGACTGCGGGTGACCACCAAGACCATCGACATCGTGCGTTCCGGCCCATCCGGAACGCAGTCAACCAGCACCATTCAGGTGCGGGACGCGAGCGGCAGCTTCAACGTAGTGTCGGTCGATGCCCGGCAATCCACGCAGGCGCCGGCTCAACCCCAACCTACTGTGCCTCCGGCGGACAAAGCCAAGACAGCGCAGAAGCCTGCGCCGGAAAAGGCCGCCCCCGACAAAGCCAAGTAAGCAATCTGTCAGGCGTAACGCGCCCGGATAAAGTCCCCGATCGACTGGTAGGCCAGCGTCAGCGTAGGCTCGTCGGGCAAGAACACGATGCGGAAATGCCGGGTGCCGGGCTTCTGCCCGAAGCCGGAGCCATGGACCACCAGCACGTGCTTCTGACGGCAGAGTTCTTTGACGAAGACGTCGTCGCCCTCCTGGATGAAGAGGCGAGGAAAGGCGTAGAAAGCGCCCCGGGGTGAAACGCAGCTCAGGCGCGGAGTGGAGTTGCACCACCGCAGGGTGAGGTCGCGCCGGGAACGAAGCTTGCCGCGCACCTCAGCGAGGTGATCCTGGGGACCCTCCAGCGCGGCGGGAATGGCGTACTGCTCGGGGTGGTTGGCGCACAGGCGGGCGCGCAGCAGGCGATGGATGCCCTCGATGTAAGGCTTGACGGCAGCGGCGTCGCCGCTGACGATGCCCCAGCCAATGCGCCAGCCGGGCGCGAGATAGTTCTTGGATAATCCCCCGAAGGTGACCACCGGCAGGTCGGGAGCGACCGCGGCGATGGAAACGTGGCCGGCAGCATCAGCGTCGTCGAGGATCAGCTTGTCGTAGATCTCGTCGGCGAAGATGACCAGGTTGTTGCGGCGGGCCAGGTCCGCGACCAGTTCCAGCATGCGGCGTGAGCAAAGCGCCCCCGTGGGATTGTTGGGATTGATCAGGACCAGGGCGCGGGTTTGCGAGGTGATTTTGCGCTGCAGGTCGAACAGGTCAGGCTGCCAGCCATCTTCCTCGTTGAGATCGTAGGTGGTAACCGGAATGCCCAGGCGGCAGAGAACGGCGGAGTAGAGCGGATAGTCCGGGCTTGGGGTCAGAACCACTTCCCCGGGATTGACCAGGGCGGTCAGACACATGTCGACGGCTTCGCTGGCGCCCGAGGTGACGAACACATCGCGGACGCTGCTGATCCCCTTGCGCGCCGCTTCCTGGCGGATGGCCTCCAGCGCGGCGGGAATGCCGGGCGAAGGCGCGTAGCCGTTGCGGTTGTCGCGCATCGCCTGGTAAACCGCTTCGATCAGGTGAGGGGGCGTGGCGAAATCGAAGAGGTTGGGGTCGCCGACGTTCAGCGACAGGACTTTGTGGCCCTGGCGTGTGACCTCGTCAGCCACCAGCGCCAGGTCGCGGATGGCATAGCGGACGTTATCCAACCGCTGGGCGGCGGCGATCTCACGAGTTTGAATACTGGGCATACGTTCAGAGTCTTAACCACTAAGCTCGCGAAGGTCGCGAAGGCAAACCCGCCTGTCCTCCCTGGGTTCGTAGCGCTGGCGTCCTGTTCGCGGAACAACCGGCCGGGCAGAAGAGTTTCAATCCACGCGATCGATCTGCGCCTTCTGCAGCCGGTCGGAGTAGTCGACGTACACCGACTTCCATTCGGTGTAGAAGTCGATCGCGCCCACTCCGCCTTCGCGATGGCCGTTGCCCGTGGCTTTCACCCCGCCGAAGGGCAGGTGCACTTCCGCGCCGATGGTGGGCGCGTTGATGTAGGTGATGCCGGCGTGCAGGTCGCGCATGGCGACGAAGGCTTTGTTGACATCGCGGGTATAAAGCGCGGACGAGAGCCCGTACTCGATCCCGTTGGCGATGCCGATGGCGTCTTCCAGGTTCTCGCAGGGGATGATGGAGACGACAGGCCCGAAAATTTCTTCCTGAGCGATGCGCATTTTGGGGTCCACATCGACGAAAACTGTGGGCTCCATAAAGTAGCCGTGCTGATACTCTCCCCGGTCGAGACGATGGCCGCCGCACTTCATTTTGGCGCCTTCGGCGCGTCCGATCTCTACGTAGCTGAGATCGGTGTGGAGCTGATTTTCATTGATCGCGGGGCCCATGTCGGTGGTTTCGTCCAGGCCGTTTCCCACTCGCAGGTTGTTCGCGCGTTCCACATAGCGCTCCACGAACTCGGCGTAAACACCCTTCTGCACGATGATGCGGCTGGTGGCGGTGCAGCGCTGGCCGGTGGTGCCGAACCCGCCCCACAACCCGCCCTCGATGGCGAGGTCGAGGTTGGCGTCGTCGAGCACGATCATGGGATTCTTGCCCCCCAACTCCAGCGAGCAATGCTTGAAGCTCTTGGCAGCGGTTGTACCCACGATGCGGCCTACTTCGGTCGAGCCAGTCAGAGAAATGGCGCGCACATCCGGATGCTCGGTCAGGGGAGCGCCGACCGCGGATCCGAAGCCGGTCACGATGTTGATCACGCCCTTGGGCACGCCGGCGTCGGCGAGAGTACGGACCAGGTTGAAGGTTGAAAGCGGGGTGTCCTGCGCCGGCTTGATCACGCAGGTGTTGCCGCAGACGATGGCGGGAAGGATTTTCCATGACGGAATCGCCATGGGAAAATTCCAGGGCGTAATCATGCCACACACGCCGATCGGAGTGCGTACCGCCATGGCAAACTTGTTGGGCAACTCCGAGGGTGTGGTCGGGCCGAACAGGCGGCGGCCTTCCCCCGCCATGTAGTAGGCCGAATCCACGGCTTCCTGAACGTCGCCGCGAGTTTCTTTGAGAATCTTGCCCATCTCGCGGGTCATATCGCGGGCGTATTCCTCCTTGCGCTCGACCAGCATGGCGGCGGCATGAAAGACAATCTCGGCCCGGCGTGGGGCGGGCACCAGGCGCCACTTGGCGAAGGCGCGGGTAGCAGCCTCGACGGCAGCATCCACGTCGGCTTTGGCGGATTTCTGGAAGATCCCGACCACTTCCCGGGTGTCGGCGGGATTGCGGTTTTCGAAGGTCTGCCCGGTTGAGGATTCTGCCCACTCGCCGTCAATAAAGTTCTTGTAGACCTTGGTCTTCGCGCCCGTGCCGATCAAGGTCGGCGCAGCAAGAGTGTCGGTCGCCATAGGGTTCTCCTGGTTGGAGGGAAGAGTGCGAAACACTCCTATGCTACAGGCGCGTTGCGGACGGGGCAAGCAGGGGTTCAGGCTCCGCTTCAGGATCTTCTGATGGGGGACCACGACGGGGTCAAGATCAGGAGAATCAATTACATAACCAGTCCGCGCGCTCACCTTCTTAACCTCCGGCCGGGGCCGCTTCAGCCGGTCTCACACCGCGGGACATGGCCGCCGGGGTTGCGACTCAAGGTAATCACCACTGCCCCGTCCGTTATGCTTGTGATACTCTCGAAAGTACCCCATATTCATTGGGTTTGACCCGTTTATCGGTGGCCTTTGTGTCTTCGAGCAACAAACCAGGAATCCACGTCGCGTGGAAAACGGTCACCTATCGCAGCGTGGCGCTGGTCGTCCTGTTGATCGTCGTCCTGCTTTTCATCGGCATGAATTTTGCCTTCCCGCAGTTCACCCAAAAAGGAGTCAAATCGGTTTCCAGCCTGGGCGGAAGGTTATTGGAGCTCGTCGCTGGGGCGGGAGGCGCGGCCAAGACGGGCGCGGTGAGCTCGCAACAGGCCCACATCACAGCCCTGGACGGAACGGTGCGCGTCAAGAAAGCTAACAGCAACACCTGGGTCGCGGCGGACTACAACATCCCTCTCGAAAAGGGGGACGTGGTGCAGACCGGCTCGGAAGGCATGGCCAAGATCGTGTTCAACGACGGCACCAACTACACCGTGAAGCAGGATTCGCTGATCGTCATCGAAGAGAATTCGGCCAACGACCAGCAGCAGACCAACGTCGCGGTGGCGGTCAGCACAGGAACGGTGGATCTGGCGACAGCCACCTACGTCCAGGGCTCGAAGTCGCAGGTGATCGTGGCCGGGGCCACGGCTTCGCTGGCGCCCGACAGCGCCGCCATGGTGCGCAACGATCCCAAGGCTGACCAGCATGAAATCCTGGTCAAGAAAGGATCAGGCGAAATTTCCCGCAACGGCGAAGTGGTTCGCCTCGCGGATTGGGAGAAAGTGGCCTTCCAGTCCCAGTCTCCCCGCATGGCGAAGGTGAAAGAGATCGGGCCGCCGACCCCCATTTCCCCCGCCAACATGATGCCCGTATTTACCTCCGGCACGCCGAAGCCGGTGGAATTTTCCTGGACGCCCATGGCGAATGCGGTGGGCTATCGCCTGCGCATATCGCATAACCCGTATTTTTCTTCGACGATCGTGGATCGCAAGGTCAACACCGCGGATGTGATCGTATCCGGACTGTCCGAAGGCGCCTACTACTGGGTGGTCCAGTCCTACGACGCCAACGACAAGGAATCAGTAGAGAGCCAGAAAAATCGCTTCACTATCATCCCCCGGGGCAAGAACACGGAGGCCATCAATCTGGAATTGGATCCCTTCGTCCAGCATGGCCACGTGATCGAGTTGACGGGGAAGACGGAAACCGGGGCCCGGGTCATGGTGAACGGGCGGGAAGTTCCGGTGGTGGGCGTGGATGGCTCGTTTCATTATTTCATGCCCCCGTTGCCGCCGGGGGAGAGCGTCATCACCATTACGGCGCAGAATGCTAAGGGCGGCGTGAACACGTTGCAGAAGAAAATCGTCATTCAGTAGCCTGACGGCTCCCCGTGGGGGATAACCCCCGAGGTGCAGCAACTTTGGTTTGACGGCGAGGCGTAGCCTATCCCATAAAATGAGGGGACGCCCCCCACGGAAACAGCCGGGTTCGCCCCGGCCATGACTGCGGTTCGAGAAAGCGAAAAGAGAGACGCCTCACGTATGTCATCGAATGGATTTCACTCATCGTCACGGTTGACCAACCTGCGGTCGCTGTTCAGCATTTTCTCCAGCGACCTGGCCATCGACCTCGGCACCGCCAACACCCTGGTTTATGCGCGGGGCAAGGGCATTGTGGTGAACGAGCCCTCCATTGTGGCCATCAACAAGAACACCGCCGAAGTGGAGGCCGTGGGCAAGGAAGCCAAGGAGATGCTGGGACGCACTCCCGGCAACATCGTCGCCATCAAGCCCATGAAAGACGGCGTCATCGCCGACTTCAAGGTCACCGAGAAGATGCTGAACTACTTCATTCAGAAAGCGCACAACCGCAAGATGCTGGTGCATCCCCGCATCGTGATCGGGGTGCCTTCAGAAATCACCCAGGTGGAAAAGCGCGCGGTCATGGACTCCGCCTATCGCGCCAAGGCCAGCGAGGTATATCTGGTGGAGCAAGCCATGGTGGCGGCCATCGGCGCCGGGCTGCCCATCACCGAGCCTTCCGGCAACATGGTGGTTGATATCGGCGGCGGCACCACCGACATTGCCGTGATTTCCCTCAGCGGCATTGTGTATTCCCGTTCCGTGCGCATGGCGGGCAATCAGATGGACGAAGCCGTCATGAATTACCTCAAGCGGAAATACAACCTGCTGGTGGGAGAACGCACGGCGGAACAGATCAAGATGGAAATTGGATCCGCTTACCCGCTGGAAAAGCCCCTGACCATGGAGATCAAGGGCCGCAACCTGATCGAGGGCGTGCCCAAGACCATCACGGTCGACGACAGCGAGATTCGCGAGGCGCTCAGCGAGTGCGTGTCCACCATCATGAATGCGATCCGCGTGGCGCTGGAGCGGACTCCGCCCGAGCTCTCCGCCGATATCAGCGATCGCGGCATCGTGCTCACCGGCGGCGGCGCGCTGCTGAAGAATCTGGACAAGCGCATCCGCGAGGAAACCGGCCTGCCGGTCTCCATCGCCGACGATCCCCTGTGCAGCGTGGTGCTGGGCACGGGCAAGATGTTGAGCGATTTCAAGCTGCTGCGGAAGATTTCGATCGAATAGTTTTCGGGTTCAGGTTTCTGGTTGGCTTCCCGGGGCGGTGGAGTGCCCGCGACCGTCCGTTGACCCGCCGCCGCTCTTGAGGCTGGGCACTGAGAACGGGAAACTGACTTGGGGAATCTTGCCGCCACAGGTCTCGCTTCGAAGCTGAGAGCTGAAAGCTGACCGCCGCGTTATGGAACACCTTATCAGCCGCTACCGCAACGTAACCATCCTGGCAGTCATCCTGTTCGTGCAGGTGCTGGGCCTGGCGGTGCAGGTCAAGCGGGGAGGCGAAGATGAGCCTACCCGCCTGATCCGGATATGGACAGTCGGCGCCATTGCTCCGCTGGAAAAGGCCCTTGTCTGGTGCCAAGGCGGCCTGGGGAGCATGTGGCGCAATTACGTCTATCTGCGCGGAGTGCGGCAGGAAAATCGCGACCTGAAGTTTCAGATCGAGCAACTCAAGCTTGAACAGGTGCGGCTGAACGACGACGCCCAGCAGGCCCGCCGGCTGCAATCCCTGCTGAACTTCAAGGAGCAGTACATCGCCAAGACAGTGGCGGCACAAGTCATCGGATCCAGCGGCAGCCCGCAGTCGCGCTCCATCTATATCGACAAGGGCACGAGCGACGGCGTAGAGAAGGACATGGCGGTGATCACCGCCGACGGCGTCGTGGGCCGGGTCCTGCGCGCTTTCGGCTCTACCTCGCAGGTTCTGCTGGTGAGCGATCAGACCAGCGGCATGGGCGTGATTTTGGAAAGGTCCCGCCTGCAGGGCGTGGTGCGCGGCACCCCGGGGGGCGAGATCATCGTCGAGAAAGTCATGACCGACGAGCAGGTCGGGCCGGGGGAGCGCGTGCTCACCAGCGGCGGCGATCAGATCTTCCCCAAAGGCTTGTCGGTCGGAACCATCGCCAAGGTCTCTCCGGGAGCAGATCTCTTTCTCAACATTCGCCTTCATCCCAGCGCCAACCTGAGCAGGCTGGAAGAAGTATTGGTAATCACCAGGAGGGAAGACCGGGCGCCCGCCGTGGCGGAGAGCACCCGCGTGCGGGCCGTGGACATTCTGACCCAGCGCCTGCCGTCGGTTCCGGAGAAGCCTCCGGCCGAGGCCGGCAAGCCCGCGGGCGCGGAATCCGCCGCCGGTGGCCCAGCCGCACCGGCTGCCGGGATGTCCAGCGCGGCCGGTGGTCGCGTCCCGCAAGCGGTGACCGGGCCCGAAGG
Source organism: uncultured Acidobacteriaceae bacterium (assembly GCA_964408515.1). Lineage (GTDB taxonomy): Bacteria > Acidobacteriota > Terriglobia > Terriglobales > Acidobacteriaceae > CAYOZX01. Next base: position 307 of record CAYOZX010000145.1, on the reverse strand, counting down.
CGCCAACCCGGGTGCTCAACCCAATAGCGCACGGCCGGTGGTGAGCCCGGCGACGGCGCTGAAGCCGGCGCCGGCTCCAACCAACCTGTCCGAGCGAGCGGCGAGGCGGGTGGTCTCGGCGCCCAAACCTGCCGGGCAGAATCCGTCGGCGGACTCGGAGGATAAACCACACTAGAGTGCCTATCACCTACACATCCCAGGACCAAGTCGAGGTTTACCGCTTCCATCCCATCGTGACCATCGCCGTGCCCCTGGTCGCGCTTTTTCTGCAGGCGTTTGTTCCCCTGCAGCTCCGTTTCTTCTCGCT
>CAYOZX010000144.1:0-9450 GCA_964408515.1 uncultured Acidobacteriaceae bacterium | reverse complement strand
GATGTCAAGAATGGCGCGACCACCACGCCGGTGCTGGTGGAGTTGTTCACCTCCGAAGGCTGCTCCAGCTGTCCTCCGGCAGATGCGCTCCTGCAACAACTCGACCTTAGCCAACCTGTGGGCGGGGCGATGATGATTGTTCTGAGCGAGCACGTGGATTACTGGAACCACATCGGATGGCAGGACCCCTACTCCTCAAGTGTTTTCACCGATCGTCAAACCGCGTATGCCCGGCGCTTCTCTCTGAGCAGCGCCTACACCCCGCAGATGGTAATCGACGGGAGCGTCGAGTTTGCCGGCAGTGATGAGCGGCGGGTGCGCCAGGCGGCAGAACAAGCCTTGACACGCCCCAAGCTAGGGATGCGCCTCTCAGCTTCGCTGGACGCCTCGCACACGCTTCAGGCCCATGTGGAGGCCGATCCCCTGCCCGAGAGTCCCAAACCAGCCAAGACCGACGTCTTTCTGGTGGTGGCGTTGAACCACGCCGAGTCGCAGGTGCTGCGGGGCGAGAATGGCGGCCGCCGCCTCACCCACGTCGGCGTCGTCCAAAGCCTCAAGTCGCTTGGACGCCTGACGGCAGGCAAGCCGTTTTCGCAAGACGTGAGATTGAAGATCGACAGCAAGGATGATCCTTCCAACCTGCGTGTGATTGCATTTGCCCAGGAATCCGGACAGGGACGGGTGCTGGGCGCAGTTCTGCAGAAGCTGGGCAGATAGAACGTGAGCGCTAAGCCGCACGCGCCTTGCCCCTCTCCCTCCATCCCTCAATGATCAGATACAGCACCGGAATGAAGAAGGCGTTCAGCACGGTCGACATGATCATGCCGCCAAATACGGTCGTTCCCACGGAATGACGACCATGTTCGCCTGCGCCCGCTGCTACCACCAGCGGCACCACCCCCAGAATGAAGGCCAGGGAGGTCATCAGAATGGGACGGAGACGGATCCGCGCCGCCTCTACCGCCGCCTCCAGCAGGGGCAATCCGCGGTGGCGCAGCTGCTCGGCAAATTCCACGATCAGGATGGCGTTCTTGCTGGAGAGTCCCACCAGCATGACCAGGCCGATCTGGCAATAGACATCGTTTTCCAGACCGCGCAGCGCCTGCGCCGAAAGCGCTCCTAACAGCGCCATGGGAACCGCCAGCAGCACGATGAAGGGCAGCACGAAGCTTTCATACTGAGCGGACAAGGTCAGGTACACCACCAGCGTGCCCAGGCCGAACAGGATCAGCGTTGTGCTCCCCGAACTCAGCTCTTCCAACGACAGGCCCGTCCATTGGAAGCTGAAACCCTGCGGCAGCGCCTTCCGGCTCAGCTCTTCCATGGCATCCAGACCCTGGCCCGAACTGAATCCGGGAGCGGCAGACCCGTCGATTTCCGCCGAGCGGAACAGGTTGTAGTGGCTGATCACCTGCGGGGTTGTGGTTTGAGTGATGGTGACCAGATTGTCCATGGGAATCATGGCGCCGCCGTCGGCCCGAACGTAGAACTCCCTGATGTCTTTGGCTCGAGCGCGAAATTGCTGGTCGGCCTGCACATAGACCCGGTAAGAGCGATTGTTAAAGTCGAAGTCATTCACATACGCCGACCCCATGTAGATGCCTAACGTGTCCGTGATCTGCTGCAGTGGGACATGCAGGCTCTTGGCCTTCTCGCGATCTATGGTGACCAGAAACTGGGGATCGCTGGCGGTGTAGGTGCTGAACAGTCCGGCCAGGTCTTTGCGCGCGCCGCCCTCTCGGATCAATTGCTGGGTCACATCTGCCAGCTCCTGCAGGGTGTGGTTGGTCTGGTCCTGCAGTTCGTAGGCAAAACCGCCAAACTCGCCCAGCCCCTGCACCGCCGGCGGTAGGAAGGGCAGCACGATCGCTCCGGTAATGCCAGACAGCTGCCCGCGAATGCGATTCACCACCGCGGTGGCAGAATGGGCCTCACCTTTGCGCTGCGAATAGGGTTTCAGGGGAACGAAGACCAGGGCCTGGTTGGGCGCACTGCCGGTGAAGCTGAAGCCCGAGACGGCGAAAATGCCCTCCACTTCAGGAATGTTTTCAAGAATATGCTGGATGTCCTGGCCGACGCGCTTGGTGTACTCCAGCGAGGCTCCGGAGGGCGCCTGCACCGCGATGATGAAGTATCCCTGATCTTCGTTGGGCACAAAACCCTTGGGCCCCCGCTGGAACACAAGGTAGGTCAACCCCAGTCCCCCGAAAAACAGGATAACCGCCACCAGCCTGAGGCGCAGAAACCCGCGCAATGCCCGGCGATAGCCGTCCGTGACCCCGGCAATGACCCTGTCGACGGCCCTGAAGAACCGGCTCTTTTCTCCGTGCACGCGCCCCAGCAAAATGGCGGAAAGGGCCGGCGAAAGGGTCAGAGCGTTGAACGCGGAAATGCTGATCGAAAAGGCGATGGTCAGCGCAAATTGGCGAAACAGAATGCCGGTGGTGCCAGGGAAAAATGCTACCGGCACGAATACCGCGACAAATACCAGCGAGTTAGCGATGACAGCGCGGGCCACTTACGACATAGCAATGGCGGCGGCCTTGTGCCTTTCGTTCTCCCCTTTCCGTGAGGGACGTTCGATGTTTTCAATGACCACGATGGCATCATCGACGACCAGGCCCGTGGCCAGCGTGATGCCGAACAACGTCAGCGTATTGACGGAGAATCCCAGCAGCTTGACGAAGGCAAACGTTCCAATCAGCGAAACCGGAATGGTGACCGCGGGAATGATGGTGCTGCGCCAGTTCTGCAGAAAAATGAAAATGACCAGGATGACCAGGGCGATGGCTTCAATCAGCGTGCTGAGCACATCGCGGATGGATTCGCCGACGGCTTCCGTGGTATCGAAGGCGTTCTGATATTTCATGCCGGGCGGAAAATGCGTCGCCAGGCGGTCCAGTTCGGCGAGAACCAGACGATCCACCTCCAGCGCGTTCGCCGTGGAAAGCTGGGTGACGGCCAGCCCCACGGCTTCGCGCCCGTTGAACATCAGGTCCGAGCTGTAATCCTCGGCGCCGAGTTCGGCGCGGCCCACGTCCTTCAGACGGACCAGGGTTCCATCCGCGTTGGTCTTGAGAATGATGTTTTCGAACTGCGCCGGCTCGCTCAGCCGCCCGATGGCGCGCACGCTGATCTGAAACTCCTGGCCGGCCTTGATCGGAGGCTGGCCCACCTGCCCGGCGGCCACGTCGACGTTCTGTTCCTGCAAGGCGCTGACCGCATCCGATGCCGTCAGGCCGCGACCCGCCATGCGCACCGGATCGAGCCATAGCCGCATGGAATATTTCCGCTCGCCGAAGATGATCACATCGGCAACCCCCGGCACCCGCTTCAAAGCATCTTTGACGTAGACATCCAGGTAGTTGCTCATGAAGAGTGTCGTGTAGTGGCCGTCGGGCGAAAATACTGCCGCGCCGAGAACGAAGTTGTTGGACGCCTTGGTGATCGTGACTCCGGTGGCTTTGACCGCGTTGGGCAAGCGGCCTTGTGCCGTGTTCACGCGGTTCTGAATGTCCACCGCCGCCAGGTCGGGGTCGCGATTGAGGTCGAAGGTCGCGGTGATCAGGCTCAGCCCGTTGCTGCTGCTCGACGAACTGAGATACTTCATCCCCTCTGCACCGTTGATCTGTTGCTCGAGGGGCACAGTCACCGCCGTCTCCACGGTCTGCGCGCTGGCCCCAACGTAGACGCTGGTCACGGAGACTTGTGGCGGAGCCAGGGTGGGAAACTGGGCAATCGGCAGGGTCGGGATCACGGCGGCGCCCGCCAGGATGATCAGCAGCGCGCAGACGCTGGCGAACACGGGCCGCTTTATGAAGAAATCAACGAACATTCAGACGTCGAACCTCGGACCTCCCATCACGCGGCCGAAGGCGGGGCGACGACGGGAGGAAGACAGCGCTCAAAGCATGGGCCTGGACGCTAACCGCCACGCGAGGAGACGGCTTGCGGCGCCCGGGGACGCACTCCGGGAGCATGCCGCGGCTCAGGTTCATCAGCCTTGCGGCGACACCGGTACACCGTCCACCAGAAACTGGGTGCCAGAGACGATAACCTTGTCCCCCGGCTTGATTCCTTCGAGGACCACGTAGTTGTTGCCCGTCATTTCGCCCACCCGAAGGAGCTTTTGCCGGGCCACCGTGTGGCCATTCTGCTGTTCGGCTACGAATGCGAAGTACTGCCCTCCCAGCCGCGAAACGGCGAGAACCGGCACCACGGGACGATCATGGGTTCCCCAGACAATGCGGGCGTGAATGAACTGAGCGTTGCGCAGCCGGTCATCGCGGTTGGCGATGGGGGCCTTGGCGAGCACGGTCTGCGTGGCCGAATCCACCTGCGGTGAAACAAAGTTAATGCGGCTCTCCGCGATCACCTCGCCCGACGGATCGACGATTTGCGCGGGCAAGCCAGGGCGCAGTTGGGCGGACCGCTCCACTGGAATGTACACATAGGCTTCCAGCCCGCCGGGTTTGTCCACGGTGGTAAGGACGCTAGTGTTGGTCACGCGGTCGCCCACTCGGACCGGGATGTCCCCGACAATGCCGGCACTGGGTGCGGCGACGCGATAGTAGTGCAGCTGCACGGTTTCCTGGCGAACCTGCGCCTCCAGGGCCTGCATCTGGGATTGCGCCTGATCCAGGGCCGCTTTGGCCTGATCGAGGGCCTGCTTGCTGACCACCCTGGCCTGATACAAACCGCTGTTGCGCTCGTACTCTTTCTGCGCCCACTCCAGCTCGGCCCGCTTGGCCGCGACCGTGTCCTCCTGCGTCTTAACACTGGCCTGCTGTTTCGTCGGGTCGATCTGCATCAGGGGAGTCCCCGGCGCGACCCGCGCCCCGGAGCGCACGTAGATCGCGGTAATGAAGCCTTCCACCTGGGGCATGATCACCGCGGAATCGCGCGACTTGAGCGTGGCCACGTACTCCGTGGTGTCTGTGACTGGAACCAGCACCGCAGTCTGCACCTTCACCGGCACCCCCGCGGGCGCCTGCGCCTGTGCCCCACGCGCGGGATCGGTGTTGCAGCCCGATGTGGCCACTGCCAGCCCCAACGTCGCCGCTGCCAGCGAATGGCGCAACTGCCGGCAAGGCGTGAACCAAGCTGGTCCCCGGTTTGGATTCACCGTAATCATTTCAGTTGCGGCCTGCGTTCTCGAACCCGGCCTAAGAGATCCGGCCTCGTGCCCCCTAGGACCTTAACAGATAAAGACACTGATTTTAGACTCGAAAATGATAAGAGGGGTAGAGAACCGCTGAGCTGGGCGGGCCGCCAAGCCGCCGGACCGAGCAATCCGATCGGGAAGGAGAATGGTGAGATTCTAACGCTTGCGAGGCTTGGACGCCGCCTGCATCTGCCGCTCTTCAGCTACGACTGCGACGTAGAGCAGGCCGAATGCCACGACCACCATGGAAATCACGAGTGCCATGCTCCCAAAGTAACCGCAACCACTGGGTGATCCAAGATCACTGTGGTACCCCCCGAGTAATACCACGGGAGTGCCATGGCGAACTGAACGTGGGCGGACAGGAGTGTCCGCCCCACACAGGGTCTGCTAAAGTTGTTTGCCGCCATGAAGCCCGCTCGCAGCTTTGCCAGCGACAACAATGCCGGAGTGCATCCTCGGGTCTTGCAAGCGATCGCCGCGGTCAATCGAGGCCACGCCGTGGGCTACGGCGACGATCCCTACACTGCGGCAGCAGTGCGCAGGTTCAAGCAACACTTCGGAACAGACGCTGAAGTTTTCTTCGTGTTCAATGGCACCGGCGCCAATTGCCTCAGCCTCAAGTCCCTGACGGAGTCATACCACGCCGTCATCTGCGCGGAATCGGCCCACATCTACACCGATGAATGCGGCGCCCCGGAGAAGTTCACCGGGTGCAAGTTGATCCCGGTTCCCACGGTGGATGGAAAGCTCACGCTCGAATTGGCCGGCCGCGCTTACCACGGCATCGGTGATTCGCATCACGTTCAACCGCGAGTGATCTCCATCACCCAGGCCACCGAGGTGGGAACGGTTTACAAGCCAGATGAGATCAGAGCTCTGGCGACCTTTGCCCATCAGCGCCGCATGTGGCTTCACGTGGACGGCGCGCGGATCGCCAACGCCGCCGCCAGCCAGGGGCTCTCGCTGCGGGCCGCCACCCGCGACCTGGGAGTGGACGTGCTGTCATTTGGCGGAACCAAGAACGGAGCCCTGGGAGCCGAAGCCGTCGTCTTCTTTGACCGGAAACTCTGCCCTGACTTCCTCTATCTGCGAAAGCAGGGTATGCAACTCGCCTCCAAGATGCGTTACATCTCCGCCCAGTTCAGCGCCCTCTTCACCAACAACTTATGGCTCAGGAATGCGCAACATGCCAACCGCATGGCGCGCCTGCTGGAGCAGTTGCTCCGCAGAGTTCCTGAGGTGGAAATCGTCTACCCGGTCGAAGCGAACGGTGTCTTCGCGAGGATTCCCCATCGCGCCATCGCCGCCCTGCTGAAGCGCTACTTTTTCTACGTGTGGAATGAGAAGCAGTCAGTAGTGCGCTGGATGTGCTCATTCGATACCACCGAGCAGGATGTAAAGCGTTTCGCCAGATTCGTCGACGCTACCATTAACCGGTAACGCGCCGCGACCAGTAGCGCCACCGACGGCTATCGTGGCGGGTGGCCCGCCGCCAGCACCGAGGCCCGGAATTCTTTCGGGGCATCCTCAAAACCACTGGCCTTTTCCGACAAATGCGATCATGCTGGATTATCCACATCCACAGGAGGTGTCAGATGTTCCGCAGTAGAGTTGCGTCCGTCTTCCTATCGGTCATGCTCATGATCGGCGCCGGCTTTGCCGATGACCGCATGCAGGCCCAGTTGCGCTTCGACGCTCACACCAAAGACGAGAAGACCGCAGGCGTTTGGGTGGACGGGCAGTACGTCGGCTATGTGAAAGAACTGAGCGGCGGCAACAAGCTGACGCTGATGCCGGGCAAGCACGAAATTGTCGTGCGCCAGGCCTGGTACAACGAATTCATCGAGCCGGTCATTCTGGAGCCGGGTCAGACGCGCGAAATCAACGTCACCCTGGTGAAATCGGCGCGCGTACCCACCAGCAACGCCACCGGGGAACTCAAAATTGCGGCCACGCCCTCCCGCGCGGCAGTCTTCGTAGACGGTCAATATGCCGGACACGTGGACGAGTTCGACGGCGCGGGTAAGGCCATGCTCCTGACTCCCGGACAGCATCGCTTGCGGATCGCCTTGCCCGGCTATCTGCCTTTCGACACCACGGTGGACCTGCGCCCGCAGCAAAAGATGAAGATTCAGACCGACCTGGTGAAGGGGAGCATCCTCGAGGCCGGCTCGCAGGTCAACCGGCAGTGATGCTTGCCGCTCGCCGGAGTGCAAGGCGGAGCGCAAGTAAGGGTGGCTGCGCGTCCAATCGCCCGCGGTGGCGTGTTAATCTCCTGGACAACACGTTAGCGCGCAGAGCCTGTTGAGCTTGAGAAAAGCCCCGATCAAACGTCTGGCCATTCTGGGCATCGTGTGCGGTGGGGTTGCCGGCCTGGTGCTGTTCCGGGTCCTTGCCGACCAGAACCGCACGGTCCTCCTGAAGTGGAATGCGCCTCCCGCCAAGGCTGGAGTAACGGTCGCCGGGTACAACGTTTACCGGGCCATCCAGTCGGGCGGGCCCTTCGAAAAAATCGCGTCGAGCGTGACTGGCACGGCTTTTACCGATCGCAACGTGACCAGCGGCGTCACTTACTACTACATGGTCAGCGCCGTGGACGCCAGCGGCGAGGAGAGTAAACCCTCCCAGGAAGCTTCAGCGGCAATTCCTCGCTTCTGAACTCGGGCCGCAAGAGGTTGTCGCACCCCTCTCAGTTCGAGGGCGCCGAAGACGCAGCCACTCCGGAAGCCGGAGCCGCCAACTCCGCCGAAGTAGGAGCGGCCGCTGACCGCGGACGGTAACCGTTGCGCGTTCGGAATTGGCCATTCTTCCGGCCCCCCCCCACCATGTTTTACGGTGATGGCGCGCCAGCCGTGGTTGGGGTTGGGCTGAGGATAGTAACTCAGCGAGTACAGGTGAGCCAGGTCGTTGCGGATCGAGCCAAAGGCTTTCTGCTGTTCGCGCCACGTGCGGGCGAAGTAGGCCTCGCCCCCGGTGGCCGCGCTCATGCGCCTGAATACGGTGCTCGAAACCGGGTCCAGCTTGGCTTCCCGGGTGCTGATCATGTAAACCGGAATACCCTTCGACTGAGCGAGTTCGGCCACATCTTCCGGCGGCACCACGCTGGCATTGTCCGGACCGTTGGAGAACACCACAACCACTTTGCGGCCCACATTCTGGCCGGCATCCTTGACCGTCATGAGCAGGGCGTTGTACAGGGCGGCATCGTCGCCGGCTACCGTGCTGCGCACCCCGCGCAACACCTCGAAGCGGTCCGCCGTCAGCGGCGTGGCCCGGGAAAGATCGCGGCTGTAGGAATAAAATGCCACCCGATCAGGACCATCGAGCGAGCGTACAAATTCGGCGATCGCATCCTGCGCGAAGACGAACCCACGATACATGTAGTTGCTGGTGTCGAACAGGATGAACACATTGGCGCCGGCCATCATGGTGCTCAACTCGGAACCGAGTTCCGAAGCTGACTCCAGCGAGCCGGTGTCGTTGCGGGTGCGGAGGGCATCCGGCTTATCCTCACCCGGGGCCGGATGTTTTACGCTGCGGGTGGCCTCATTGCCTTCGCCAAAGGTCGCCACCTTCTGCGGAATGCCGTCCTCGGTCACGACGAAATCCACCGGCTGAAGTCCGGTGACATAGTTCCCCTTGCTGTCCATCACCGCCACATTCAACTGCACCATGTTGACGTCGACGTGGATCTTCGTTGCATCCTCCTGAGCAGCCACGCCCGTCAGGCAACCGAACACCGCTCCGAGTACTGCCAAGAAAGGGATCAAGTTTCGCTGTGCCATAGTTCTTTCTCTCATCTGTACCGGGCCCCGCGGGGCCTGCGAATTGGTCGAAAGATGCGTTCCCGAAGAAATCGTCTACCTGTCAAATCTGCCCTCCGGCCGAGGCAAGGATGCGACTTTGCCCTGCCGGAAGTCCTCGCCGGTCTCCCGCATCGCGCGCAGGATGGCCGGCCAGTCTTCAAAATCCGTGGCAAAAATCTTCTCGATCATGCGATAAGTCAGCTCAGGCACCAGGCGGTTGAGCATGACCGGGGCATATCCCATTTCGTCGGCCAGCCGCGCCCAGTACAGGTTGTTGGAGTCCCAGGACTCGGCCAGCAGGCGGCTGGAGTATCCCATGAACGCCGGGAAAGGCTTCACGTTCAGTAATTCCCGGCTGTAGTTCTGGGCCAGAGCTGGATGGGGCACACCGAAGTCCGTGGACAAGCGTTTGCGGTTGACCTCCTCCGGGGAGCGCGCGCACAAGTTTTGCAGTTCTTCGCCGGCGGCGCCCCACGA
>CAYOZX010000143.1:9230-9532 GCA_964408515.1 uncultured Acidobacteriaceae bacterium | reverse complement strand
CTAAAGCCGCCGTGCTTGGGTGGAGTCTTGCGGCACGACCAAGGTCGTGCCCTCCCGGTTATGGCGCGCCCAAGTTCATGCTGGCCTCGATCCCTGGCCGCTTCACCGTTCCCCAAAGCGGCTAAAGCCGCCGAGTTTGGGTGAAGCCTTGCGGCACGACCAAGGTCGTGCCCTCCCGGTTATGGCGCGCCTAAATTCATGCCTCCGAGGGGCGAGATGCGGCGCTACACACGGCATGAGTCGGTCGATGCGCGTGCGGGGCCAGACTTCATTAGGATCCAAGGCCTCGGCGGCTAAAGCCG
>CAYOZX010000143.1:8073-9220 GCA_964408515.1 uncultured Acidobacteriaceae bacterium | reverse complement strand
AAACGCGGGTAAAGCGCCCGCGTTTGGGGGAAGCTTTGCGGCACTACCAAGGTGGTGCCCTCCCGGTCGTGGCCCGCCCAAGTTCATGCTGGCCTCCATCCCTGGCCGCTTCACCGTAAATTCACCCGGCTGTAACAGTCCTGTAACAATCGCGGCGTAAAACCTAGGCCATCTACCATAAGGAGGAAGCAACGGTGACCCGCCGAATTGCGCTATTGATCTTGTGTGCCTCTCTTGCGCTTCCCGCATTAGGGCAAACAACCTTGAACGGGGCAGGCGCTACGTTTCCCAACCCCATGTATCAGAAGTGGTTCAGCGAATATCACAAGGCCCATCCCGATGTGCAGTTCAACTATCAGTCTATCGGGAGCGGAGGCGGCATTCGTCAGGTCCTGGCCCAGACGGTGGACTTCGGGGCCAGCGACGGTCCCATGAGCGACGAGCAGCTCTCCCAGGCGAAGACCAAGATTTTGCACATTCCCACGGTGTTGGGCGCGGTGGTGCCGGCCTACAACGTTCCCGGGGTTACCGGGGAGCTGAAGTTCACGCCGGAAGCTCTGGCGGGAATTTTCCTGGGCAAGGTCACGACCTGGAACGACCCGGCCATCGCCAAGGCCAACCCGGGAGTGAACCTGCCGTCACAAACCATTATCGTGATCCACCGCTCCGATGGCAGCGGCACGACCTACATCTTCACGGATTACCTCTCCAAAGTGAGCTCGGAGTGGCAGAGCGGGCCAGGGAAGGGGACGTCGGTGAAGTGGCCGACCGGCCTGGGCGGCAAGGGGAACGAGGGCGTGGCCGGGATGATCCGGCAGATGCAGGGTGGAATCGGCTACATCGAGCTGATCTACGCGGTGCAGAATAAAATTGACTACGGACTGGTGAAGAACGCGTCCGGGACATTCGTCAAGGCGTCGCTGGACAGCGTGACGGCAGCGGCAGCCTCGGCCAAGTCGATGCCCGCGGATTTCAGGGTTTCGATCACCAATGCGCCGGGCAAAGATGCGTATCCGGTCTCCAGCTTTACCTGGCTTTTGATCCCGGAGAAATCCAAAGAAGCGGCGAAGGGGAAGATCCTGGCCGACTTTCTGAACTGGATGGTCGACGACGGGCAGAAGATGACCGCCGATCTGACCTACGCTCC
>CAYOZX010000143.1:0-7973 GCA_964408515.1 uncultured Acidobacteriaceae bacterium | reverse complement strand
TGAACTGGATGGTCGACGACGGGCAGAAGATGACCGCCGATCTGACCTACGCTCCTTTGCCGGAGAGCGTGGCTTCGAAAGTTAAGGGCGCGATCAAGCAGGTGCAGTAGAACACTGTCAGATAGAGATCGGGCATCGCGACGGCAGGACGGAAGCAGGGACGGACGGAGGCGGCCGTCCCATACTTCTTTATTTCCTTTCGACTCCTTCCCTGTCCCAGCCCCGGAAGGCGGCTGGGACATGTTCTATACTTACTCGGCATGAAGCAGGTGATCGCGAGCGCGTCGCTGTTCGCAGTTCTGGCCTCCGTTGCCGTTGCCTCTGCCGCCGAGCGCCAATACCAGAAGGGACAAATCCTGGAAGTCGAGAAGAAGGCGCACACCCGGGTGCTGTATTACATTGTGAACACGCCGGTGACCCAGGACGACCCGTACTACGACCTGTCGTTGCAACTGGGTCCGCAGGTGTATCGCGCAGAGTACACACCCCGGCACGCCGCCGACAGCCTGCCCGACACGTGGAAAGCAGGAACGGAAGTCGAAATGAGACTCACCGGCCGGCGCAGCCTGACGGTGAAGGGGCCCGAAGGAGTGGAGGTGCAGCTAGTGGTCACCAAGCGAATGCCAGCGAAGGAGTGAGGGCTTCGAGGTGGCAAGGGTCGCAGCGCTTCCTTAGATAGACACGTTCCGTCGCATTTTCCCTGCCGGGAACCGAAGAATGACCGCTTGATTCTCCATTCCGGTTTGACCGGAGAGTGAACTCCGCACCATGGCCCGCCTGGCGCTCGACAATCCGGCTTACTACATCAACCGGGAAGCCTCCTGGCTGGGCTTCAACCAGCGGGTGCTGGAGGAGGCGGAGGACAAGAAAAACCCGCTGCTGGAGAGGCTGAAATTTCTCTCCATCTCGGCCAGCAACCTGGACGAATTCTTTGAGGTGCGGGTCGCGGGGCTGGTGCAGCAGATCGAAGACGGCTATACCGAAGCCGGCCCTGATGGCCTTACCCTGGTGGAAGAGCGCGAGGTGGTGTCGCGCGCCACGCATGACTTTGTCGACCAGCAGTACCGCTGCTGGAACGATGATCTGCGCCCGGCGATCGCAGAGAAGGGCATACGGGTGCTGGGGCTGCATGAGCTGGATGCGCGGGCGCGCAGCTACGTGGAGGAATACTGCGAGCGCGAACTCGATCTGCTGCTGACGCCGGTGACGGTCGATCCGGCACATCCCTTTCCGCGAGTGATCAACAAGGCGCTGTGCGTAGCCTTCCTGCTGCGCCGGCGGCGCCGTTCTGCGCTGACCTACACCGGCGTAGTCACGGTGCCGCGCTCGCTGCCCCGGCTGGTGCGGCTGCCCTCCGAGGGAACCGACGACTTCATCTTTCTCGCCGACCTGGTCGCCTTCCATGCCTCGCGGATGTATCACGGATACGACATCGTGTCCTCGGCGGCGTTCCGGGTCACGCGCAACAGCAACCTGTACCTGGCGGAAGAGGAATCGCGCAACCTGCTGGAGTCGGTGCGCACGGAGCTGCACAACCGGCGCAAGGGGGACGCCGTGCGCCTGGAGATCGAGGCTGACGCGGATCCGGAAATCATCGAGCGCCTGCGCACCAACTTCGAGCTGGAACCCTGGCAGGTGTTTCCGGTGAACGGCCCGGTGAACCTGTCGCGTCTGTTCAACATTTATGAGCAGACGGCGCACCCCGAGCTGAAGTACAAGACATTCATCCCGCGCGAGCTGCGGCTCACCGCCAAGTCGCAGGATTTGTTTGAGGAACTGCGACGCCACGATATCCTGATGCACCACCCGTTTGACGCCTACGACGCGGTGGTTTCCTTTATCGAGTCGGCGGCGCAGGACTCGCGGGTGCTTTCCATTAAGCAGACCCTGTACCGCACCAACGAGCATTCGCTGATCGTTCCGGCGCTGATTTCCGCGGCCGAGAAAAAGGAAGTGACGGCGGTGGTGGAATTGAAGGCGCGTTTCGACGAGGATTCCAACATCCGCTGGGCGCGCGACCTGGAAGATGCCGGAGTGCAGGTATTTCATGGGCTGGTGGGGCTGAAGACGCACTGCAAGCTGTCTCTGCTGGTGCGGCGCGATCCTGATGGCGTGACCCGGCGTTACGCCCACCTGGGAACGGGGAACTACAACGCCAATACCGCCCGCATCTACACCGACCTGAGCCTGCTGACGGCTGATCCGGCCATCACGGGAGCGGTGCACGACGTGTTCAGTTTTTTGACCGCTTATGCGGAGCATCCTAACTATGAGCCCTTGCTGGTTTCGCCGCTCGACTTGGCGGAGCGTAGCCTGGGCCTGATCAGCCGCGAGGCCGAGCACGCGCGCCACGGGCGTCCGGCGCACATTATCGCCAAGATGAACGCCCTTCTCGACAAGAACATCATCATGGCGCTGTACCGCGCCTCGCAGGCGGGGGTGGAGATCGACCTGATCGTGCGCGGCATGTGCGCGCTGCGGCCGGGCGTGCGCGGGGTAAGCGATCACATTCGAGTGCGCAGCATCGTGGGCCGGTTTCTGGAGCACAGCCGCATCTTCTATTTCGCCAACGGAGGGCAGGAAGAGGTATATCTGGCCAGCGCGGACTGGATGCCGCGCAATCTTTATGAGCGAGTCGAGGTGATGTTTCCGTTACGCGACACTCTGCTGCGCGAGCGGGTCCGGCACGAAGTGCTGGATTCCTACCTGGCCGACAACCTGAAAGCGCGAATTCTGCGCAAGGACGGGACCTACGTGCGAAGCTGGCAGGCGGAAGGCAAGCGTAAGCCCCCTGGCGAAGCCCTGGCTTTCAGTGCGCAGGATTTTCTGCTGGGATTAGCGGAAGGGAAGCAGCCGCCGGAAGCGATCCCCTTGCCGCCGGTGAAGAAGCCACGCCGGGTGGCCCTGGGGAAGGAGCGGTAAGAGCCCATGATCCTGTACTTCCTGCGGCATGCCAGTGCCGGCCAGAGCCTGAACAATCCCAAGAAGGACGAGAAACGGGCGCTGGACGAGATCGGGGTCGAGCAGTGCGGTAACGTGGGCCGTGCTCTGGCGGCGCTGGACATCCAGGTCGACGTCATTCTGAGCAGTCCGCTGAAGAGGGCGGCGCAGACCGCGTCCCTGGTAGGAAATGAGATGGGGTACGAGGGCAAGCTGCAATTCGAGGACGGCCTGCGGCCGGGCGCTACCTTCGCGGACTTCCGCAAGCTCCTCGACAAGTACGCAAAGTACGAGGCGGTGATGGTGGTGGGACACAATCCGAACCTCAGCGAATTTCTGGGACGCGCCATCAGCACCACCGGGTGCGAAGGGGCGGTCGATCTCAAGAAGGGCGCCGTGGCGCGGGTGGAAATGAGCCGCAAGTCGGGATCGCTGATGTGGTGCCTTACGCCCAAAATTCTGCGCACGCTTCATGCCGCGACCGCCGCCAGCGTCCGGCCGAAAACCTCACGGAAGTAAGCTTTCTCCTTCTCTACCGCCCACAACTCCAGATCGATGCTCGCCCGCGCCCGGGAGAGAAGGCGGAGCTGAACCTGGCTGGAGGTGACGCGCACTTTCAGACGGCGGACGGCGCCGCTGCGCCCCAGATTCACCGCGCGGGCCAGGCGCAGGAGTAACGAGGCCTTACGCACCCGGTCGCGGTCGGCGGGCGGCAGAACCTTGATGGCGAGATCGCCCGCGCTGGGCCGCGACTTCCCCAGGTAGCGGGCGGTGGCCGCGATGATCCGGCGCTGCTCGGGCGTGTATCCAAGGATTTCCGAGTGGGCGATGATGTAGTAGGCATGACGGTGCCGGCCGTTGCGATTCAGGAAGTCTCCGACTTCATACAGCATGGCCGCGGCGGCCAGCCATTCCGCATAGTCAGGGGGGAGATGGTGGACGGATTTGAGGCCCCGGAACAGGAGCATCGCGGCGTCGCGGACCTGGACGGCGTGGTCCCGGTCGATGCGGTAGTGGGCGAGGGCGGCGCGAATGGAATCCTGCCGCTCCGATTCGATACGCTTGCGGGAGCGGGTGCTGCGATCGTAATCCGCCGCCATCTGGGCCAGAAGCCCGTCGCGCAGGCCGAGCGGAGAATAGCGGAAGCCGCCCAGCTGGCAGCGCTCGAGTAATTCGGCGTAGACAACGGCGCCGGCGACGATGATTTCCGCGCGGCGTGGGCCCACTCCGGAAAACCTGCGACGTTCTTCCTGCGGAATGCGGGAAAGAATCTTGGCGATGCGCCGCATTTCCGGCCGCGAAACCGAATTTTCCGCCTTGCCCTTCTTCTTGAAAAGGCCGTGGCCGACGGCGGCGAGGGAAGCCGCGGTTCCGGAGGTGGCGATCACGGCGCGCGGGTGGGCGCGGACGATGCGGCCGGCGATGCGGCCGATTTCGCGTTCCACAAATCCGCGCAGGCGCCCCAGTTCCGGCTTACGCGGGGGATCGTGAGGCAAAAAGTCGTTGGTGAGCCGCACCGCGCCCAGGGGCAGGCTTACAGTTTCGCGAATGTGGCCATGGCTTGAGATCGTGAGTTCGCAGCTGCCGCCTCCCAGGTCGACCATCAGGATGTTCGAAGCGCTCAGGCGCAGGTTGGAGATCAGTCCCAGGTGGATCAAGCGCGCCTCTTCGAGTCCGGAGATGACGTCTACATGCCAGCCGGTGGCGGAGCGGACCCATTCCAGGAAGGCGCGAGAGTTGCGGGCGTCGCGTACCGCGCTGGTGGCGACGACGCGCACGAAATCCGCGGCTTCCTGCTGAGTGGCGCGATGAAAGCGGCGCAGAACCTTGACGGTTTCGGCCATGGCATCGGGCGCGAGAAAGCCGGAGCGGAACACGCCCTCGCCCAGCCGGGTGACCTGGCGGTCTTCATGAACTTCGCGCAGGCGCCTGCCGGAGAGGCGGGAGATTTTGAGGCGCACGGAGTTAGATCCGATATCGATGGCCGCGAACGTCGGCATGAGAGAGGGACAGTGTACCGCGGGAGGAGCAGACGAAGGAGATTGCCGGCAGCGCCCGAGCGTCAGCCGGGATTGCTGAGCCGGAGATCCAGAGATTCCACACCCCGGCGACAAGATGCGTCACCGCGGAGGCAGGTGAGACGGCGAGCCTGTTTGCTATCCTACGCCAATGCCGCGGACGTTCCTCATCGACACCGACGTCGCCTCGGATGATGCGGTTGCGCTCATCATCGCCCTGCGCACGCCCAGCGTGCGGGTGGCGGCGATCACGACCGTGGCGGGGAACGTGAATGTACAGCAGGCCACGCGCAACGCCCTTTACACCGTGGAGCTCTGTGGCGCTCGCACGCCGGTTTTTATGGGCGCCGAGAAGCCGCTGCGGCGTGCGCATCAGAGTGCGACCTGGTTTCACGGCGAGGACGGGCTAGGGGATCATGGTTACGCTCCATCGCGAGAGCAGGCGCAGGGGCCGCACGGAGTGGACGCAATCATTGAAACCATCGCCGCGAACCCTGGGATCATCCTGGTCACGCTGGGGCCGCTGACCAACCTCGCACTGGCGCTGGAAAAGAGGCCGGATGTCGCGGGAAAAGTGGGCCGGTGCGTAGTCATGGGGGGCGCTCCCTGCTGCGAAGGGAACGTGACGCCAGCGGCGGAGTACAACATGTGGGTCGATCCGGAAGCGGCCCGCATTGTGATGCGCAGCAGCCTTCCGGTGGAACTGGTCGGCTGGCAGACATCGCGAGGCGATGCTGTGCTCAACGAGAGCGACATCCGCGAAATCTTGCGGATCAACAGCGCGGCGGCGCGCTTTGCCATCGAGTGCAACAGCCGGGCGCGCGCCGCTTACAAGGTCCAGACCGGCGAGGACGGCATTTCGCTGCCCGATCCGGTAGCCATGGCGGTGGCGCTCGATCCTGCCGTCGGAACGGAATGGAGTGAGCATTACGTGGAGGTCGAGGTGGATAGCGAATTAACGCGCGGCATGACGGTGGTGGACCGGCTGCAGGTGAGTGGGGATGAACGCAATCAGGCAGTGTGGGCGCCGCTCCGTGGCGGACCGAAGAAGAAAATCTGCTGGACCATCGACAGCCGGCGCTGGAAGCAAGCCCTGCGGTCGGCGCTGGCGTAACGACGGCGATCGACTAATCGACCTGGATCGGGACGATCTCTGACGTAGTTCGCACCCGCAGCCCGGTCAGGCCACTGCCGATGCCAGGGTGTGGGGACGAGCGTGAGGAAGCGCGTGGGGAACGGCCTGGTTCACTCTTTTGCCGGACACCGCCGCCCGCGTTTCGCTGAGATTCACGACCGCCTGGCGGAACTTGGCCTGGGTCACATTGCGCAAGGCCGCGACCAGGGCTGAGTCGTTCACCCCGCCGAAGAGTTTTTCCGCTCTTCCCGTCAACTGCAGCCAATCGTGCCAGTCGCCGAGCACATCCTGCATGTGCTTGAGGTGGACGACAAGCTGGGCGCCGTCGCCATTCGGCCCGGCGAGTTCCGCGAGATAGCGCGCGCGCTTGCCAGCGACCCGGAACTGATGCAGCGTCTTTTCCGACACAGTCCCGGAATCAAGCTCCAGCGAGCTGATCTTCTGCCTGGCCATGGCCAAGGGATCGGCCTTCTTCGTGATCTCCAGGGAGTCAGAAGCCCGCTTCAGACGCTTCCCAATCGCCGCAACGGTCTTTTTATCCAAGGTCTTGAGCAGTTTCTTTTCCCGCTTCGCGCGCTCCTCGGCCAGGGTTCTCATCAGTTGTGACTTGCGCCCAGGCTCCTGCGGAATCTTGAGAGTTCTCAAGGCGGCGGCCTGGACGTCGAGATCGCGCAGGCGTCCGGCCTTCTTCCGCAGGCGTGCGATCAGCTTCAGCAGCTTCTTGTCGCTGCGGCCGTGCGCAGCAGAAAGATCGTTCAGCAGCACTTCCAGCCGCCGGCTGGCGGTGCGGAACGGTGGGGCCTGGAGTGGCGGGCCTAGATGTCGGTGCGCTCGAGCCCGAACACCCAGACCACGGTCATATCGGACTCCGGGCTCGCGTAGACCATGACCGACGACTGGGGGTCCGCGGTCTCTACGGACTGCACCACGACCTGCTGGATCGGCGCGATCGGGCCACTGGTGGACGCGACGACTCCAGGTGCCGCGGGGCTGAGCGAGCGGGGGTGCTGCTCGATCTGCTGCCACGGCGCCAGGATAGCGAGGACCGCCAGGGCCGCCGCCGCCAGCGCCGAACCAAACATCAGCCGGCGGGGCCCGAGGAACCCCTCGGAGGCCCACCACCATCGGTGCTCCGGGGCCGGCGTCGCGGCGACCCGAGCTCGGACCTGAGGCCAGAAGGCGTCCCAGACGGCCTCGGGAGGCTCTGGCACCGCCGCCCGCAGCGCGGTCTGGAGCCGCGTCAGGGCCGTCGCCTCGGCCGCGCAGGCCGGGCACCGGCCGAGGTGCGCCTCCGCCCGCGTCCGGCCGGTCGCCGTCAGCTCGCCGTCACGGTAGGCCCCGAGGCGTCGTCGATTCAGCCAGCAGACCGGGTTCATCGGAATCCCCACTCAACCCCTTAGATCGGACAGGCCCCTCTCCTATTCAGGCCCGGCTCACGAAACGGGAGCATAGCGGACCTGCCCCTGCGACGCAACCCCGTCGTACCACCGCCCGGTGCGTCGCAAGTCCTCGTGGTTACTCGCCGCGTCCCTGGCCGAGGACGGTCCCAGCGTCGTCCTCGCCAATGCTGGCCGCCACGCCACGCTCCACGGGGTGTCTGCCAGGACGATGTGCTCGGTCCGGGGAGCCAGCGGAAGCTTGGGTGTCCATGGGCAAACCCTCCCCACGCACCGGATGAAAGACCCGCCCAGACTCGGCCGGGCCGGTTCACTGAATCAGCTCATCCGCCCGCGCCAGCACCGAGGGCGGAATCGTGAGGCCAAGAGCCTTGGCGGTCTTCAGGTTGATGACGAGCTCAAACTTGCTGGGTTGCTCGACGGGCAGGTCGGCAGGCTTGGCGCCCCTGAGGATCTTGTCAACGGAGGCGGCGGCGCGTCTGG
>CAYOZX010000142.1:0-9617 GCA_964408515.1 uncultured Acidobacteriaceae bacterium | reverse complement strand
AAGAAGCGCCCCTACTTTGTTCCTGGTGTCATGCGTGGGTCCATTTCGTGCAGACAATGTGGCGCCTACGGTGAAGCGTGTTGCGCTCTACAACGGCCAGCCTTTGCTGGCCGACCAGAGCCCTGTCTCGTTCAACGTGACCTTCAACGAAGCCGTGACCGGAGTCTCGCCAGCCCTGTTTTCGACCGCTGGCAGCACCGCATCGCTTGGGTCGTTGTCGGTGAGGTTGCGGTTCCAGCCGCGAGCGACGATCTGACCCTCGTAGACTACGACCGCGCCCACCGGGACCTCACCTGCCTCGAGGGCACGCCGGGCGCAGCGGAGAGCCTCTTCCATGAAGAGTTCGTCGCTCGTGGCCGGGGTCATGGGCCGGGGCGCGTCACTCCGCGGGGCGCGCGAGAATCGAGGCCAGCAGCGTCATGTTGGGGCGCACGGGCTGGTTGACGAAGATATACTTGCCGGCGCTCTCGGCCAGCAGGTAGGTGGAGTCCGGGGGCAGGCGCGACAAAGCGTCCTTGCGGAATTCCTCGGGCACAAACAGGAATACGCGTTCCGAGCCGCGCCAGAAAGCAGGGAACTGCTGGTCGTCGAGAAATGTGGGAGGCACGTCGGGATAATTGGAGCCGATTTCCAGGTTGGTGCCGAAGCGTCCGTTGTAAATCCAGACGTGGCGGTTGGTGTAGAAGGGAATGCTGGAGCCGGAATTGAAATCGCCGTACTGCACAATCTGGTCCTGCGAGCGGAGGTAGGGAAGAATCGCGTCGGCGAGAATACGGGACGACATGCGCGGCTCAAAGCGCTTGAAGGCCCAGTTGGCCACGAAGAAAAAGATTGCCATGGTGAACGCCAGGGTCAAGGTAGCGGCATAGCTGGTCCAGCGCCGGCGCAGCAGCCAGGTGGCGCCGAACCCGAGGACGAAAATGAACATGGCCGTGACCGCAGGTCCGCGCAGGGCGGCAAAGGTCTGGGGGGTCAGGTCCAGGATGTGGGCCATGGAGAGGCGATAGGTATCGAGCGGGTGATACCGGATCAAGCTCGAGATGCCGTATTTCAGAGAGACATCAAGCGACGACACGACCAGGTAGCCAAGGCCGGCAGCCGCCAGCACACCGACCGCGGCCAGGCCAGCCTGCAGATAAGGCAGCCAGCGGTCGCGCGCTTCCTCGGCCCGGGCCAATCCCAATCCGAGGAGGATGGCGATCGCGGGCCAGGCTCCAAAGCTGTAGTACTCCATGCGGGAGCCGCTGGTGAACGAGAAGAAAACCAGAATCAGCGCCGCCCAGATAAAAAGCAGCAGGCGCGCCTGCTGGCCGGAGTCCATGTTCCTGGCCCAGGTGCGGGGCCGGGGAAGTTCGCGCAGGCCATAGCGCAGGAAAAAGCTCCAGGGAAAGAACCAAACCAGGTGCAGCGCCCACCACAGCACGAGGGGCACGGCTTCATAGTCCGGGGGATAACGGGTGCCGAGAGCGCGCTTGAAATGCTCGTTGATGAAGTAAGACCAGAGAAATCCCGGAGAACGATGCTCTGCGACCAAGTGCCAGGGGACGGCGATGAGAAGGAATATCAGCAGGCTGGAGAAGATTCGTAATTCGCGCCAGCGCCCCCAGCTGCGGGTGAACAGGATAAAGAAGAAGACCACTCCCAGGGGAAACAGGAGGCCGATCAGCCCCAAGGTGAGAGCGGCCAGCGCCATGACCACAGCGGCGCCCCAGTAGCCGGCGCGTGGGCTGAGGCTTCCATCCCAGGCGCGCAGGAAAAGGTAAAAGAGGGCAGTGAGCTCGAGCGCGAAGATGGCCTCGGGAACCATGACGCGAGTAAACAGGAACGTGCCCGCGCTGGTGGCCATCACCAAGCCGGAGTAAAGGCCGGCGCTTTCGCCGAAGTAACGCCGGGCCAGAAAGTACACCATCAGGACCAGGCCGACGGTCGAGAGCACCAGCGGCAGGCGGGTCTGGAATGCGCCCTGGCCGAAGAGCACGTAGCTGGCGGCCACCATCCAGTAATGCAGTGGCGCCTTTTCCAGGTAGCGGACACCGTCCTGGTACATGACCACCCAGTCGCCGCGCTGCAGCATCTCGCGCGAAACCAGCGCGTGGGAGGCGTCGGCGTCGTCTAACAGCGCCGGCTGGAGAGAATTGCCGATGTAGGTTGTCAGGGAGAGCAGAAGGAGAATCAGAATGGAGCGCCTGCGGTTCATTCAGTAGTCAGTGACGTTCTCACCTTTCTTTGCGCAGGATGGTGGGATCAGATGAACCGGGACCCAGGCACGACTCATCATCATAGCACCCGGCGGATGAGTGTCTGAGCGGTGGAGAGCAGGCACGACATCCGGGGTGGTGAGGGTGCTGCGGTGGTCACCTTAGGCCCAATGGGACTTCAAGGCATGGCTCACTGACAGCAGGTCGGGCCGCAGCATGGCGTCTGGAGGGGAGGATTCGGCTTGACTGCCCGGATGAAGGCGCTCATGAATTTGCCGTCCGCTTCGGAGGCGATACTCTCCGCATTCACGCCCGCGGAGGCCAGGAACTCGCGGGCATCCTCCGCGCGGTAGACGCGCGTGGGCTCAATGTCGATCTGCTCGAAGCCAGCGGATGCGAGCTTGTCGCGATACTCAGTTTCCGCAAGCGCTCCCGCCACACAGCCCACCCAAAGCAGAATACTTTGCCGGATGGCGGGCGCAATCTCGCCGCGCGTGACCACATCGGAGACGGCGAGCCTCCCGCCGGGCCTCAGCACACGGAAGGCTTCGCGCAGCACGCGGTCCTTATCGGCGGAAAGATTGATCACACAGTTGGAGATGATGACGTCCACGCAGTCGCCGGGCAGGGGAATGTTCTCGATTTCTCCCTTGAGAAACTCCACGTTCTCTGCGGCTGCCTTGCGCTTGTTCTCATTGGCGAGGGCCAGCATTTCGTCAGTCATGTCGAGGCCATACACCTTACCCGTGGGGCCTACGCGCCGGGCGGAAAGAAGAACGTCGATGCCGCCTCCTGAGCCCAGGTCGAGGACGGTCTCGCCCGGGTGTAGCGCGGCCAGGGCGGTGGGATTGCCGCAACCGAGGGAGGCAAGCATCGCTTCCTCCGGAATCTGCTGCGCCTGAGAGGGATCGTAGAGATTCGAGGTGATGGGGTCGCAGGACGCGGTCGCGGGCGCAGCCCCACAGCAGCCACTGCCGCCGCTGCTGACTCGCAAGGCGGCCTGGCCATATTTTTCTTTCACCACGGTCTTGATGTCTGCTTGTGGCATGGATATCCCCCTACCTGCAAATTTGCACGATGCTTTGCGGTGTCACCGCGTTGTTGCGGGTGCAACACTCCGCGTACAGGAACTGCAACAGCTCCTGCAACACCTCGGTATTGGCGGTGTAACGCAGGAACGTGCCCTGCCGCGAAACTCGCACCAGATCTTCGGTTTTCAGCTTGTCGAGATGATGGGAGAGAGTCGAGCTGGGAATAGCGAGCTCGGCCTGCATCTCGCCCACAACCAGGCCAGCGGGATGGGCAGCCAGCAGGAGTTGCATGATGCGCAACCGGGGCTCAGCGCCCATGGCCGAAAACCGGTCGGCATATCTGGCCACCTGCTCGAGAGCAGCGGCGTGAGGTCGCGGCATATTTCTATTATTGCGGAAATATGGAATATTGTCAATGGGAACAAGCTCAAGCCGCAAAACCGGGAAACGAACAGCCGCCAGGATGGCAGAGAGTGTTGGCCATGGAAATCACCAGCCCTATGGCAAGACATGGCAAGACCAGCCTGGGAGTGGAGACCCAAGGAAGGAGTCACCGAGCGCAATCGGATGGTGTAGGTGGTATCGTGCCGCATCTTCATCTTGATCTTGGGCCCTCGCGTTAGTGATATCCTAGTGCGCAGATGGGAATCACGGGTTTTTTCCGCAAGATCTTCCTGGTGGACCTGCTGCGAGGGCTGAAGGTAACCTTCCGCTACCAGGACCCGAAGGAAATTTATACCGAGCAGTATCCCCTGCAGCGGCCGCAAGTGGCGGAGCGGTATCGCGGAGCGCCGCGGCTGAACGTCAATCCCGACAGCAACGAGACCATGTGCATCGCCTGCGATCTGTGCGCGCTGGCCTGCCCCGAGCACCTGATTGTGGTTTCGAGCGAGCGCAATGAAAAGACCCGCCGCAAAGAACTCACCAACTTCACCTACGATCTGAGCCGTTGCATGTTCTGCGGGCTGTGCGAGGACGCCTGTCCGACCGACGCGCTGGAGCTGACCCAGGATTTCGAGCTGGCCAGCTACAGCCGCGAAGGCGCCATCTGGAACCGCGAGATGCTGGAAAAAGGCCCGCAGCCGACGCAATATCGGAAGTAGCCATCAGCTCTCAGCTGCAACACCCTCGACTGGGATGAAACCTTGAGATCTCTCAGCCCTCCCACTCAGGATGCTCCCGACTGCAGCGGCTGCTGCTGGGTCATGCAGTGCATGGCGCCGAAGCCCCAGATCAGGTCGCCGGAGTAAATGCCGATGAGCTCGCGGCCGGGGAACAAGTCGGCCAGTATATCGAGCGCGACCCGATCGTTAGGATCACTGAAGACTGGAACCAGCACAACCCGGTTGGCGAGATAGAAATTGGCGTAGCTGGCGGGGAGCCGTCGTCCCTCAAACACGACCGGTGAGGGCATGGGCAATTCCACAATCGAGAGCTGCTTGCCGTCCTGGTCCGTGGCGGAGCGCAGCAGACGGATGTTCTCACGCAGAGGCTGGTAGTTGACGTCCTTGGGATCAGATTCCACGACCGTGACCACGGTGTCTGGCGAGACGAAGCGGGTGAGGTCGTCGACGTGGCCATGGGTGTCGTCGCCGGCGATTCCCGAGCCTAGCCAGATCACGTTTCTGATTCCCAGATAGTGAGCAAACACTTTTTCGTAATCTTTCCGCTTCATGCCGGGGTTGCGCTGCTGAACCCTGCTGAGCAGGCACTCCTCGGTGGTGAGCAGCGTGCCACGTCCATTCACCTCGATGGAGCCGCCCTCGAGGACGACGCGGCTCTTACCGAACATTGGACGGAGTTCTTTTGCGTGGGCCACTTGTGCCATGAGGCTGCCGATTTTTTCGTCGCGCTGCCAGTTCGAGTACTTGGCCCAGGCATTGAAGCGCCATTTGATGGCGGCCAATCCCTCAGGGGCTGAAGCCCGACCTCTCGCGTAAGCCTTTTCGGCACGGCTGAAGCCGTGCCCTCCCGTTTTTGCCGAGCTGCGCTCGACCTGGACGGGCGAGGCGCCCGTCCCCACATGGTTCGTGCCAGTGACAAAGGTGCAGCCGGAATCGCGCGTCCAGACGCGGTTGGTGGGCCAGCGATGGAAGCGAATGTTATCGCTTAGCGAATTGGCTCGTGACAGCACCTTGCGGGCGAACTTCTCAGAAGCCGCGTTGTTGACGATCAACTCCACCCGCTCGTGGCGGCTGAGGTGGCGGACGATCTCGGCATAGACCCAGGGGATGGGCTCGAATTTTCCCGGCCAGTCGCCGCGGTAGTGAGGCCAGGCCAGCCAGGTGGCGGCATGCGGTTCCCACTCGGCGGGCATGCGGCATATCGGAAGGGAAGACACCGGCTTCAGTCGATCAGCCGGCTGGTGATGCCGGCGTAGCTGTCGATGCGGCGGTCGCGCAGGAAGGGCCAGTTGCGCCGCACCTCTTCCACTGCACCCAGGTCCACGTCGGCTACCAGAATTTCGTCTTTGTCGGCGGAGGCTTCGGCCAGAATCCGGCCGAAGGGATCGCAAAGAAAAGATCCTCCCCAGAATTCCAGGCCCTCGCCGGGCGTGGCGTTGCCACGAATGTCTCCGTGTTCCAGGCCGACGCGGTTGACCACAGCCACGAATACTCCGTTGGCAATGGCATGGGCGCGCTGGATGGTGCGCCAGGCATCGTGCTGGGCGACGCCGAACTCCGTCTTTTCCGCGGGATGCCAGCCGATGGCGGTGGGAAAAAAGATGAGTTGCGCGCCCTGGAGGGCGGTGAGGCGCGCGCCTTCGGGATACCACTGGTCCCAGCACACCAGCGCCCCGATGCGACCTACGGAGGTGTCGAAAGCGCGAAAACCAAGATCGCCGGGCGTGAAGTAATACTTTTCGTAGTACAGCGGATCGTCGGGGATGTGCATCTTGCGGTAGATTCCCTGGAGCGACCCATCGGCTCCGAGAATCACCGCTGTGTTGTGATAGACCCCGGGCGCGCGCTTCTCGAACAGCGAGGCCACGACCACCAGGCGAAGCTGCCGCGCCAGGGTGGCGATGCGGTTCGTAATGGGGCCGGGAATGGGTTGAGCCAAGTCGAAGAGGGACGAATCCTCGCGCTGGCAGAAATACTGCGTCTGAAACAGTTCCGGCAGGCAGACAATCTGCGCGCCGCGCGCCGCCGCCTGATGCAGTTTGTCGACGGCGCGCTCCAGGTTCTTGTCGGGATCGGGGGTGGCGGACATCTGCACCAAACCTACTTTGAAAACACCGGCCACGAATGCCTCCACCAGCAAGCAGACTAAAATCGACAAACTAGAATACCAGTTCCCGGTTTCCGGTTCCCCGTTCTCAGTCCCAGGCCACGTGGTTGTTGTAGCCTCGCTTGCAGGCTTTTAGTAAAGTAGTGCTTCGCATTCTGGGGGTGCCTCTTGAAACACGGAAATCATGATGGCGCGGGCAAGGAGCGTCATCTGCATGATCCCATCGAAGACCGGCTGACTGCGCTGGAACCGCTCGATCTGCAAAAGGTGCACTCCATTGACGACCTGGTGCGGGCCATGTCCCAGACCGCGTTCCTCGGGCGCCAACTGGGCGAAGCGGCGGATGTGCTCGAAGCCATGGCCCGCGACAAGGACTGTTTTGTGGTGATGACCTTGGCGGGGGCCATGACTGTCGCCAAGCAGGGATTGGTCATCACGGAGTTGATCGATCGGGGCATCGTCAACGCCATCGTTTCTACAGGGGCGCTGATGGCGCATGGTCTGGTGGAAGCGACCGGCCGCGCTCATTTCCGCTACGACCCCGCTGTGCCGGACGAGCAGCTCTACCAGGAAGGTTATAACCGCGTGTACGACACGCTGGAGCCGGAGCAGAATCTGGACGACGTGGAGCGGGTGATCTTCCAGGTGCTGGAGGAGTGGGATCCCAGCGAAGTTTTATGTTCGTACAAGCTGAATCACGCGGTGGGCGGATACCTGGTCAAAAATGCCAGGGACCAGAGGGGAATCCTGAAGTCCGCCTATGAGCAGGGCGTGCCGGTGTTCGTGCCGGCGTTCACCGACTCGGAGCTGGGGCTCGATGTAGCGCTGTCGAATCGCATGCGGGAAGCGGCGGGCCGGCACAAGCTGCGTTTCGATCCCTTTGAGGATCTGGAGCATTTCGCGAGCACGCTCCTGCGGCAAAAGCGTCTGGGAATCTTCACCATCGGGGGAGGGGTCCCGCGCAACTGGTCGCAACAGTTCGGTCCCTTCATCGAGCTCAGGCACCGGCGCATGGGAGAAAACGTTCCCCTGAAGCGTTATCACTACGGTTTGCGGATTTGTCCCGAGCCCGTGTACTGGGGCGGGCTGTCCGGGAGCCCCTACAGCGAGGCGATTTCCTGGGGCAAGTTTGTGCCTCCGGCGGAAGGCGGGAAGTTCGGCGAAGTGTTCGTCGATGCTACCGTGGGCCTGCCGTTGATTGTGGCCGCGGTGCTGGAGCGGCTCAGCAAGGACAAGAGTAAGAATGCCAAAGCGAAGCATGAGAGAGTCGGCGCAGAGAAATAGGCAGTCTGGGAGGAGGACTACTTCAGTTGAGGAACTTCAAGTTCCTGCTCCCTCTTTTTGGTGAGGGACACGGGATCAAATGAGGTTAGAACAAGCCGCCGGTTTCGCTCGAAGAGAATTCTTACTTCCCCGGCGTTGAGGACTGCTACGTGCATATCCCTCACATCATCCGCGACTTCAACGGTTTTTTCTCCCTTTCCATCAAACAGGAAAAGTTTTCCGCGCGCCAGGTCGAGTTGATCGTCCCGGGGCTTTACCAGCACCGCAGTGGCAACAACCCGCCCCTGCCGTGGATCTGTTTGATCTTTGACGTCTGAACGTTCGGAAATAACATGGTCATTGTCGGGCAGAAGCCAGTGGGCGCTCGTCTGGCTGGGATCAATGAAAAGGATGTTCCTGGTCTCAGTGAATCCGCTGCTGCTAAAGCCTTTTTCCTCTCCACGTACAAATAGGTCAGCACGCAGGACCGTACTTCCCGGAACGGCTTCGGCACGTCCCAGAGACAGGTCGGTCCTTGGCTGGGCCACAATCGGCACCCCTGCCTGCGCATTGTGGTGTATAGCCTCTCTGATACCGAATTCCTCGAACAGGAGATAGCCTATGCCAAAGACGATTACGGCGGTCGCAAGCAGGATCAATACGGCGTTAGCTCGCCACACATACCGGAAAAATCTTTGCGCCTTCGCCATCGAATTTTGCTAATCGAAAATCAGAACGGCAGAAGCGATCACGGTGGTCCACAAGCCGCGTTTGTCGCCCACGGCGGACTGGGTCACGTTGGCGGTGCGCACAATCTTGTTGGAGATGCGGTAGATTTCTTTCTTTTCGTCCCACGATCGATCTGGATCAAATTCCACGTTAAGGGTGGTGGCGAGCATTTCCGCGGCCAGTTCTTCGGCATAGTCGCCGGCCGCGTCCTCGGTTTCGCCGAAGGAATGGTGCTCACTGAGGTAGCCGTAGGTGTTGCGGTCGGCAGGAATGGCCACGCCGATGCTGGAGGCCAGCAGGCGGTGAGGTTCGTGGGTGGAATTTTCCGCGACCACAGCGAACACCACCTCTCCCGGACTGAGGTATTTCAGGCCCTGGGAGCGCGGAACCAATTTGCACTGTGGCGGAAAAATGGATGAGACTCGAACCAGATTCTGGGCAGCGATGCCGGCGTCCCGCAGGGCCAGCTCAAACGAGGTAAGACGTTCGCGATGTTTCCCGACCCCCTTGGTGAAGAAGATCCGCTTGGGGACCATGTCTTTGGACAATTCGAATTTCCTCCCGTGCCTGCTGGGTAAATTCGCTAAAACATAACACAGTGACTCAGCGCGACAATATGAAAATCAAGGTAATTCTGAGAAAAGACGGGCCCCGAGTGTCGGAATGAGCACATCTTCGCGTTGGGGACGGTTCACTTGGCCGCAGCCACGGAAGACACGGTGATGGCGTTGCCGTTGGCTTCTCCGGTGACCTTGGCCTGCTTGTCGGCCAACTGGTCGAGCTTGTCCAGCGCCGTCTTATCGCTGGTTTCGAGCGTGTAGACCTTGTCGCCTACGACCAGGGCGTATTTGGAGCCCTTGTGGATACAGGCGCGGGCACAGGCTGCGGGGTCGCCGCTCATCATGTGATTGGCGCCGCACATGGCATCGCTGACCCGGCCGGTGAAGGTCTGGGGTTTGTCGGCGGCGACCGCGGTCAGGCCGGCTGCCAAGCCAAGCGCCGCGAGCCGGGGGAGGATTCGGCAAAACAGGGAATTCATGAGGCTAAGTTCTCCTTGCGCAGATGCGGTACCGCCTCTCCAGCCCTGGATAAGGCTCGGGGGCCAGGCCGGCTGACCGCTTCTTTTCATAGTAATAGAGAACTGAGCCCGGCTGAGAGACGGCGG
>CAYOZX010000141.1:7684-9645 GCA_964408515.1 uncultured Acidobacteriaceae bacterium | reverse complement strand
GGGCTCGTACACGCGATTCTTCATCGGCCGTAAATGCAGAACGCTTCGCCAGCACAACTACGGGAATGCCGTCGTCCACCAGGTTTCCTTTGGAAACCACGATGAAGTTGGCGCGGGTGTCCTTTACGCCGAGTTCGTGCAGCGCCTGCATCCCTACCGAGACCACGCGAAGGGCCTCGCGCGGTTGGCGAAATTCCCAGCGGGTGACGGCGATCATGCCGTCCGGCTTGAGGTGCTCAAAGTACTCGCGGAAGGCTTCTACGGTGTAAAGGTTGTTCTCGCTGAGGGCGAAGGCTCCGGCGGCGGTCGAGGCCCAGGTATCGACCAGAGTCATCTGCACGACGTCAAATCGCTGGTTCGCATGGCGCACGAAGGAACGGCCGTCGGTTACGTGAATGTGCACCTCGGGCTGCTCGTACAGGTGATAAACGTAGTCGGCGTAACGGCCGCGCATGATGGTATTGGCGATAATGGAATTGATCTCGATGCCGGTAACGTTGCGACTGCCGGCGGCCACGGCCCGCACCACATCCACGCCTCCGCCCGGTCCGATGATGGCGTAGTCTCCATGCGGGCGCAGCACATTGACCAAAGCCGGCGGGGCAGACATCAGACTTTTCTCCCACGCCGTGCCTTGCCAGTTGGTCTTGGGATCAACATGCATCAGGTAAGTGGAAGCGTCGGCGTCGATGACAATGGCGCGGGTATCGCCCTGGCGATCCACTTCCACCCGCGAAATGGCGTTCCAGCGCGCGAATTCGACCCAGGCGCCATGGTGACGCCAACCCTTGGCGTACAAGATGTCAAAAAGCTTGCCTGAGTAGTTGGCGGCCATCAGCAGCAAAACAAGCGCGGCGCGCCCGGCATTCGACCATCGAGCTTTGCCCTGGTCCGCCCACACCGTGCCCGCGGCCGCCATGCAGACTCCGGTGAAGAGCACGGTATTGGGTCCGCCCAACAGGTTGAGCAGGGGAACGATAGCCAAGCAGGCCAACGCGCCTCCGGCGAGATCAGCGGCATAGAGGCGGGAGATATGGCGGGCTTCGCGGGCAAATACGAGCGAGAACGCAAGTCCGACGAGGAAGAAAGGCACGGCTGAAGCCAGATAGATGGCCGTGAGCCGCATGAGATTCGCCTTCGAGAGGGCTAGTGAGACGGAAGTGTGCAGCACGATCAGAAGGACCAGGGGTACGACGAGGGCACTTGTGGCGCACAGTCGGGCCACCAGCGCGCGGGTTTCAAAGCGCGCGAGCGCATCCTTCCGCAGATGAGCGAACACCCCGCCAGCGCCCAGTCCCAGCAGGGCGATGGAGATCGCCAGAAACGCGAAGTGATAGAACAGAACCACGGAGAACAGGCGGGTAAGGCCCAGCTCCAGCAGCAGAGCCGCGAAGCTGCACAGGGCGGTTCCGGCCAGCAGGGCGCGCGGTGGTGATTGCGACGCGCTGTCCTTTGGAATCAGCAGGGATGTCTCGTGCATCGCGCGTGAACTTCGCCCAGTCTAACAGAAGGGAAACTCTGCTCCCGCGGTCAGCTTTCGAGGATAACCTGGGCCAGCGCCTGTTCGGGGGTGTGGGTGAGCGAAAGCGCCACACGAACCGCTCCCAGCCGCGCCGCCAACTCGGCCGCCTTGCCATGAAAAGCCAGCGTCGGCCTGCCTCCGGGCTGGCGGGAGACTTCGATGTCGCGCCAGCGCACGCCGTGATTCCAGCCGGTACCCAGCGCCTTCATGCCGGCTTCCTTGGCGGCGAAACGGGCAGCGTAGCGCTCCATGCGGTTGGCTTTGGAGTCGCAATAGCTTCTTTCGCCCTCAGTGAACACGCGCTGCAGAAAACGGTCCCCATGGCGGGCAATGGCCTGGGCGATGCGAGGAACCTCGGCGATATCGATGCCGGTGCCCACAATCATCGGCGACTACCTTAGCACCACGGAGAGTGGACCTTCCACCACACGCCTATACC
>CAYOZX010000141.1:0-7584 GCA_964408515.1 uncultured Acidobacteriaceae bacterium | reverse complement strand
CATATTGGGATGGCCGCCGTGGAGGGCTGCGACCGCCAGCAGGCCCGCGATCCCCAGCAGCAGACAGACTGCAAATGAAAGCAACGTAAGGAGAAAGGTGACCAGCACTACGCGCAGCGCGAGCTTAAGCCAACGCGGGGCAGGCGACCTGTCGGGACCCGGGGACATCGATTCCTGATTCTAGCCGTTCTCCGGTACCGTTATCGGTTCTTCGTTTGCCGGTGCGCTAGAATAATTCCCATGTCACCCACTGCCCCGCCGATTACGCGGCCCCCGGGGGAGGTTGTCCGCCAGACCCCAGTGACCCAGGCTCCCAATGGGATCTGCTATGCCGTGGCAGGCGAGATTACAGTCCCGGAAGCGGACCTGGGGCGCATGGTGTCCGCGGTTCCGGATGCCGCCGCCGCCGCTCTGCAGCGCAAGGCCTACTACTTCGTTCCGCTTACCGTCAACCAGGGAGAGGAGACCGTCATTGCCGACCGATACGACGTCGCGTTGAGCGACAATGCGGTGTGTCATCGCAACCTGGACCTGGGCGACTCGCAATGCGTGTTCATTTCCACGCGCCTGATGGACGACAAGTTTTCCGTGGCATTTGAGTTCTACATCAACGTCGGCCACGCCATAGTGGAAAAGGCGGGAGTTTCGCAGGCTTTCGCCGACCTGGTCTGGAAGCAGGTGCAGGCGGGAGCGCGCGGCGAAACCTCGCTCGATGCCTGGGAAGCGCGCAAAGCGGCGGCCGAACCGGGCCCGGATACGGAGAAATACAAGAACGAATACTTTGCCGCCAGTTTCTCGGACGCAATTTCCATCTATCTGCTGTCATTGTTTATCGACGTCGACTACTACGACCTGCGTGAGCGCGATTATCCTCTCCTGGCGCCGGCGCAGATGGCCGAGCGACTGAAAAAAGTGGCGGAGCTGTTTCCCGCGAACCCCGGATTCGAGTTCGCGATTTACTACAAAAGAAGGACCTAGACGCCTGACGGGCGGACGCACTGTTCCTCGGCGGCGTGGACCTGAAACTTCCGCTGTGTCCCCGCGTTCCGCTGTGGTTACAATCATGCCTCGATGCCCGTAACTGTTCGATCTTTCGCCAAGATCAACCTCGGCCTGCGCATCGGGGCGTTGCGCCCGGATGGCTATCACGACCTGCGGACCGTCTACCAGACCATCGCACTCCATGACATCGTTTGCGTCAGTGTGGGACGCGGCAGAGGCATCGAGATTCGCTGCGACCATCCGGGGGTGCCGAAGGATGACTCCAATACCTGCCACCGCATCGTGGAACGGGCGCTTCGGGCGCTGGACGCAAGGGTGCGGGTCGCGGTAGAGATCAAGAAGCTGCTGCCCGTGCAGGGGGGCCTTGGGGCCGGATCAGCAAATGCGGTCGCCGCCTTGCTCGCGCTGGAGCGGGCACTGCGACAGCACCTTCCAGGCCCGGAAAGGCTGCGGATCGCATCCGAGGTAGGCTCGGACCTGCCTCTGTTCCTGGTGGGCGGGACGGTGCTCGGTCTGGGCAGAGGCGAAGAAGTCTATCCTCTGCCTGATCTGCCGCCGGTCTGGTGCGTCGTAGCCGTCCCCGGAGTTGGAGTCTCAACCCCACAGGCGTTCCGAGACTGGGACGCAAACGCCTCAAAATTGACGGTTTCCCGTCCCTCCGATAGAATAATTAAGCTTGGCCGCGAGCTTTCCGCGTGGCTGAGTGGTCAACCCCGGCTCAAGGCTGGGAGGGCGTTATCCGGTGTCCCTGTGAAGACGGCCAGGGGCCGGGCCGAGACCCTGCTTCTCGACCTCGTCCGTACCGGGATCGAAAACGACTTTGAACAGGTCGTCTTTCCTCAGTATCCCGCACTGTCCGAGGTCAAGAGTGTGCTCCGGCGCGCGGGGGCCTTTTATGCCTCGCTCTCCGGCTCCGGCTCGGCGGTGTACGGGCTGTTTCCATCGCGGCCAACAGGGGAAAGAGCGGTGGCGCGACTGCAGCGGAGCGGCGTCCCGGCACAGCTAACCAGGACACTGACCCGGCGGCAGTATTGGAACAAGTTTCCAGTTTCAGGTTCTTAGTTTCGAGGGATAATCGCGGGACCAGGCTTTTGCTTGCAACCCGAAACTGGAAACTTGACACTGATCCCACTGGGCCGTCGACTAATGGTAGGTCAAGTGCCTTTGGAGCACTTTGTCTAGGTTCGAATCCTAGCGGCCCAGCCAGAAAAGCGGCGGCTGGCTCCTGGCCTCGGGCCAGAAGCTGGCGGCCAGGAGCTGGAAGCTCTATGCCGACTCTTGCGACTGCGACAGAAAAGAAGGCATCGATGACGCCCGACGAGAAGCCGGAGCGCAAGCCGCAACGCGCCCGCGGGGACGACAAGTTCAAGATCTTTTGCGGCACGGCCAACGAGCCGCTGTGCGAAGAGGTCTGCGGGTTCCTGGCGATGACGCGCGGGCAGGCGCAAGTGACGCGATTCAGTGATGGCGAAGCCTACGTGCAGATCCAGGAAAACGTGCGCGGCGCGGACGTGTTCGTGCTGCAGTCAACTTGTCGTCCGGTGGACGAGCACCTGATGGAGCTGCTCCTGATGATCGACGCCCTGAAGCGGGCGTCGGCGCGGCGCATCACCGCCGTGATTCCCTACTATGGCTACGGACGGCAGGACCGCAAGGACAAGCCGCGGGCCCCGATTTCCGCCAAGCTGGTGGCCGACCTGCTGACCACCGCGGGCGCCAATCGGGCCTTGATCGTGGACCTGCACGCGCCGCAGTTGCAGGGATTTTTCAACATCCCGGTGGACCATCTGTTCGCGTCGCCGGTGCTGGTGGACCACTTCAAGCGGCTGAATCTGCCCAACCTGACGGTGATCTCTCCCGACGCCGGCGGCGTGGAGCGGGCGCGCTTCTTTGCCAAGAAGATGGATTCTGCCCTGGCCATCGTCGACAAACGGCGGGAGCAGATGAACGTGGCCGAAGTCATGAACGTCATCGGCGACGTCAAGGGCCGCACCTGCCTGGTGATCGACGACTTGATCGACACCGCCGGGACGCTGGTCAAGACAGCCAGCGCCCTGATGGAAAATGGCGCCACGGCCGTGTATGCCTGCGCTTCGCATCCCGTGCTGTCCGGGCCGGCGGTGGAGAATATCTCCCACTCCTGCATCACGGAAGTAGTCGTAACCAACACCATTCCGCTGACCGACGACGCGCGGCGAGCGCCCAAAATCAAGGTTCTCACCATCGCCGGGTTGATTGGACGCGCCATCCAGTCGATTCACGAAGAAACGTCCGTCAGCAGACTGTACTTATAGGGATCAACTTTATGGCCACTGCCACTGAAACCAGCACCCTGGAGGCGCAGTCGCGCACTTCCGGCAACAAGAACGACGCCCGGCGGGTACGACGGAGCGGCAAGATTCCGGGCGTCGTCTATGGCGCAGGCAAGCAGGCCCTGGCGGTCAGCCTCGACCCGCGCCAGGTAACCCGTATCCTGCACTCGGCCACCGGCCACAACACTATTTTTGACCTCGCCCTCGACGGCGAGCGCACCAAGGCCATGATCGTGGACTGGCAATACGAGCCCATCAAGGGGGCCCTGCTCCACATCGACCTGAAGCGCATCGCTATGGACCAGAAGCTCAGGGTCAGCGTGCCCATTGTGCTCAAGGGCGAAGCCGCCGGAGTGAAGCAGCAGGGAGGCATTCTGGAGCAGATCACGCGCGAAGTGGAAGTCGAGTGCCTGCCCAGCGACATCCCGACTTCGATCGAGGCCGACGTGTCGGAGCTGGTGTTCGGCAAGGTGCTGCGTATTTCCGACCTGGCGCATGATGAAGCGAAAGTTCACTTCATCACCGAGGCCAACCAGCCGGTGGCGCATATCACCACGGTGAAGGAGGAAGTCGCGCCCACGCCCGAGGCGGCCGCCGCCGAAGCTGCCGCGGCTCCGGCCGAGCCCGAGGTCATCAAGAAGGGCAAACAGGAAGTCGAGGGAGAGGAAGGCGCGGAAGCCGCTCCCGAGAAGCCAGAAAAGCCCGAGAAGAAGGAAAAGAAATAGCCGCTGGTTGTGCAGGGGGCAGGTTTCCCACCTGCCCGGTCGAGTGCAGTTCGACCGTTATTTGGCGAGGGCAATTGATCAGGCGTGAAACTCATTGTCGGGCTGGGCAACCCGGGCAAGGAATATCAGTCGACGCCGCACAATCTGGGCTTTTTGACCGTGGACCGGATCGCGAACGATTGCGGCGCGCAGGTCAGAAATCGCCAGTGCGGCGCCCTCACCGCCCGCGTGATGATGGAAGGCGAAGTGGTGCTGCTGGCCAAGCCTGAGACCTTCATGAATCTCAGCGGCATGGCAGTACGGGAGTTGGTGGCGAAGCACGGACTCAGGCCGGAGTCAGACCTGATCGTGGTCTACGACGAGCTGGACCTGCCGCTGGGTGCGATCCGCATCCGTGAGCGGGGCAGTTCGGCGGGACACAACGGCATGAAGTCGGTGATCGCCGAGCTGGGCACGCAGGAGTTCCTGCGCGTCCGGTTGGGGATCGCGCCGGATCGCAAGGTCTCTGACGGCATCAAGTTTGTGCTGACGCCGTTTCGCAAGGCGCAGCTGAAGAAAGTGGAAGAAGTACTGGACAACGCCGCCGAAGCCGTGAAGGTGATCCTGAAGGAGGGTCCGGCGGCGGCCATGAACCGCTTTAACCGCAGGGCCGAAACCAGGCAGTAGCTACGGATTTACACGCAGGCTGGCCGGTCGCGATCGACTCGCCCTGCTTCGTGAAGATCGGTGGCGGGATGGAGACAGGATGAATCGCACTTATGAGCTGATGTTTATTGTCCGCCCGGACATGGTGGAAGAGGAGCAGGACAAGCTGATTTCCACGCTGGAGTCTGCCGTAACCACCTCCGGCGGCAAGGTAAAGAGCGTGGAGAAAATGGGTAAGCGCCGTCTGGCCTATGTAGTGCGGAGATTCCACGACGGGATCTACGTCCTGCTGACGGTGGAAGGTGGCGGCGCCCTGATTCACGAACTGGAGCGGCGCTTGCGAGTCACCGAGCCGGTGATCAAGTTCATCACCGTGCGCATCGATGAAGAGCAAAAGCGCCTGGATAAGATCAAGGCCATCCGGGACGCGCGCCGCAAGACTTCGACGGCGCCCGCGTCCGGGGAAGGCAGCGGAGAGGCTGCCGCAGTCACGGCATAGACGGATCGCCTGGCAAGAAAGTGGTTTTCTGAGACGTTGAGAGCGAGAGCTGACTGTCTTCAAGGAGCATCATGGCAGACGAAACTCGAGCAGTAGCAGAAACAACCCCGGGCGTTGAGCGGCCTTCCGGTGGGGACCGGCCCGATCGGCGTCCTCCCCGCCCGGCGGGCGCTTCCGGCGGCCGCGAAGGCGCAGGCGGGCGTAAATACTTCCGGCGTAAGAAGGTGTGCAAGTTCTGCGTGGAAAGGATCGAAGCCATCAATTACAAGGATGTGCGTCTGCTGGCGCAATTTGTGGCCGAGAGCGGCAAGATCGTCCCCAGACGTCTGACCGGCGTGTGCACGCCGCACCAGCGGCGTCTTTCGTCAGCGATCAAGCAGGCCCGGAACATCGCCCTGCTTCCGTTCGCGGGCCGCGCCTCTTAGGCAAGCAGGCCGCGGACAATGCGGATCCCTTCCCCGATCCAGTCCGATGAAGGAATCCGTCACATCCTTGAGAATGTGCGGCAACAAGAATTCCAGAGGAGTCATAGGATGGAAGTCATTTTGAAAGAGGACGTACCCAAGCTGGGTTCGCGCGGAGACGTGGTGAGAGTCGCCGAGGGCTTTGGACGGAACTATCTGCTGCCCCGCAAGCTGGCCATCGAGGCCTCGGCGGGCAACAAGGCCGTGATCGAACAGATGAAGGCCGCGGCCGTCCGCCGCTCGGCCAAGGAGAAGGCGGGCGCTGAGGCCCTGGCCAAGCAGTTCGACGGCCTTTCGGTGGCCTTCTCGCGCCGGTCCGGCGAGCACGACCAGCTTTTTGGCTCGGTTACCTCGGGCGACGTTGCCGAGGCGCTCGCCAAGAAAGGCTTCGACATTGACCGCCGGAAGGTGCAGTTGCACGAGCCCCTCAAGACCCTGGGTGAGTTCGCCGTGCCCATCAAGCTGCACAAGGACGTGACCACGCACCTGAAGGTCGTCATCGAGAAGGAAGCGACGGAGTAGATTCCGAAGGATTGGCCACGAAGGAAACAGGAGGGCGGAAAGCCCATGTGGTCCTTTCGGCTGAACACGTCAAGTGGCCCCTTCGCCCTGTTGCTCCGTTCTATCGCAGGGGCAATCTGAGGTTAACCGCATTCCCTCCACCCACCTGTGTCTGAGGACCTTTTCGGCGCTGCACGGGTAGTGCCAAACCCCTATAATCCATGCTCACGGTTCTTTTGCTGACACGTCCATAGCTATGCAACCGGGAGGATGGGCAAGGCACCCCGGTTTCGTCGAGGGCAAGCAGATGCCGGCCGAGGCGTGGGCAGTATCGTTAGCGGTTGGCGGATGTTCCCGGCGGAGGGCAGCCTGCCTTCCGGCGGAGAAACCTAGCAGCGGCACCCAGGACCCCTACGCGCGGGGCCAAATGGCTGGGCACAGTTTAGGCCGAATCGATGACACGATGCTGGTCCGGGAAGCGCAGCGTGGCAATCGCGCTGCCTTCGAGGAGTTGGTACGCCACTACGACCAGGCGGTTCTGCGCCTCGCCATGCACCTCACCGGGTCGGAGCATGAGGCTCAGGACATTTATCAGGACGCGTTCCTGAAGGCGTACAAAAGCGTGGGCAATTTCCGCTTCGAGTGTTCCTTTTACACCTGGATCTACCGCATCGTGACCAATCTTTGCCTCGACCATTTGCGCAAGAAACAGGTGCGCAGGGAGGATGCTCCAGTCGCCGTCGACGCCCGGGGCGAGCACTACGACGTGCTGGCCCAGGTGCCGGATGGGCGCTCCGGGGCCAACCCGGAACGCGATCTGATGCGCCGGGAACTGGGGACTCGCATCAGCAGCGCCCTGGCGCAGCTCACGCCCCGCGAGCGTATGGTCTTTGAGCTGAAGCATTACCAGGGCCTGAAGCTACGCACCGTAGGAGAGATTTTGAATACAACCGAAGAAACGGCAAAGAACACGTTATTCCGCGCCACCCAGAAGCTGCGTGGCGCGCTGGCGGACATGAGATGAATCAACAATCACGCGAGGACAGCCTTCCCCAGCTGTCCGGCCGAGCCGAGCTTGGCCGGAGCGCACATTGCGGGGTGAAGCCATGAAATGCGAATGGGTACGGGAAAACATTCTGCTCCACATCTATAACGAGTTGCCGGATGACGCCCGCTACGAACTGGAGCAACACGTTGCGCGGTGCGCCGAGTGCGCGGCGGAGCTGAAAACCGGCCGCCAGCTGCACGCCACACTCTCCCGTTTTCCGGTAGAAGAGCCACCCCCCAACCTGGTTGCCGCGTCGCGCATGCGCCTGCAGGAGGCATTGGAAACCGCCGAGCAGGGCGGATTCTGGCAGCGTTTGATCTTTGATCCCGGCGCTTGGCTCCGGCCCATCAAGCTGGCTCCCGCACTTACAGCGGCAATCTTCATCCTG
>CAYOZX010000140.1:0-9774 GCA_964408515.1 uncultured Acidobacteriaceae bacterium | reverse complement strand
GCTGACGCGATCGCAGGTGGCTGGAGCATAAATTGGGCTGCCACTTTGCAGGGCGGTCAGCCCCTCACAATTCCATGCTCGAGCAACACAACGGCAGCGGGAACAGCCTGCAATGCCATTTTGGTCGGGGATGCCAAGACAGGTCTGTATATTGATCCTAACAAGCAGCTGAACTTCATCGGCAACGCAGCCGCCTTCAATCAGCCCTGCAAATTGGGAGGCGTCGTTGGCGCCACGGTGCCGGATCCCCTTTCGGTGGCAGGTTGCATTCCCTTGAACGGTCTTGCTGCTCTGGGCGGAGGTCCCGCGCAACTTGCCGGGCCCGGATCTCATCGCCTGGACTTCTCCGTCTTCAAGAACTTTAAGCTCAGCGAGCGGTTCAGTTTGCAGTTCCGCTCGGAGTTCTTCAACATTCTCAATCATCCGAACTTCAACGCTCCTGGATTCGGCGGTAACGGCGTTGTCGCAATCGGGGGTTCGACCGCCTTCCAGAGCTCGCACTTCGGTGAAATTGGGTCCACTCGTGACGCTCCCTATGATCCGAGACAGATCCAGTTCGCTTTGAAGCTGTATTACTGATACTGAGGACATCCCGGGGGAGGCGCTGCGGGAAGCGCCTTCTCCGGGCGCCCTCCCCGCTTCCCGCCCGTTCAGCGCGCGGTGATAACATCGGAGACCGTGAGCCTAGGATACCGGTCCGGTTGGTCCGTCTTCATCGCTCTGCTGGTGTGCTCGCCGGTTGCCGCCTCAAACACCCGGCCCAGCCAGGACCTCGATAAAGAATTTCAGGCCGCCGTGGCCCACTACGAGGCCGGACAATTCGCCCAGGCCGCCGCCACACTGGAAACTCTTCTTCCCCGTGCGCCTGAAAGCTTTGATCTCCACGAGTTGCTGGGACTCGTCTACTCCGCCCAGTCGCAGGACGCCAAGGCCAACCCCCATTTGGAGAAGGCTGTCCGCCTGAAGCCGGATTCCACGCCTGCCCGGACCAACCTGGCGACCAATCTCGTCCGTCTGGGTAGGCCCGCTCTGGCGGAAAAAGAATTCCGCAAGGCGGTTGACCTCGACCCCCGAAACTTCGATACCAACCACAACCTGGGTGAGTTCTATGTCCAGGCGGGCAAGCTCCCCCAGGCCTTGCCCTTTCTGGAGCACGCCCAGAGCATCGATCCCGCTGCCTATGACAACGCCTACGACCTGGCGCTCGCCTATAACCTGACGGGACGGACCGCCGATGCCCGCCGCCTGGTCCACGATTTGCTCACGCGCAAGGAAACGTCCGAGTTACACAACCTGCTGGGCGAGATTGAAGAGAAGGATGGCAACTTCGTGGCCGCGGCCAACGAATTCGAGGCTGCCGCCCACGCCGATCCCAGCGAGAGCAATCTGTTCGACTGGGGCAGCGAGCTTCTTCTGCATCGCACGCTCGACCCCGCGATCGAAGTCTTCCGTCATGCGGTGGAACGCTATCCCAACTCGCCGCGCCTGGTGATCGGCCTGGGTATGGCCCTCTATTCGCGCGGCAATTATGACCAAGCCGTGCAGTGGCTGCTGCGCGCGGCCGATCTGAACCCATCGGATCCGCGCTGCTACTACTTCCTCTCCCGAGCCTACGACAGTTCTCCCGGCCAGGCCGAGGAAGTCATCGAGCGCTTCCGCCGCTTTGCTCAGCTCCGGCCGGACGACGCCCGGGCTTCCTACTACTACGCCATGAGTCTGTGGAAAGGCCGCCGGACCCAGGATCCGGGGCTCGATCTCACCCGGATCGAATCGCTGCTGAAGAAATCCCTGGCGCTCGATTCTGCGTTGCCGGAAGCACATCTGCAGCTCGGCAACCTTTACTCGGATCAGAGCCAGTACGCCGCCGCGATTCCCGAATATGTGCGGGCTGTCGAACTGAATTCCGGCTTGCCGGACGCGCACTATCGTCTGGCACAGGCCTACGTGCGCGTGGGAGACAAGGGTCGCGCCCAGGAGCAGCTGGAGGTCTATCAGCGGTTGCGCACTCAACACCTGGCGGAACTCGACCGGCAGCGCGCGGAGATTCGACAATTCGTCTACTCCGCGAAAGGTACGCCCTCCGCCAAGCCGTGACTCTTGGCGG
Organism: uncultured Acidobacteriaceae bacterium; assembly: GCA_964408515.1. Lineage (GTDB taxonomy): Bacteria > Acidobacteriota > Terriglobia > Terriglobales > Acidobacteriaceae > CAYOZX01. Next base: position 7,670 of record CAYOZX010000140.1, on the reverse strand, counting down.
TGCGACGGGTCAGAAGTTGCACGAGCACACAATGACGTTCGATCTCTCAGCGCGCAGCTCAAGAAACCATTCCGGCAGGGCCGCCGGCAGGGGTTCGCCTCGGGAAGTGGCGCTGCAGCTCTCCCGCAGCCGTCGCGATTTCCTGCGCGCCGCCGCGGGGCTGGCGCTGGGAAGCACCCTTCTGCGGCCTTCCGCGGGCGCAGCCACCGCCTCGAAAAAGAGAAAGGTCGTCGTGATCACCTTCGGCGGAGGCGCGCGCGACCAGGAAACCTTTGCCCCCGAAGGCCAGGAGAACATCCCCCATCTGGTGAAGGAGCTCATTCCGCAATCGGCTTTCTTCAGCCAGGTGGTGAATCGTGGCATCCTGGGCCACTATGTCGCCACCGCCAGTCTGGCCACCGGGGTCTACGAGACCATCAATAATTTCGCATCTCTGCCGCCCGAACACCCGACCGTCTTCGAGTATTTCCGCAAGGATCTGAGGCGTCCTTCCTCGGATGCCTGGGTGGTGGCTCCCAGCAACGGTTTCAACCGCATCGGCGAAAGCAGCCATCCTTCTTACGGTTCCGGGCTCGGCGCCAGTGTCATTCTCCCCAAACATCTGTTGAGCGCCGCCATTTTTGGCCGAAGTGGCGACTACGAACATTTGTTGCGCGACAATTACGAAACTCCTTATTACGCCCCGGAGCTGGGCGGACGCGAGTTCGAGCTGCAGCAGCTCGAAATGCTCTTGCGACTCTCGGTGGATGACTTCAAGGGTCACGCCCGCACCCTCTCTAGCCCGGACGAGTTGTCCGTCTACGTCGTGCGCCAGCTCATGCGGCAGCTGGCGCCAAGCCTGCTGTGGATCACCCTGCACGATATCGACATCGCCCACGCCGGCGCCTACTCGCTCTACATCGAAGGCATTCGGCGCACCGATCGCCTGTGCGCGGAGTTGTGGCAGGCAATCCAGAGCGAACCCGAATACGCCGGCAAAACCACTCTGTTCATCCTGCCGGACTTCGGCCGCGACTCCGACGACGACTCCGGCGGCAACGGATTTCAGCATCATCGCACCGGCGACGCTCTGTCCCGGACCACCTGGATGATGGTTCTCGGCGCCGGTGTCCGCGAAGGAGTGGTGTTTGACCGCCCCATGCAGTCGACCGATCTTGTGCCGACGCTGGGATCGATGCTGGATTTTTCGACCTCGCTGGCTCAGGGCAGGCCCATACCGGAGTTGCTGTAATGCTTCCCGGCGATCTCAAAGCCGAGCAGTTCAAGAGTTACCCGCCCGAGGCCAGGAAACTGGCCACGGAATACCTCAGGGAACTGCAGCAATTGCCCCTGAGCTTCCTGCCCAGCCTGCTGCGCGAGCTGATTGATTACGATTTCAGGTTCCCGGCGGAGCGCAGGGCGCAGGAAGGCGAGCTCGCCAATCTCCGTTCGCTTTCTGCGGACCAGCTCAAGGTGTGGTTCGAGGGATTCGCCGGAATTCGACTCTCTGCAAAGCTCGAGAAGCAGGACTGGGTCAACGCGCCCGCGCAATTCGTCGAACAACTCTCAGCCCATCTCTGGACCACGCATCAGCTGGACGCCTTCCGCCAGGCAGCCACGGACTACGGCGCCCGCTTGCAGGCCGCGGTGTCGCCGGAGTCTCCTCCCCTGCCCCGGCTCGCAGTTGCCGTGATTGGACAAGGCGTGGCCAGCTACGACCAGCCTCTGTTCCGCAAGCTGCGGCCCCTGGGTGCGCTCTTCACCCGCGTCAAACCCGACAACGGCCTGATGCAACTGCTGAACGCAGTGTCGGCCAGAGCCAGGTCCCATCCCGTTCCTTACGGCCACTGGTATATCGACGGAGGCAAGGAAGCCGACTACGACGCGCTCCTCACCTGCGTCTCCTACCACCGCCTGGAGCCGGCGCGCTCAGCCCTTATGGCCAAGGTTCGCAGCCATATCGAGAAGCCCGGCATGGGACCGGAAGCCTTGCGTACTCTGCTCGCCCGGATGCGGCCCGAAGATCTTGGTATGGCCGGCGGCGGCGACCCGGTGCTTGATCGCTTCCAGATCAAGCTCCTCACCGAAGGTTCGGGAACCCAGATTTTCAGCACCACCTTCGCCCAATGGGCGGCTCGCGAAGCGCTGCGGCGCGCCCAGCCACTCACCCTGCTGGTCCGCTTCGCCCCCCGACAAAGACAGCGGCCGATGAACGAGCTGTGGGCCGGAAACCCGAATAACGCCGAACTCGACCCCATGGGCTCGCTGGTCGACGCCGACATGGCTTCCTACTACACCTATCTGAATCAGCAGCGGCTGACCGGCTTTGAGCACGCCAGTTTCCTGGCCTGGTTTGAAGGCCACAACCAGGCCGTGGCCATCGGTCCCGGCATGCCGCGCGGCACGGAATCTTCCTCGGCGGCAGATCTCCAGCAGCTCCTGAGCTGGATCAGCTAGCCTTTCGCCTCGTGCCCCGCCTGCCCAGGGCAAGCATCAGAGCCCCAAACAGCAGCATGACCACTCCCCACCAGAAATTGATGTTGATGTTCAGCGAACGCGCATAAATCGCGGGATCACTCAAGCTGCCGTAGGCGATCAGCAGCACGCCGAAGATGGCAAACAGGAAGCCGATTGGCAATCGAATGTCGAGTCCCATCGATTCTCCTTCGACAACATCCTCTTCCACAAAGAGTCGCACCACGAAGACGGCTTAGCGAAACACAACATTGAGCAGGATCGTCGCCCCCAGCACCACCACCGCCAGAACTGCGGGCCGCTCATGCCACGCCAGCTTCTCCTGCCTGGGACGTTCAGTCAGCGAATACACCAGGCCAACCAGTTCATTCTCCTCGTGCGGCCGGGTCAGCAGGCTCACCCCGACCGTAACCACGAAGCAAGTGGTCCAGGCAAAGATCGCCGTCCAGAAGTTCTGGGCCATCTCGCTGGGATACACATGAGCGACGCCCAGCCATCCGCCCTTGACTCCCGCGGCGGCTCCCTGCGGCAGGGTCAGGGAATGGTGCAACGCCGCCGCCACCGTGCCCGCCAGAAGTCCGCTGAATGCGCCGTGCCCAGTGGTGCGCTTCCAGAACATGCCCAGCAGAAAGGTGGCGAACAGCGGGGCATTCACGAATGCGAACACCAGTTGCAGCATGTCCATGATGTTGTTGAAATGGGTTGCCATATACGCGGCAGCCACCGAGAGCGCGATGCCGAAGATGGTCGCCATGCGGCCCATCCACAGGTAATGTTCGTCGCTGGCCGAGCGATTGATGTACGACTGGTAGATGTCATACGTCCACACCGTATTGAAGGCGGTAACGTTGCCGGCCATGCCCGACAGGAAGCTGGCCAGCAGGGCGGTAAGTCCCAGCCCCAGAATTCCGGTGGGAAAGTAATGCAGCAGCATGTTCGGCGTTGCCAGATCGTAATCCAGTTGCACCACGCCATTCTTGTCCACAATGGGTTGGCCGGCAGCATCGACCTTGGGAGGAACAAGGCCTTCGCCCTTCATCGCCGTCGCGGACTGTGCCCCCGCCAGGCCCGCCAGATTCTGGCTGGGCAGTGCGATAGCAATCAGCCCCGGCAGGATCACCAGAAACGGGAAAAGCATCTTGGGAAAGGCCGCGATCAGCGGAGTGCAGCGCGCCGCATTCATCGAATCCGCCGCCATGGCTCGCTGGATCACCAGAAAATCCGTACACCAGTAGCCGAAAGAGAGCACGAAGCCCAGCCCCATGGTCAGGCCGAACCACTCCACCCCCAATCGGTTGGTATGTGCCTGGCCCATGCCTAGCCAGGAATGGGTGTAAGCGGGATTGAGCACAGCCTTAAGCCCCGTCCAGCCGCCAACGTTTTTCAGCCCCAGCCATACCAGGGGAAGAAATCCGGCCACGATGAGAAAGAACTGGACCACCTCGTTGTAGATCGCGCTGCTCAACCCTCCCAGCAGGATGTACCCCAGGACCACCAGTGCGGAAACGATCAGGGAGAAGTGGAAGATCCACGACATCGGCAGGCCCAGCCGCGCAAACGGGCTGTCAAAGATGTGCAGAATCTGGATCAGCTTGGCCATGGCGTACATGGAGATGCCCGACGAGAACAGGGTCATCACCGCAAACGAAATGGCATTCAGCCCGCGCGTCTTTTCATCGAAGCGCAGGCGCAGGTATTCGGGGACCGAGCGGGCCCGCGAGCCATAGTAGAACGGCATCATAAACACGCCCACGAAGACCATCGCCGGGATCGCGCCGATCCAGTAGAAATGGCTGGTGACGATGCCATACTTGGCCCCGGAGGCGCCCATACCGATCACCTCCTGCGCGCCCAGATTCGCGGAAAGAAAGGCCAGTCCGGCAACCCAGGCGGGGATGGACCGTCCCGCCAGAAAAAAATCAGTGCTGGTCTTCACGTAACGTTTCATCAGCGCGCCGATCCCCAGCACGAAGCCGAAATAGACCACCATGATCGTCCAATCGATGGCCTTCAGCACGGAATCACCTCCCTCAAGACGGTGAATAGCTACTGTCTCGGACCAGAATCAGCGTCGTATGTGGGTGAAGCGAACCTCAAATGGCACGCGTGGACCCTCGCATCACCAGGTGAGTTGGAATGCTGTAATCGGTGCGGGAAGCATCCTCTTTGCGGATCAGCGCCTCCAGCGCGGCGAATGCCGTAACCGCGAGCTGGGTGCGGGACAGGATGACCGTGGTCAGCGGCGGCTGGGTCAGGTGGGCAAACGAAATGTCGTCAAAGCCGACCAGGGAGATGTCGTGTGGAACCCGCAGCCCGGCATCGTGGATCGCCCCCAGCGCGCCAATCGCGGTCAGATCGTTGGAACATACCACTGCGGTTGGCCGGAGCGGCAATCGCAGCAGATTCTTCATCGCATTCGCTCCTCCTTCGATGCGGTGGTCCCCTTTTTCGACCATGAGCCGGTCCGCCCAACCTTGCGCTCTCATTCCCGAAAGGAACGCGGCGTGGCGGATTCGTGCCGATTCCAGGTTCATCGGTCCTGCGATGAAAGCGATCCGCTGGTGGTTCAGGGAAAACAGGTGCTGCAAAGCCTCGTGAATGCCCTGCGCGTAGTCGATGCGGATGTTGGCGCTGTGCGGTCCGGTGCGCCCCGTATCCATGAACACGGTGGGAATGTTGCGGCGCGTCAGGTCGGCAATGAGCGCCGGATCAGCCTCCGAAGTCAGGATGGCCACGCCGTCCACCTTGCGCTCCACCATGCGCCGGATACAGCCTGCCATTCGTTTCAGGTTGTAGTCGGTGTTTCCGATAATGACCTCTTGGCCGCGTTGCACCGCCTGATCTTCAAAGCTCTTCACCAGCTCTGGAAAAAAGGGATTCGTAATGTCGGAAATGATCAGCCCCAGCATGCGGCTTCTTCCTGAGACCAGGGTACGGGCGTGGGTATTGGGATAGAAATTAAGCTCTTCAATGGCTTGGCGCACCCGCTCCGCCGTTTCCGGCTTTACCTTTTCAGAATTGTTGATGGTGCGCGAGACGGTCGCGGTGGAGACCTTTGCTCTCTTGGCTACTTCCTTGATGTTCATATAGTTGGGGCCGGATGAGAGCTCGGAAGGACAGCTTCATATTATCAAAAAGCGAGCCCTCTCGGCGGGTGTGTAAGCGTTTACAGGAAGCCCCGTCTCGGCGATAATCCTTCTTCGCCTACAATCCTGCTCCGAGGTGCTCTCACCCCATGAACCGCCGCCACTTCCTCAAAAGCACCGGAACTTTGATCGCCACCACCGCCGTTGCAGGGAACTCATTCGCGCAGGCTCCCACGGCGGCTCCCTCGGGCAATGCCCGGCGAGTGCTTCCCATGAACCGCAACTGGCGCTACAGCCCCAGGGCTGTCGAAGCCGCCCATGCCCGCGACTTCGACGACTCGGGGTTCGAGCCGATTGTGATTCCACACGCCAACATCCCTTTGCCCTGGCACAGTTTCGACGAGAAGACCTACCAGTTCGTCTCCCCCTACCGCCGCCGCTTCCGCCTTCCTGCTGAAGCCGGCGGGAAACGGGTCTTCGTGGACTTCGAGGGCGTCATGACCGCCTCCACCGTGTGGCTGAACGGCGTGCGCCTGGGCGAATACAAAGGCGGGTACACGCCTTTCTCCTTTGACCTCACGCCCCACGTCGATTTCGACCGGGAGAACGTCCTCGTGGTCGACGTCGACTCCACCGAGCGACCCGACATTCCGCCCTTTGGCTTTCAGATTGATTACCTGACCTTCGGCGGTATTTATCGCGAGGTCTCCCTGCGCATCGTTCCCGCAACATTCATTGAAAACATCTTCGCCAAGCCCAAAGATGTCCTCAGCGGTCATCCCGGCCTGGATGTGGAGTGTCACCTGCGGCATGTGGAGCCGACCGGCCCAAGGCTGCAGATGCAGGTAGTCTTGCAGGACGGTGACCGCGTGGTGGACAAAAGTTATCAGCAACTGGTGCGGCCCAAGTCCCCGGCAGAAGTGACCGTGCACACTGCCCACTTCGCCAACCTGAATTCCATCGAGTTATGGGACCTCAAGCATCCCAGGTTGTACACGGTGCACGTGACTCTCTGGGAGCAGGGACGTCTGCTTGACCAGGACTCGCGCACCATCGGGTTCCGCCAAGCCCAGTTCACCGATCACGGCTTCGAACTCAACGGCAGAGTGGTGAAGCTGCGCGGCCTCGACCGCCACCAAACGTTTCCCTTCGTAGGACAGGCCATGCCGGCGCGGGCGCAGCGCCGCGATGCCCTGATTCTGCGCAACCGGCTGAAATGCAACATCGTGCGCACATCGCACTACCCGCAGTCGCGCCACTTCCTCGACGCCTGCGACGAAGTCGGCCTGCTGGTGCTCGAGGAAATCCCCGGTTGGCAGCACATCGGAGACGAAGCCTGGAAGCAGATTTCCATTGACAACGTCGGCCGCATGATTCAGCGCGACTGGAATCATCCTTCCATCATCCTGTGGGGGGTTCGCATCAACGAATCCAAGGATGATCATGACTTTTACACTCGCACCAACATCCTTGCGCACCAGCTCGATCCCACGCGCCAGACGGGCGGGATCCGCTATTTTCAGGAATCAGAATTTCTCGAAGATGTCTTTACCATGAACGATTTTGGCTTCCCCCTCAAGCCGCCCAATCATCCCCGCTATCTGAACACGGAATTCGTCGGCCACACCTTCCCCACCAAAACCATTGATAACGTGGAACGTCTTACCGAGCACACCCTGCGGCACGCCCGCATCCACGACCAGATCGCCTCCAATCCGCAGTACGCTGGCGGCATCGGCTGGTGCGCCTTCGACTACAACACTCACTCCGACTTCGGCTCCGGCGATCGCATCTGTTATCACGGGGTTACCGATATCTTCCGCGAGCCCAAGCCGGCCGCCGGCTTCTATAGGTCGCAATGCGATCCCGCCGAAGAGATTGTGCTCGAGCCCGCCTTCCACTGGGCGCGCGGCGACGAATCCGTGGCTTTTCAGAAGGCGGTTGTCTGCTCCAATTGCGATCACCTCAAGTTCTTCATCGGCGGGCAGTTAGCGGCCGAAGCGGACCCCGACCGCACGGAATTTGCCCATCTACCATACCCTCCTTTCATTGTTCACTTCAAGCCCTTCCACGACGCCTGGGGCGATATGCGCATCGAAGGCTACATTCAGGGAAAGCTGGTGATTACGA
>CAYOZX010000139.1:0-9834 GCA_964408515.1 uncultured Acidobacteriaceae bacterium | reverse complement strand
TTAAAGATCGCGATGGAGCGCAAGGCTTCCGACTTGCACCTCAAGGTCGGCAACTACCCGCACCTGCGCGTCGACGGCGAACTGGCGCCGCTTACCGACCAGCCCCGCATCAGCGCCGAAGACATGCTGACCATGGCCTTCAGCATGATGTCCGCGCGCCAGAAGCAGAAATTCAAAGAGACCACGGAAATCGACATGGCCTATGGCGTCGCCGGGCTGGGCCGCTTCCGTGTCAACGTCTTTCAGCAACGCGGCAACGTGGGACTGGTGCTGCGCGTCATCCCCACCAAGATTCGGGCGCTCGACGAGCTTTACCTGCCCAAAATTGTGGAGCAGGTCTGCGACATGCCCCGCGGCCTGATCCTGGTGACCGGCGTGACGGGCTCCGGCAAGTCGACGACGCTGGCCGCCATGGTGGACCGCATCAATTCCACCCGCGCCGAGCACATCATCACCATCGAAGACCCCATCGAATTTCTGCATCGCGACAAGAAAGGCTATGTGAACCAGCGCGAAGTGGAAGTGGACACGCCCTCGTTCGGCGCCGCCCTGCGGGCTTCCCTGCGTCAGGATCCGGACGTGATTCTGGTGGGTGAAATGCGCGACCTGGAAACCATCGGCACGGCGCTCCATGCCGCCGAGACCGGCCACATGGTGTTCTCCACCCTGCACACTCTGGATGCGGTCGAGACCATCAACCGGATCATCGCCATCTTTCCTCCGCCGGAGCAGAAGCAGATTCGTCTGCAGTTGGCTGCCGTTCTGCGTGCCGTCATCAGCCAGCGCCTGGTCCGCCGCTGCGACGGCGACGGTCGCGTGCCTGCGGTCGAAGTCATGATCAACACGGCCTACATCCGGGAGTGCATCCTGGTCCCGGAAAAGACGCGCGCGGTTCGAGACGCGATCTCCGCCGGCACTTCGCAATACGGCATGCAGACCTTCGACCAGTCGCTCTGGGACCTGTTTCAGGCCGGCTTGATCAACTACGAGACCGCTCTGGAGAACGCATCGAACGCCGACGACTTCAAGCTGCGCATGCAGGGCGTTTCTTCCACCAGTGACATTGCCCGCAATTCCATGCAGCAGTCCGGGTACGCTGCCGGGAGCTAGCTTCCCGGCAATAGCAAAGGGGCGTGCCTCAGGCACGCCCCTTTTGGTTTCCGTTCGGCCCGCTGAAATCAGTATCCCACGGCGTATTTCGGCTGACGCTGGCCTTCGTCGTCCAGGACGACCAACGCGTCGTGCAGAGATGCAATGTCGAAGATCCGGTTCAGACGGGTGCGGCTCAGCATCTCGCGCACCAGATCCGGCGGGTTCACCAGCTTGAGCTGGATTCCGTGATTGCGGGTCCAGTGATGCAGCGACACCAGGGCGTTCAGGCCCCCGCCATCCATGAACTCCAGTTGGGAAAGGTCGAGCACCACGATGCGCGTAGTCTTCTGCGACGCCACCGCGTTCCGCAGCGTGCGGACCTCTTCGCCGCGGACCAGCCGGCCCATGCAGTGCACCACCACTACGTCGCCGCCTCTTTCGACATCAATCGTTAGCATGGCTGACTCCATTCGCTTCTTTTTCTCTCTGTAAAAATAGACGACGGGATGACCGGAACGTCATCAACGCCGAAGCTACGTTTGTAAACTTCTGGAATCGCATATTAGCTATACGCCATCATAGGCTTAACGGTTCCGTCGTGCGGTGGATTGCCCCTGGCGGGTGTGGATTTTTACAAACAATTTACAGAATGCGCTAAGGTTTCGGGACAAATGTCATTTCCGCGCCCCAAAAGACCGTATTCCGAAGAAGAGCTCTACGAGTACGCAGTAGGCGCCCTGGGGCGCCGCATGCGCTCCGTGGCTGAACTTAAGCGCCTGCTTCGCCTGCGGGTAGAAACGGACACGGAGTACGGCAGAACTCTGCTGGAGCTGGTCATCCGCCGCCTCAAGGACCAGGGATATCTGAACGACGCCCAATATGCGGCGGTCTATTCCTCGCTCCGCAAAGAGAACGAAAGATTCGGACGCCGCCGCGTTATCACCGACTTGAAGGCCAAGGGAGTGCACTCGGAGGTGATCGAACGGGCCGTAAACTCGGTCTACGGTGAAGTGGATGAAGAGAAACTGGCGCGTGAATATCTGCGTCGCAAGCGCATGCAAAAACCCGGCAACCAGAAACAGGCGGCGAAAGTCTTCCGCCATCTGGTGCGCGCCGGTTTCGCATCCAAAACCATCTTTGCCATCCTCAGGAAGTGGAGCGTGGATGACGAGACCCTGAGCGTCCTGGAAGAAGAGAATTCAGAATGAGGTCGCCGGCCGCACCCAGCCGCCGGTCAGCGAATGGAGTCCCGCAGTTCGACGAGGGCGTTGTCTGCGGCGCCCAGTCGGATCAGTCCAAAGCGCGGGGAGTCCAGGTCCAGCACGGTATAGATGGTCAGGGAAATTACCCCCGCGTAGAGAGCGAGGTGAAGCCAGTGACGGCCTTCCCGTTTCGCCATGTCGTAACCGGCGAGCAGCCCGCTGAGCAACGCCACCGTCATCGAAAGCATGAAGATCAGAGGCGGGAAGTGCGTGCGCAGGGCAATGGTGCGGGAGGTGGTGACGTCAATCATGTCATTAAGCGCCGGGAGCAGCAGGCGGGCCACATCCTGCGTGGGATCGTCGCGGCGGGCATCGAGCGCGCGGGACCAGATTTCCCTCTGCAGACGGGTGGCCTCGTCCAGTTCCGCTGCGGCAGCGTTCAGATCAGGCAGCTTGTGATAGGCGCTCAGCCGCGCATCGAGATACCGCCGGAACAGATGGCGCATATCCCCCTGCTGCGCCGCAGGAAGCAGATCCAGGCGAAGATAGGCGGTGCCGATGGCATTGGCCTCCCGCACGATCAGTTCGCGGCGCTTGTCCAAGTGAGTGATTCCATTGGCAAAGGTAAATCCCAACAGTAAACCCAACAAAGCAAACACAGCCGCTTCGATGGTGCCCGTGCCCTCGTGAGAAGCGTCCGGATTTTCTCTGGCGGCTCTGCGCCCGAAGCGGTAGCCCAGTTCCAGGCAAGCTAGCATCGCGAAAAACAAGGCGACCGAAATCGCCAGCGCCGCCAAGGCGGGGTTCATCGCATTGACTCCCGAAGGAGCAACAGTTTACAGGAAGTCTCAAAACCAGCGCGTGAGTTTGAGTGACTGCTCGGAGTGGGCGTCGGGTGAAACTTCGGCGGGCGCTGTTGCAATTTGAGATGGATCGATTGGCGACCGGGCCGAGATCCTGCACAAGGTCCTAAGCCATCGATACTTACTTCTTTTCTTCTTCTCTGGTGGCAATGCCGGGCAATATCGGTTTTATGTGTTCGGGCGTGGAAAAAAAAGTTGCCGCAAGATGCAGACTGCCACGAAAAGGTTGCATTTTTCGTGAGGCACGGAGTAAGATGCACACTGGATGCGGCAGTAAGCGTCCAGTCTCATCGAATACGCCCTTTCTTCCAAAGGTTCAAAAAGTGGTCAAAAGCACGCGTGGGGTGAACCCATCTCGCCTCGCACCAGGTTCGGAGAGAACTTTATGGCGTGGTACGCTTATTGCATCACCGAGCAGCAGACCCTAAACGGAACACGTTCGCGGCGTCCCTCCCTTCTGGAAGGCATTCAGGGGGTTAACGGAGCGGCGGTTCTGGCCTATCCCAGCGGCGAATTCAACATTGTGGTCAGCGAGTACGAGCGCAACGGCGTACCCTTTGGCGAAAAGAACGTGCTGGAGCATGCCCGGGTAGTGAGCGTATGTTTCCGCAACGGAACGGTCCTGCCCTTCCGCTTCGGGACGGTCTTCGACTCGGACGAGGCGCTGCGCCAAGCGGTGCGCGCCAACCGACGCACTTTCGGCCAAAGCGTGGCCAAGCTGCGCGGCAAGGCCGAGATGCACCTGAAATTGATCGTCCGCGATGGCTCCCTGCGCGAGGCCATGGCCGAAGTCGTGTTGCCGGATACCGTGGGCGGCGAGTACCTGGTGAAACTTCGGGAAAAAGCCTCCAAAGACCGGGAGCGACGCACCAAAGCCCGCGCCATCTCGGTTCAGGTCCATAAGTTGTTCAATCCGCTGGAAGAAGAGATCAGTTGCAAGAAGGTGGATGCTGACGGAATGCTGATCGATATTGCCCACCTCATCGATTCCAAATCCATCGAAAAATATCAAAACCGCTACAGCAGCGCCGCCAAGCAATTGAAAAATTGTCAGTTGTCGGTGAGCGGACCGTGGCCACCCTATCATTTCCTGCCCGGGAAACTCAGGACGGTGGCGGGGAGCTCCTAGGGCGCTACGCCCGAACCCAGCGGGCCGGCGAGACTCAGCGTATCCAACCGCTCACTTCCCCTTTTCAGACAATCCGCATCGCCTATTGCCGGAGCTTGGGCTTGTTGCCTGTGGCTACTTTGCCTTGATTGCCTGATTGGCAAGGACTGGTGTGAAAGGTTCTGCTGTAGGCTAGTGCATTGAATGTGCACGATTATGCACTGTTGCCGCGCATTCAGAATTGCCAGTGGATTTCCAGACATCAGCTTATGTTGGAGATAAGCGATTGCAAATGAGTGCTTTAGGGAAGTCCCGCGAAAGCTGTGGCGGTCCAGTTCCGCTTTGGCGGAGCAAATGCACCGTAGGGTGCCAACAAAAAGAGGCCGCTGACAAGAATGACCTTCACTTTTCTCTGCTGTGAACGACATCTCTCTAGCGGTCGCGCCGCTTACCGGAGCGACGGCTCGCATCGCCACTCCTGAATCGACCTTCCATCTTGCCTCTTTTACTAAGTGGCCCCAGAAATGGGGCCATTTTTTTGTGGATCATGCTGCTGCGGGTGCGTCTTACAAGATATTACCGGGGAACCAGGAGTTCGCTACACTTGTCTACCTTCACTATGAAGTTTCTCCAGCGTGGTTCCTTCTTTTGCCTGCTAATGTCCCTGCTGACAGGGGTGCCCATCCTGTCCTCCAGCCGGGCAAGCGATCCCGCACCGGAGGGGAATGATGTGCTGCTGGCAACCATGCAGCAGGAAATCCGGCGCGCTTCCGATCAGCTGGGCAAGCTCGATCCGGCCCCGTATTTCACCAGCTATTCGGTCTACGACCAGGAAGGAACCGTAGTGGTGGGCGGACTGGGAAGCCTGCTGAATTCCACCCAGTTCCGGCGCCGGACCGCCGAAGTTACCATGCGGGTGGGCAGCGCCGCCCTGGATAACACCCACCAGGAAAACCGTTATTCGGGAATGCGTTCCGGGCTCATTCCTCTGGACGACGACCCGGTGGCCGTGGCCAGAGTCCTGTGGCAGCTCAGCTACGAGGAATACCGGCAGGCGGCGCAGAGTTTCGCCAATGTGAAGACCGCGGCGGCGGTGCGCACCAGGGAAGAGGACACCTCCCCTGACTTCGCCGAGGAGAAGCCACAAATTCACCGCGACTATTCCATGCCGCCCTTCCAGCTCGACCGAAAAGATTGGGAGGCCCGGGTGCGGCGCTACTCCGGCTACTTCCGCCAGTATCCTGAGGTTTATTCCTCGGCTGTGCTGGTGCTGGGCGAGAAAACGCAAACCCGCTTTGTTTCGAGCGACGGAGCGCAGTTGGTCACGCCGGGGACGATGGTGCGCATGATGATCGAGGCTGACACGCGGGCAGAGGACGGCATGGACCTGCTGCGGGTGGAGACTTTCCAGTCGGCTACTCCCGAGGGACTGCCCTCGGAGTCCGAGATTGCCGCCCGGATCGCCAAGATGGCCGCCGACCTGAAAGCCCTGAGAAACGCGCCCACTGCCGAGCCCTATGACGGCCCGGCCCTGCTCTCGGGGAGGGCGGCGGCGGTCTTCTTTCATGAAGTGCTCGGCCACCGGCTGGAAGGCCACCGGCAGCGCGGAGATCAGGAGGGCCAGACTTTCACCAAGAAGATCAATCAACAGGTACTGCCGTCTTTTTTGAGCGTGACTGACGATCCTACTCTGCGCAGTCTAAGCGGCATGGACCTTGGCGGTTTTTATCGCTATGACGACGAGGGCATGCCCGCCGAGCGGGTCGAAGTCATCAAGGATGGGATCCTGAAGAATTTTCTGATGTCGCGAATGCCGGTGAAGGGCTTTTCCCAGTCCAACGGGCACGGACGAGCGCAGGCGGGCCTGATGGCCACCGGCCGCCAGGGCAATCTGATTGTCACCTCCACCCGCACGGCCAAGGATGCCGAGCTGCGCCAGAGATTCATCGACGAGATCCGACAACAGGGCAAGGCGTACGGGCTTTACTTCGAGGACATCGAGGGCGGGTTTACCCTGACCACCCGGTCTCTGCCGCAGTCTTTCCAAATCCTGCCGGCGTTGGTTTGGAAGGTGTATCCGGACGGGCGTCCGGATGAATTGGTGCGCGGCGTAGACATCGTGGGCACCCCTCTGGCGTCGCTGAACCGGATCGAAATCACGGGCGAAAAGACGGAGGTCTTCAACGGCATTTGCGGCGCGGAGTCAGGGAGCGTGCCGGTTTCGGCAGCGGCGCCGGCGATGGTGTTCTCGGAGATGGAGGTGCAGAAGCGGGCCCATACCCGCGAGCGGCCGCCCATCTTGCCTCCGCCGGGCTGGGATGACTCGCCGGTCCAGCCTTCCAGTCATAGCCTCGGCAACGGAGGCAAGCCGTGAGTGATCGAACGCGTTCACGGACCGCAGCCATCGCCCTGTGGGTGCTGGCGGTGTCAGCTATCGCTCCCGCTCAGGCAGCGAAGATGCGGCCTGGGGCAGGCGAGGATCCCCTGCTTCGGGCCATGCAGGCGGAATTGCAGCGTTCAAAGGACCATCTCAAGCTGCCGGATACGGCTGCGCCCTACTACGTGGACTATCGTCTGGTGGACATTGACCAGTACATTGCCGAGGCCGCTTTCGGAGCCGTGCGCAGCGCACTGCGCACGCGGGTGCGCATGCTGCGCATCGTCGTCCGCATTGGCGGCTATAAGCAGGACAGCTTTTACGGCGCGGGGGAAGGCGTGGTTGACGTCGGGCCGCTCGACGACGATGAGAGAGTGCTGCGCCACCAGCTCTGGCTGGGCACGGACCGGGCCTACAAAGCTGCCGCCGAGGCCCTGACCGCCAAGCAGGCGGAACTCAAGAAGTACAGCGTGGACCAGCCGGTTGACGACTTTGCCCAGGCTTCGCCGGTAAAGCTTGACGGCCCCGAGGCGCGCCTGGATTTCTCGCCATTGCCCTGGCTGCGGCTGCTCGAAAGCGCCTCGGGCCTGTACAAGAGCGATCCCCAGATACAGTCGCTGAACGCGTCTCTGCGCTTCACCGCCACCAATCGCTACTTCGTAAGTTCTGAAGGGAGCGCGGTGCGCAGCGGGGACACATCCTACATGATCTATGTCGGCGGCTTCACTCAGGCGGCGGACGGCATGCGGTTAGACCGGTCACACGGCTACCAGGTGCGCAGTTTGAGTGCTCTGCCCAACGCCGAGGAGGTGCAGGCTGACACCCGCAAACTCCTGGCAACCCTGAAACTCCTGCGGGACGCGCCCGTCAGCGAGGAAGAATACCGCGGCCCGGTGCTGTTTTCCGCTGACGCGGCCTCAAGCGTGGCCGCCGCCCTGATCGCGCCGAACCTGCTGGGGAACCGGCCAAATCTGGGGCAGAACGCCCGCTCCACGGGCGAATGGGGCAATAACTACAAGAGCCGCGTGCTTCCCGATTTTCTTTCCGTGGTGGACGATCCCGGCATCGATCGCTATGAGGGCCATTCCGTGCTGGGGAATTATCAGGTCGACGATGAGGCTGTGAAAGCCGGCAAGGTTTCGCTGATCGAGAACGGACAGCTGGTCAGCTATCTCATGAGCCGGGAGCCGGTCCGCGACTTCCCGGAGTCCAACGGCCACGGAAGAGCAGCCGCGACCGGACCGCCCACCGCCAGTGTGGGGAACCTGATTGTGCAGGCTGCCCACCCGCTGAGCGGCGAGGAACTGAGGAAGAAGCTGCTTGAGGCCTGCCGTCAACGCAACCTTCCCTACGGGTACTTAGTCGAGACCCTGGGTCCCGGCCTGACGCCGCGCCTGCTCTACCGGGTGTGGACCAAGGACGGGCATGAGGAACTGGTGCGGGGCGCAATCTTCGGCGATCTGGATACACGGGCGCTGCGCAATGACATCGTGGCCGCGGGCCAGGACCTTGATGTCGAAACCCGTCTCGACCCCGTGCCCCAGAGCGTGGTAAGTCCGTCCCTGCTGTTTGACGAACTGGAAGTGAAGCGCGGCGATGTCGCCCGGCAGAAGCTTCCAGAATATCCGCCGCCGGCGGGAAATGAGTAAGTTTCCACTGGGTTCACCCTGATCCCCATGCCGATATACAAGAACGTCTTGCTGTGTCTGCTTCTGCTTTCCAGTTTCTGTTCCGCGCAAGCGCCACGTCCCCGGGTGGACTCGGAATATGACCGACCCGTGAAACCCGCCGCGCCGGCGCTGCCCGCCAGCCTGGTGCAGGAGCTGAACGCCATCCGCGAGGCGGCATTGGCCGACGACTATGCCTACCGCCAGGTGGCACACTTGACGGAGAACATCGGGCCGCGCCCGGTAGGCTCACCGCAGGCGCAGGCAGCCATCGAGTACGTTGCGGCAGAGCTAGGCAAGCTCGGCCTGGAGGTCCGGCTGGAGCCGGTGACGGCCCGGCGCTGGATCCGCGGGGCGGAGACAGCCGAGTTGGTGGAATATCCCGGGCAGGCCCCCGGCAGCAGGCAGAAGGTCGTGCTGACGGCTTTGGGAGGAAACCATCCCACACCACCGGAGGGCATCACGGCGGAGGTTGTGGTGGCGAACGATTTCGCGGATCTGGAACGCCTGGGCCGGCCCAGCGTAGCGGACAAGATCGTGCTGTTCAACTTTCCCTTCGACCAGCACAAGGCCGCCGGCGGCCTGGCGGGAGAGGCGTACGACGAAGCGGTACAATACCGCGCCCTGGGAGCGAAGACCGCCGCTGGGTGGGGCGCGGCGGCGGCGCTGGTCCGCTCGGTGGGCGGGGCTGACTATCGCATCGCGCATACCGGAGGCAGCCGGGCGGCAAATATTCCCGCGGGAGCGGTCAGCAGCGAAGATGCCAATCTGATCGCTCACCTGGCGGCGCAGGGCAAGGTGCGTATGCATCTGGTCCTGACGTCGCAGACGGGAGAAGAGGTAGGCACCTTTAACGTCGTGGGAGACCTCAGGGGCTCAGAGCATCCGGAACAGATTGTGATCGTCTCCGGACACCTGGACTCCTGGGATCTGGGCACGGGCGCGCTCGACGATGCGGCCGGCGTGGCCGCCGCGATGGAGACAGCAGAGCTGGTCCGGCGTCTGCATCTGCAACCGAAGCGGACGCTGCGAGTGATTGCCTGGATGGACGAAGAGAACCTGGGACGCGGGCACGCCGATTACGCCCGGACCCACGCCGCCGAAATGGGCGATCATGTGGCGGGACTGGAGAGCGACCTTGGCGCCTCTCACCCCATGGGCTTCCGGGCGAAGATCAGCGACGAGGGCGCGCTGCGCCTGCGGGCAGTGCTCGAGGTGCTGCAACCCATAGGGGCCAACGTGCTGCTGCGCAGCAGCGACAGCCCGGAGGCCGATCTGGAGCCCCTCGCCAAACAGGGAGTGCCAGCCATCGGCATCCTGCAGGACGGACGCACCTACTTCAACTACCACCACACCGCAGCCGATACGCTGGACAAGATTGTCCCCCGCGAGCTCCAGGAGAACTCAGCGGCGATGGCGGTGATGGGTTATGCCCTGGCGGCAATGGCTCAGGCCCTGCCGAAATGAACCACTTCGCCTGGCGGATTTGTCATCGTCTGGCGGCTCGATGAAAAGCAATTCTGGC
>CAYOZX010000138.1:0-9868 GCA_964408515.1 uncultured Acidobacteriaceae bacterium | reverse complement strand
CTGGTGAAGGCGCACCGCAAGGCCCGCATGGGACGCAATCCGCAGACCGGTGAACCCATTCAGATCAAGGCCAAGACGGTGGTGAAGTTCCGCGTCGCCAAGGCCACCAAGGACGCCATCGCCCCCAAGAAGTAACATCCCGATTTTGAGGGTTTTGTGGTGCGGGCGCTCCCGCCCGCAGTGAAGGCCGGCTGCCCAGCCGGCCTTTGGCTTTGCGGACGGATTTGAGCGGCGGATCCAGGCTGCGACTGCGCCTGGGCAGCCGGGCTTGACATGTCTCAATAATCCTGTTATTTCTGTAACGACAGAAACTACGGAAATAGCCATGGCGATGACGCCGGTCGAGCAGCGATTCATCCTGCACTGGGGCGAGATGGGGACCCGCTGGGGCATCAACCGCACCGTGGCCCAGGTTCACGCTCTGCTGTTCCTCTCCCCCAAGCCCCTGCACGCGGAAGAGATCGCGGCCACCCTGGCGGTGGCGCGTTCCAACGTCAGCAACAGCCTGCGCGAGTTGCAGGGCTGGGGCATCGTGCGCGTGGCGCACGTGCTGGGCGACCGGCGCGACCACTTCGAGTCTCTCAAGGATGTGTGCGAGATTTTTCGCGTGGTGGCGGAAGAGCGCAAGCGGCGCGAGATCGATCCCACGCTGCGGGTGCTGCAGGAATGTGTCGGCGAACTGAAAAAGAGCACCGGCAGCGCCTATACCCGGGAACGGTTGGAAGAAATGCTGGAGTTTCTGACTGCCGCCAGCGGCTTGTTCGAGGAAGTTGTGCGCCTGCCCGCAGGCGCGCTCAAAAAAATGGCCCGGCTGCGCGGCAAGCTGAAGCTTCTGCTGGGACGGGCAAAGACTTAGCCGGGAAAGGAACGTTCATGATCTCACTGGCTTCGGAAGTGACCGACAGCAAGGGCCGGCATGCCCGAGGCTGGCTCTTCTTCGATGCCGAGTGTAGGTTTTGCACTCGCGTCGCAAAGTGGCTGGCGGGTCCGATGCGGCGGCGTGGCCTGGCCGTGGCCCCGCTGCAGGATCCCCGGGTCGGCGCGTTGCTCGCGCTCTCGCGAGAGGAGCAGCTTTTAGCACTCCGGTTTGTGATCGAAGAGGGGACGCAATTCTCCGGCGCCGATGCCATGCTCGCCTTAGCGCGGGAGATGTGGTGGGCACGGCCTTTATTTTGGCTGTCCAGGCTCCCCGGAATCATGCCCTGGTTGCGCGCGGGTTACCGATGGACAGCGCGGCACCGGAACTGCCCGGGTGCGCGCCATGCCGGAAGTCAGATTACAGGACACAACAGAAACCGGGCTTGCGGAGGATGGCTATGAAGTTCACATTCGCCGATCTCTGGAGCTGCGATGGAACGGTTGACCGCGGAGCCTATGCAGTTGTGGGGCTGCTGGGATTCGCGCTGAAGCACAACCTCGATCGTCTGGTCGCCACGCTGTTCTTTCGACGTCCCTGGAACCTGTTCAACTATTGGATTCCGCTGCGAAATGTGGCGAGAATCACCTCCCTGAGCCGGGCAGACACCATTTTTCTGGGAACCATGGTCGCCCTGGCGCTGCCCTTCGTCTGGCTGGGCGTCGCCATGACCATGAAGCGGCTGCGCAGCGCGGGACTGCCATCGTCGCTCTTGATTCTGTTCTTTGCGCCCTTCCTGAACCTGCTGTTCTTCCTGTTTTTGTGTCTCTTCCCGGCGCGGGCGGACTCAGCCGCAGAGCAAGGGGCATACCGCGCAAGGAAAGTTTCCCCTTTCGGGAAAATAGTTCCGTCCAACGCGCTGGGCAGCGCCGCGTTCGCGCTGCTGTGCACAGTTCCGCCCGGGCTGGGAATAGCAGTGCTGAGCGCACAAATCCTGACCAACTACGGCTGGGGGCTGTTTGTCGCTCTTCCGTTTGCGATCGGCTTCGCGGCCGCTCTGATCTACGGCTTTCAGCAACCGCGCAGCCTGGCGGGTTGCGTGGGCGTAGCTTGTCTTTCGGTTTCGCTTCTCGGATTGGGTCTTCTGGGTTTGGCCTTTGAGGGCGCCATTTGTCTCTTGATGGCGCTGCCTCTAGCGCTTCCTCTGGCCGCATTTGGAGGGGCGTTCGGATACCTGGTGCAACGACGGCGCTGGTCACAGAGCGCGGCCCCGGCGTTGCTTTCCGCTCTGGTGTTTTTCATTCCGGGCCTGCAGTGGATGGAGCACGCCGCCGCGCCCACTCCGCCGGTATATGAGGTGCGTTCGGCTATCGAAATCCAGGCTCCGCCGGAAGCCGTGTGGAAGCAAGTGGTGGCGTTCGCCGAGATTCCGCCGCCCAGGGAATGGCTGTTTCGCGCCGGCATCGCCTATCCCATGCGCGCCGAAATCATGGGGATGGGCGTGGGTGCGGAACGGCACTGCGTTTTCTCCACCGGCGCCTTCGTGGAACCCATCGCGGTCTGGGACCCACCCAACAGGCTGAAGTTCTCGGTGACGTCGAACCCGGCGCCCATGGAGGAATGGACCCCGTACCGTCACATCGAGCCGCCTCATCTGCATGGATTTCTGGTGTCCAATGGAGGGCAATTCCTGCTTACCCGGCTGCCCAACGGAGGTACGCGGCTGGAAGGCACCACCTGGTATCACCACGGGCTATGGCCGGCCGAATACTGGCACTGGTGGTCCGACGCCATCATCCACCGGATTCACATGCGCGTGCTGAGGCACATTCGAGATGAGGTGGACGGGGGGATGCGGTCATAACTGCCTCCCTCACTTTCCGTATTCATTTTTCACCACCTCGCCGCCCTTCATGACGAACTTGACGTGCTCGAGCGTAGTCACGTCCCGCAGGGGATCGCCGTCCACCGCGATGATGTCGGCCCACTTGTCAGCCTCCAGGGTCCCGATCTGGTCCGACCAGCCCAGCAGTTCGGCGGCGTTGATCGTGGCCGCCTGAATCGATTGCAGGGGCGTCAAGCCGAGCTGGACCATGACGCCAAATTCGCGCGCATTGAGTCCGTGAGGATAGACGGCGGCGTCGGTGCCGAAGGCAACTTTGACCCCGCCGGCAAAAGCATGGGCGAGGTTCTTGCGCGCAGCCGTCATCACCAGCCTGCCCTTTGCGATCATATCCGCCGGGATGTGAATCCGTTCGGCGTTGTCCAGGAACCAGTCGGCCAGATACAGCGTCGGCACGAGATAGGTTCCATTCTTTTTCATTGCGGCGATGGCGGCGTCGTCGATGTAGGAGCCGTGCTCGATCGAATCGACTCCTGCTTCCGACGCCCAGAGGATGCCCTGAGCTCCGTGCGCGTGGGCGGCCACCTTTCGTCCCAAGCGATGTGCGTCGGCGACGATGGCCTTCATTTCCTCCAACGTGTACTGCGACGCCTGGGGGTTGTCCCCGTGGGAGAGGACGCCGCCGGTGGCGCAAATCTTGATCAGATCGGCGCCGTACTTGATGACCTCCCGCACCTTGTGCTGGACCCCTTCCACCCCGTCGGCCACGCCTTCCGCCGTGAAGTGAAATTCAAAGGGCAGAAAGTTTTCGTCGCAGTGCCCGCCGGTGATGCCCAGGGCCGGTCCGCTCACCAGCATGCGCGGACCGGGAATGTCTCCTGCATTGATCGCGTCGCGCAGGGCCACATCGCTGTAACCGTCGGCGCCGACATTGCGCACGGTCGTAAATCCGGCCTCAAGCGTGAGCCGGGCGTTGCGCGCGCCCTTGAGGGTCGCGCGCGGGATCGAGATGCCGAGCGCCTGCGGGCTGACGTCCTGCGGGTCGCCGGTCAAATGCGTGTGCGCGTCGGCTAAACCCGGAAGAACGGTGGCGTTGCCCAGTTCAATCACGCGCTCGCCGGCGGCGTGGCTCACCTGCGACATCGGCCCAGCGCTGATAATCTTGCCGCCCTCGATCACGATGGCCTGATCGCTCAGGATCCTGCCGGTGCGGACGTCAAGCAGTTTGCCGGCGTGAACGATCTCGCGATGGGGCGCCCTGGCCGGTTCCTGCGCGCTTACCAACCGGGCGAGCGCCAGGCACGCCAGGGTGGCGACGGACAAAAGTCGGACTCTATTCTTCATCCATTCCTCGCATGAATCAGTTTTACGTCAAAGCTTTGCGACTTCAGTGCTGCGCGGGACCGGGAACTTTCGCAGTCTCACGCCCTTCTGCGCCCATCCAACCCCCAGACCTGGCCGGCATCCGCGACAAAAAAGATCAAAAACAGAAACAGCAGCGGCAGGTGGTCAAGCTCAGCTCCGAAATAGCGCCACACGGGAACTCCCGGTCCCGGCTCCCACCAGGTGGCGAGCGTCAGGCTCAGCATATGCAGCGCGCCCAGCGCCGAGGCAGGTCGCACCCACAACCCCAGCAGCAGGCTCGCTCCTACACATAATTCCAGCACGCCCACCAGGTAGCCGAAGAAGACGGCATGAGGCAACACCAGATCGGCCAGAACCGGTCGGTAAAATCCCACCGCGCCGCTTTGGATGTAGCCCTGAAGATATTGCTGGAAACCGCCATGGGCGAAGGCGGAGCCGAAGACCTTGTACTGTCCGAACAGGAGGAAAAATATTGACGTGCCGATGCGCGCCAGCGCGATGGTGTGAGGAAGAACGCGGGAGAGATTGCGCATCGAATTGCTTATCTTACCGCACTCGGGCCTTCAGGAAAGGCGCGCCGCGCTCGTGCCTACCCGCCGGGGCCGTCGTTGGTGACGTACTGCTCCAGAGAATCCAGTTCCTGACGCAGGTCGCCAATGCGCTGCTCCAGGAGGTTGCGGATGGAAAGCATGCCCAGCAACTTGCCCGCGTTATCCACCACGGGCAGATGGCGGAAGTGACGCTCCAGCATGATCTCCAAAGCTTCGCCCGGAAGCGTGGAGAGCGTCGCCAGCTCAACCGGCGTGGTCATGAGATCGCGGACCGGCGCCTTCTCCGGGTCGCGACCGGTCAGCGCCAGCTTGCGCAGCACGTCGCGCTCGGTAAATATGCCCGCTACCCGCCCCTCGGTATCCACCACGCCCACCGCGCCCACATGACGATCCAGCATCATGCGGATGGCATCGGCAGCGCTGGCCTCCACTCGAATGGCCGCCACGTCCGCATCGCACAGTTCCAGCACGCTCATATGCAACTCCCGGCCGGCGCGACACCCTCCTGGACCCGGCCCGCCCGCTTACGTTTTGGGCATTATGAACCGCGCGCGGCCGGTGTCAAGGGCCAAGCGCGCTTTTCTTCTTTATCTTACTTATCGGAAATCCCGTTCTTGAAGGCGACGCCATCCTTCATGACAAAGCGCACGTTCCCCAGGGTATTGATGTCGCGGAGCGGCTCCCCGCTGACGGCGATGATGTCGGCGTAGGCCCCGGGCGCCACCTCACCGATCGCGCCCGCCATGTCCAGCATCTCGGCCCCCCGGGAGCTCGCACTCTTGATGGTATCCATGGGCGACATGCCGAACTCTACCATCCGGGGAAATTCCTGCGCCATTGCCTCCGTCCATGGGATGCCTCCCATATCGGTGCCGAAAACGATCTTTACCCCGGCCTTGACGGCCTTCTGCAGCGAGGCGCCATGCACTGCGGCACGCTGGCGGTCGCGCTTCCCGGCAGGCGTGTCCGCGGGCGCCCAGTCGTGATAGTAGGCCGCCAGAGTGGGGCAGTACCACGTTCCCTGCTTCACCATCTGTGCGATTTGCACATCGGTGATTTCCAGCCCATGTTCGAGCGAATCGCAACCTCCGTCCAGCGCCCGCTGCAGGCCAATCCCGTTGTACGCGTGGCAGGCTACTTTCTTGCCCCAGCCGTGGGTCTCGTCCACGATCGCCTTCAGCTCCTCCAGCGTGAGCGTCGGCTGCGAGATCAATTCCCCTTTGTTTCCCACCCACGAACGGTGCGTCATATAGACCTTGATCCAGTCGGCGCCATGATCCAGCTGTTCCCGTGCCGCCTTGCGCGCCTCGACCGGGCCGTCGATGATCTGCGCCCCTTTGGGCATCTCCAACTCAGGCGCGTAGCCTTCCAGGTTGTAGCCGCCCGTGCTCGAGATAGCGCGCGTGGACACAATCAGCCGCGGCCCTGGAATGTATCCGCCCTCGATGGCCATCTTGATTCCCACATCCCCGTAGCCTGCGCCTTCGGTCTCCAGATCGCGCAGGGTGGTGAAGCCCTGCTCCAGCGCCCGCCGGGCTGCGACTGTGGCCCGGGCTGCCCGCAAGGCCTGCGGATATTTCAGGATGTTGGCATCGTATCCTCCCTGCGCCGGATCCTCTCCCTGCAGGAAGATGTGGGTATGGGAGTCGATGAGGCCAGGGAGCACCGTGAAACGCGAGAGATCGATCACGGCCGCGCCCTCAGGCACCTTCGCACTGCCGGCATCGCCGACACTCTCAATCCGGTTGCCTCGAACCACGATGACCTGATCGCGGCGCGGCTGGTCGGACCTGCCGTCAATGAGCATGCCTGCGCGGATCACCGTCACGGCAGCCGGTCCCGTGGGGACCATGGGCGATTGGGCAGAAGCGTACGCCGCCAGGGTGGTGGCCAAGATCAGGACGAACGAGTAGCGCATCGTGACTCCTTTAGGGGAGGACGGGCATGATACATCAGTCCGCGATGGGATGGATGCTTCCCCCGCCGCGCCGGCCCGAGGGCGGGCTATCAGGCGGGCGGGTTCGTCACCTGCTCGCCCCGAACGGACGGCGTCATTCACTCGCGATCACCGCGTCCGCCTCGATCTCTACCAGCATTTCGGGCGAGATCAGCGCGCTTACCTGTACCATGGAGGTCGCGGGCCGGATGTCGCGAAAGAATTCGCCGTGCGCCTTGCCGATCTTTTCCCAGTCGGCGATGTTGGTCACAAACATGCGCGTGCGCACCACGTCTTTCATGGTCGCTCCCGCCTTGTGCAACGCCGATTCGATGTTGCGCAAGGTCTGCACCGTCTGGGCATAGACATCGTCCACACCGACAAGCTTGCCATCCGGCCCCGTGGCGGTTGTGCCGGCCACATGCACCTGCTGTCCTACCCTGACCGCGCGCGAGTAACCTACTACCGGTTCCCAAGGTGCGCCGCTGGAGATGTTCTTCCGCTCCATACAACCCTCCTGCTTTCTAGTCTAGCGGTTGCTAGGCACTTGAAATTAGCAGCCAGCCAGGAAGTCTGCCAACAAAAACCGCGGGAAACCCGGCTCCGTGAGCCGGGTTCTAAAGAAATAGGAAATTTCGATGGGTTCGACTTACAAAAGTCACTTGCCGGTCGCGGAAAGCTGGGTTAAGTAAGCATGAAGAAGGGCGCGCCGTGCGCGCCGCTGGTGCTTTTTGGAGGGGGCCCCAAGCATGATTCCGGAATCGCACCCGTTGCAGCAGCTCTTCGTCGAACTTGTGGGGAGGCACTATGCCGAGGAGATCGGCCTGCGCGATCCCCAGATCGTGAACTACGTCGCCCATCTTCTGGCCGAGTTCTGCGACGTAGAACAGATCTTCCGCCTTCGTGATGCCGCTGGACGGCAGCTGACCGACGTGGGCGAAATGCTGTTGGAATCCAATCCCGTCTTCGGGCCAGCTCTCTCGTTCGACCGCGAGCGTCAGGTGCGCAAGCATATCGGCGATTACACGCTTTTCTTTACCGGGATGTTTCCTGAAAGCATCAACCGCTTCCGCCTGCGCCGCCATCGCCTGGAAAGCTTCGTGGACTGGATCAAGGCGGGAAAAGAGAGCTACTACATCGTCTCCAAGTTCGAGCACTTCGAGTACGCGCGCGTGGCGCCTCTGTTTGCCCGTCTTTCGCAGCACTTCGAACAGTGCGTCTATGGCCTCAACCGGGTGAAGAACGAATTGCAGGAAATGCAGCACCCGCTGATGCAGCGGGTCCCGGAATCGCTGATGTAGATGGGCGTACCGCTCGGCCGGATTGGTTCCGCCTTCAGGCGTGATCAGGCGCCGGCTGTGGCCTGATTGGCCTTCTGCTCCGCCTTCACGGCGTACATTTCGCGGTCCGCGTGATCGAGCAGCAACTCCAGGGTCTTGCCCTCGGTCCACTCGGCTATGCCGATGCTGAGGCTCAGCTCGAAGCCCTCGAGATGGTTCTCCCGGTTCCACTCCGCCAGGCTGGCGCGGATTCTTTCCAGCACATGCCGCGTATCGGGGGCGGAGGTGTCCGCCAGAATTACCAGGAATTCATCTCCACCGTAGCGGAACACGGCATCGGTGCCGCGCACACAATTCTTCACCAGGGCTGCCGTGTTGGCCAGCACCACGTCGCCGGTCAGGTGGCCGAAGCGTGTGTTCACGTCCTTGAAACGGTCCACGTCGATCAGCATCAGGCTGAGCGGCTTCTTGGTGCGCCGTGCGTGGCTCATGAAGCGGTTTGCCATATCCTGCAGCGAATGCCGGTTATAAATCTCGGTCAACGGGTCGGTGAAAGATTGTTGCTGTACCAGCTCATGCTGGATGGTCCGCGAGATCAATTCTTCCCGCACCCGGCGAAGCTCCACGCGGCGCGAGATCAGATAGGTATTCAGCAGTGCCAGCAGCGCCACCAGGCCCAACACCAGCGGTCTGGACACGGTGAGTTCAAAGTGAATGTTCCCCTGCTTGAGAAACGCCGCCGGAAACAGGATGGCGAGGAGCCCCGCGGCCACCAGGAGTCCGGCCAGGGACACAATCAGCCACAGCTCTCCGTCCCGCTTTTCCAGCTGGGACAGTTGCTGACTGACGCGCGCCAGAACGCTCTCTGTATGACTGTGCATTGCCGGCAAGGTGCGAACAACTGGATGCCAGCCGTAGTTTAGCCTCTTTCCCCCGCTGCTCGCGCCGGTACGAAAGTAACAGAGAGCACCGGGAGTACTTGGCCCAGGCGATATCAACGCGATGACTGCAGGTCAGCCTGGTTGCCCGCAGGAACCAGATACGGCTCGTCATGTTGGTTTGCAATGATAATGATAATGATAATGATAAGGTGAACCGATGCCGCGACTGACCGCCATCGTGCTCTGTCTCTTCGCCACAACGGCTTTTGCGCCACCGCAGTCCTGTGTGAGAGATCATCAGAACGATGCGCCTGCCGCCGCTCATGAAAAATCCATTAGTCTTGGCTTCCGCGAGAGCTTCAACGGCGGAAAACTGGATACCGCCAAGTGGTTCATAGATACTGGCCGCGCTCCGGGAAATATCGAGGGCGCAAACCAGGGCACGCTCAGCGCCGATCACGTCGACCTTTCGACCGGCATGCTGCGCCTCAGCCTCACTCAGACCGTTTCCGGA
This sequence comes from uncultured Acidobacteriaceae bacterium, assembly GCA_964408515.1. GTDB lineage: Bacteria > Acidobacteriota > Terriglobia > Terriglobales > Acidobacteriaceae > CAYOZX01. The sequence continues at coordinate 642 of CAYOZX010000138.1, read as the reverse complement.
GGAATGGCAACCTCTGTGGGCGCGGAGATCCGCTCCAGACAACTTTTTGGCTATGGCACCTACATCTGGGTCGCGCGGGCGGCTTCCACCGCTGACGCGCCGCAGGCGGAAGGCGCGCCCGTCTCCGGCGCGGTCACCGATTTCTTCACTCTCATCAACAACAGCGAAACGGAAATCGACTTTGAATACGAAGGCCAGTATCCGGGAAAGCTGGAAATGACCAGCTACTCGACTGTGGACAAAAAACAGTCCACCTCCGCCGCGGTGGCGGGCGCAGAAAACGGATTCCACGAGTATAAGTTTGTCTGGCGGAGGGAGAGCATCGAGTTTTACGTCGATGGAGCCCTGGTCTCCACCCACACCGAGCACATTCCCTCGAAACCCGCCGCCGTGCTGATCAATCTGTGGGGCACCAACTCCCGCCTTTTCGGCGGCGTCGCTACGTCGGGCGTGACTAGGTATCTCTACGTGTCATCGTTCTCCTACACCCCTCTGCCGCAATGAGACGCAGCCATGATGTCGAGTCATAGGTGCCCGCACTTGCGGCAGTTTCTTTATCACCAGATTACTGCGGTGAACATGCGATTTATACTCGCTGACCTCTCGATAAGTGCCTTCAGGATTTATCGCCACTGAAGAAGA
>CAYOZX010000137.1:0-9877 GCA_964408515.1 uncultured Acidobacteriaceae bacterium | reverse complement strand
CTGGTGATCGATCCTGTGCTGGTTTATTCGAGCTACTTCGGGGGCAGCGGGAATGAATCCTGCTCCCTGATCCTGGGTGTGGCCTCGCCGCCGTCCGGATGTCCGGCGGTGGCAGTGGATGCCTCCGCCAACATCTACCTGGCGGGTTCGACCTCGTCCACCAATCTTCCGCTCACGCCGTCGTCGGCGACCGATCAGCCCTTTCAGACGACGCTTGCGGGAACCGCCAATGCTTTCGTCACCAAGCTGAACGCTGCAGGCTCGGCCATCGTATTTTCCACCTATCTGGGCGGCGACGGGGTAGACACCACCGCTGGAGTCGCGGTCGACTCTGCCTTCAACGTGGTCGTGGCCGGAACCACGACTTCCAGCAACTTCCCCACCAGCGGCTCGTCGGCATTTCAGAGTACGCGCAGCAATGCGAACGCTCATGCCTTTGTCAGCAAGCTGGACGCGACTGGCACTAACCTGGCTTATTCCACGTATCTCTCCGGCAATGGCGCCGAGAGCGCCCGCGGAGTGGCCGTCGATTCCAAGAGCAAGATTTATGTGATCGGAACGACCACCTCCACCGACCAGCCTTCTGCGACCGCTTCGTTTCCCGCCACGCTGGGAGCGATCCAGGTCGCCTCGCTGGCCCAGAATCAGTTCTTCGTGAGCAAGATCGATCCCACCCTGATCGGATTCGCCAGCCTGCCGTATTCCACTTATTTTGGCGGAGGCAATCCCGCCAATGGCGTGGTAGTGGGCGGCGGAATCGCGGTTGACGCCAACTCCAATGTCTACATTACCGGCGGCACCAACTTCCAGCACACCGGCAGCGCGAGTACCGACTTCCCCATCCTCAACGCATACCAGGGATGCCTGGACACGCCGCCGAGCTCGAGCGCACCGACTACATGTCCAACCGGGCTGACGGCCACGGATGCATTCGCTGCCAAGATCAATCCTTCGGCTTCGGCGGGAGCGCAACTGCTCTATTCAACCTACCTCGGCGGCGCCGGAGAAGACGTCGGATACGCCATTGCCGTGGATTCCAGCTTGAGCTCCTACGTCACCGGTTCGACCACTTCCAACGGTGCCAGCGGCTTCATCATTCCCAGCGGTACCACGGCATTCCAGGGCTCAAACGGGGGCGGCATAGATGCGTTCGTAGCCAAGCTAGGCAATCCCTGTACTGGCGCGAGCTGCACCACAACAACCGTGCCTTTGAATTACTTCTCCTATCTGGGGGGGGCAGGGACGGACGTGGGACTTGGGATCGCTGTGGATACGCTGCAGGGCGCTCGCATTGCCGGTTGGACGACCTCCGCCGATTTCCCGCATCCCAACAACCCGGTGCAGGCGGCGCTGAGCGGCACCACGGACGCCTTCGTCGCCCGCATTGACACCACCGCGTCCTCGGCCCTGGCTCTGGGGCACTACGGCACCTACCTGGGCGGGGGCAGCGTGGATTTTGGCACCAGCATCGCCACCGACACCCAAGGCAACAGCTACGTGGCGGGCGAGACCCGCTCCGGCGATTTCCCCAGAGCGACTCCGCTGCAGAACAATCTCAGCGGCGGCAGCGATGCCTTTGTCAGCAAGCTCGGCCCCACCATCAACTTGGCGCTTACGGAAACCGTCAGCCCCAATCCGGTTGGGATTGGCAACAGCGCGACCTTCACCTACTCCCTCGTCAATAACGGGGACCTGACGACTGGAATTATCTTTACCGACGCGCTGCCCGCCACGGGCGCCACTTTCGTGTCGGCGAACAGCTCGCCCGGACAGACGAACTGTCCCGCCACCGGCGCCACCGTCACCTGTGCGGTGGGCACGCTCAACGGCGGGGCCACCGCCACCGTGCGCGTGGTTCTGACTCCTACCGTGGCCGGCTCGCTCAGCGAGGGTGGTCGCGTAACCGTGTTCGGCACGAACGTGGTGGTGACACCCGCGCCGCCGCCCGCTGTGGCCGCCGTCAACGACTTCAACATTTCCGTCTCCCCGGACACGCAAACCGTGGCGGCAGGGGTGCCCGCGCCCTACACGGTGACAGTCACGCCCACCGGAGACATTCCCGAAACCGTGTCGCTCTCCGCTTCGGGCGCGCCCAGCGGCGGTACCTCAACCTTCCCCAATGGCGCCAGCTTCGCCAACCTGAGCAGCGGCCCGCAGAGCCGGCAGCTGGTAGTCAACACCACCGCGCGCGTCACCACGCCGGCCAGCCTTTTCCCCAGCGGAAAGCCGTTCTACGCTGTCCTGCTGCCGGTTTCCGGCTTGGCCCTGCTGGGGTCGGGAATCGGGGGAAAGAAATCGCGCCGGCGGATAGCGTTTCTGCTGGGGCTACTATTCAGCTTGATAATTTTCCAGGCTGCATGCGGTTCCAGCCGCACAACCAGCACCACGACCGGAACGCCGGCCGGCACTTACAACTTGACCGTCACCGCCACATCAGGCTCGGCCAGCCGGACGCAACAGATTGTGCTGGTCGTGCAGTAGGGCTGCCAGTCGAGATCGGGTTTTCGTCCGGAGATAGGCGCAAACACGCAGGCGCTCGTGGACGGCGCTCAGGCCCCAGCCGTCAGTTTGTGGCTCTTGACTTGGGCAATGCCGTATTGCCGGATCTTGTAGAGCAGGGCTTTGTAGCTGATCTGAAGAAGCGCTGCCGCCCGCTTGCGGTTCCAGTTGGTCTGGTCGAGCGCCTGCCGGATAGCCTCGGCCTCGGCTTCATCCTTGGCGCTGCGCGCCACCGACTTCAACCCGCCTCCCGATTCCGTAGCGGGGACGGCGCTCTCCGTGCGGCGGACCTGGCCTTCGGCTGACGGACGCAGCTCCTGCACCGCCAGCTTTTCGTCCCCCAGCACCAGATACCGTTTGACGAAGTTGTTGAGCTCCCGCAGGTTGCCGGGCCAGGAGTAGTCCTGGCAGGCCTGCAGCAGGGCCGGAGAAAGCGGCAGGGGCGGGCGGGCATACTGTTCGGACATGTGCGCCATGAAGTGCTTCAACAGCACGGGAATCTCTTCTTTGCGTTCGCGCAGGGGCGGCAGTTGCAGGGTGAACGCATTCAGGCGGTAATACAAATCCTCACGCAGCCGCTTGTCGGCTAAGGCCTCGGGAATGTTGATGTTGGTGGCGGCCAGGATGCGCACATCCACCTTGATCATGGAGCGGCTGCCCAGGCGGGAAAACTGCTGATCCTGCAGCACGTGCAACAGCTTGGCCTGCAGCAGGGGCGGCATTTCGCCGATTTCGTCCAGCAGGATGGTGCCCTTGTTGCACAGCTCGAACTTGCCCGGCTTGGCGTGAGTGGCCCCGGTGAAGGCGCCGGCCTCATATCCGAAAAGCTCACTCTCCAGCAGGTCGGCCGGCACGGCCGCGCAATTGACTTTGAGAAACGTGCGGTGGGCCCGCGGCGACAGCTTGTGCACCAACCGGGCCACGACTTCCTTGCCGGTGCCGCTTTCGCCCAGCATGAGGACGGGAATGTCGACTCCGGCGACCAGAGCGGCCTGGGAGCGAATCTTGCGCATGGCGGGGCTGGCGGCCACGAAAAAGACGTCTTCGTAAAGCTCCTCCACTTCACCGCCGTAGTTCTGCTGGTTTTTCCCCAGGCATTGATCGAGCACCGCGTCCAGCTCGGCTTTCTGGAAGGGCTTGGTGATGTAGTCATGCGCGCCCAGCCGGATGGCCTGAACTACCTTTCGCGTATCGCTGACGCAGGAAAGCATGACGACTTTTACCGCGGGCAGCAGCCCGCGCATCTGCTCCAGCGTCTGCAGGCCGTCGATTCCAGGCATCAGGAGATCCATGAGAACCAGATCGGGACGCAGGCCGGTTTTCACCAACTGGAGAGCTTCTTCCCCGGTGGATGCGGTATCGACCTTGTAGTTGTCCACCTCGAGCAGGGTTCGAATGTAGCGCAGCATGCCCGGTTCGTCGTCGACCAGTAAGATGTTGACCGCGTCGGTCATTTGTTTTTCCCCTTGCTGGGAGCGCTGGCCACCGGCTTCAACGGCACGATAAAAGAGAATTTGGCTCCTGTCCCAGGATCACTCTCCACCCAGATCTTGCCTCCCATGGCGCTGACCAGGCGGCGCGCAATCGCCAGTCCCAGTCCCATGCCTTCCGTCTGCGCTTCATTTTGCGGCAGGCGGAAGAAGTCGTCAAAAACTTCAATGTGATATTCCGCCGGAATCCCCGGCCCGGTGTCGGAGACGCTCACCTTGACCGAATTGGGCAGGGGATTGTTCTGCCGCCGCCGCTCCCCTGGCACCGTCGCGTTGCTCAGACTCCGCCGCTCCCACATGTAAGGCTCGGCGTGCAGCCAGACGGTTCCCCCGGCAGGCGTGAACTTGGAGGCATTCTCCAGCAGGTTGGAAATCACTCGCTGTAGCTTGGGAGAGTCGAAGGCCAACTCAGGCAGCTTCTCATTGGGGAGAAAAAACAAAGCCACTCCCTTTTCCTGAAAACGGGGCGACCATAGCCGGCAAACCTCAGCCAGACAGGGATTCAGGTCGCCGGTTGTGTAGCGCATCTTCATCTCGCCGGTTTCCAGCACCGTGTAGCTGAGAAAATCCTGGATAAACTGTTGTAAACGCTGGCCGCTGGATTGCATGTCCCCCAGGATCTCGCGCTGCCGCTCATTGCAGGCGCCGAGCTTCTCACTCTGCAGGAGCTCGATGTAGCCGTTCAGGATGGCAAGCGGAGTCTTGAGGTCGTGGGCGGCCGATGCCAGGGCGTTCGTCGTTCTTAGCGACTTTTCCCGCAGTTGGTTGTAGGCCAAGAGCAGTTCGTCGTATCCGAGAGGTTCGCTAGCCTTACCTTTGGCTGTAGGAGCCTGTTTCCGGGATGGTTCAACCGCCGCTCCGGGAAGACACGCTTTTTCAGGCACCACTCCCATAATGTTGTAACTCACTGGTTTGGCGCACTGGGGAGGGACGAAAACCGTTGAATTTCCTGGTTGTCGGCGGGTTCAATCCTAAGGCACGATTTCCGCCCATGTCAACGGAAAATGCAAGCAACCGGACACGAAAGAGCAAAACCTTGCGGTTCTAAGGGATTCAAAGCTCTAGGTTAAGGCCTGGTCCAGGGGCGAAGAAAACAAGAATCGTCCCGGATTGGATCGAGCTGGAATACTGGTTTTTTGCGGCCATTGCCGCGCTTCTACCTGCTTTTCCCTGCGGCGGTTCTGGTTTTGTGCCGCGGGTTTGGCAGCTTAGATGCGGTAGCACGGTCATCTCGGTAGTTCAAAGAGGTTTCGTTTTGAAGCGTCTGACCCCCGTAACCCAGCGCCGCAAATGGCCTCGCCTCCCCATCGCCATTCCGGTGTTCGTGCGCAGCCGCGATGAGAAGGGCAAAGAACTTCTCGAGTTCACTACCGCCTTGAACATCTCAGCGGGAGGTGCTCTGGTTGCCGTGCGCCGCTCTTTGCCGCTCTCGGCGCAGGTTTCGCTTGAGATCCCCAGCGCTCCCCTGACCGCCGCCGGCTCTCTGCCCAAGGCGGCGCGCAACCTGCGCGCCCGCACGCTGTGGGTCAGCCACGCTGACGGCTACCACCTGGTGGGCATCAAGTTCGCGCATCCGCTGGTCAGTCAGCCGGCCCGGCCGCCCTCGGGCCGACGGAAATTGGCTTCTGTTTTGTGAAAAGTTTTTCCCTCCGGGCAGTCCGCGTGGGAATCCCGCGCAGGCGTCTGTGCGGCCACCGCCGACGCGCTCGGGAAGTAACATAAGCCAATAATTCTAAACGCCTTAGGCGCCATTCAGTACCCGTCATCCGGCCTCTGCCCGGTTTGGCTCTCGGGGTGCACTTCCAGTCCCCGTTCGTAGTATTTTGGGCCAAGTAATCAAACATGACCACACATTCCCTTACCGCATTGGCGACTTCTTTGGGTGAGTTTCCGCCTGAGGCTGTCGTTTTCGGCCATTCCGAGGTGATGCAAGCGCTGCGCAACCGCATGGACAAAGTTGCCAGCGCCAACGTTCCGGTGCTGATTCAGGGCGAAAGCGGCACGGGGAAAGACATTATCGCGCGCATGATCCACGGGCTGTCACCCTGGAAGAACGGCCCCTTCGTCAAGGTAAACTGCCCCGCCATTCCGGGAACGCTGCTGGAAAGCGAGCTTTTCGGGTACGAAAAGGGCGCCTTTACCGGAGCCTACGGCTCCAAGCCGGGGCGGGTGGAAATGGCCCATCGAGGCACGCTGTTTCTCGACGAAATTTCGGAGCTCGACCTGGGTTTGCAGTCCAAGCTGCTGCAGTTGCTGCAGGACGGCCAGTTCTGCCGCATCGGCGCGCAAGAAGACAAGAAAGTCGAAGTACGGGTGGTGTGCGCCACCAACCGCGTGCTGGAAACTGAAATCGAAAACGGGAGCTTCCGCCAGGACCTGTTCTACCGCATCAATGTCGTCAATCTGCAGATGCCGCCCCTGCGCGAGCGGCGCAGCGACATACCCGACCTGGTGGCGTATTTCCTGGAATATTACAACCACAAGTACAACTGCCGTGGCCGCTCGCTCTCGGCAGATCTGATGACGGCGCTGCAGAAGTATCACTGGCCGGGAAACATTCGCGAGCTCGAAAATCTGATCAAGCGCTACGTGATTCTGGGCAATGAAGAGGTCATCAGCGGCGACCTGGTGGCGCCGCAGCGCGAGTATTCCAATCCCGACATCAACTACGACGGCCCTATCTCCCTGAAAGCCATCACCCGGCAGGCGACGCGGGAACTGGAGCGCAAGGTCATTTTGAAGGTTCTGCAGACCCACCACTGGAACCGCAAGCAGGCGGCGCGCGCGCTCAACATCAGCTATCGCGCCCTGTTGTACAAAATTCGCGATGCGGGACTGCCGCCCAACCGCACCTCACGTCGGCGGCCCGACGCGGGCACACCGCACGACGCGGCCGCGGCCTGACGCCAGTCGCGCAATACTTTCCAGGACTGACCGAACGCGGCGCTCAGCAGTGAGAAAACTCCTGAGCAGGTCAGGAAGGCCGTGTTTCGTTTGCCCGGGCCGGAGCTTCTTCCCTGTGAAAGAGCTCCTTCGAGTCTTCAATCAGGGTCAGAATCAGCACAACAGCAGATCCCGCCACTCCTAAAACGAAGAGACCCTCGAGAACCGGAATCAAAAGAGACAGCAGGGCATTCATCAGCAAAGACCTTCACCACGATTGAACGTCCTCACCCATAAGGGCGGGATGAGGAATTATAATCAAGGTCTCGTAAAGACTGGATTATTTCGGGAGACTGGCGTGGTCTGGCTCCTAGACCCGCCAATAATCCGGGCGCCAGTGCTGAACTGCTTTCTTGATGTCGCTCCGCGAACTTTTCTCGCTCAAGGCCTTGTGAACCAGTGTGGGAATCTCGGCGTCCGAGGCGAACCGCAGGCCGATCAGCTGACCTTCCGACAACTCCGCAATACGAGAACGCAGAGGCTCCTGCAGCAGGCTAGCCAGTCGCAGCCGCTCCTCCAGCCGAATGACGCGATCCTGCACTTTCAGCGCATAGAGCCGCGTCTTGAAGACCAGAATCACGGCAGCCAGCGCAAAAATCACCACCCAGGCCGAGTGCAGGCCGGGATGCCTGATCAGATTCACGATGGTAACGACCAGCGAGATGGCAAAAACCGGCACGGCGAAGAAGTGAAATAGGGGATCAAACCGGGTGTGATTGGCCAGAGTTTGAGGCGATTTGTCAGACATGATGCGGCTCCTTGTGCTCTTTTGTCCGGATTCCCGCGGGGGCCTGGATTCTCCGTGCTGTCGAACGCCGCTGCCGCAAGCCGTCCCTCGGAACGCCCCCGCGCTCCACGAATGGGCCGCGAGCGACAGCGAAAAGCGTTAGCTCACTGCTTTTTCTTCTTGCCGAAAAGGCCGCCCAGAGCGTCAATAGGAGAACTGCCGGACTTCTTGCCGCCGCCCGTGAGTCCTCCCAGCGCGCCGCCGAGGCCACCGTTCAATTGACTGCCAAGCATGCCCTTGACGTCGGGCATGAACTTGGGATCGGAAGTTGTGCCCTGGATAAAGAAGGGAATGCTGCCCCCTTTGCCGCCGAGACCGGCCATTTGTGTGAGTCCCGTAACCGCCCCACCGGAGAGGCTGGCGGTCATCCTGTAGTTCAGGGCGCCACCGGGGCTGATGGCGCCATCGCCTGTGACCGTGCCGAGGGCAGGAATCACCAGGTTGATGTTCTGAGTGCGAATGCCATCCGGCGCCACACGGGCGTCGGTACTCAGGTTTTGAATCGATGTGTCCTGTCCAGTTTGCGCGCCGGACAGCGCGGAGACGGCCGACATCTTGGAACCCAGGTTGAAGCCGGCGAGCTTGGTCTGCGCCAGGCGGATGGGTCCGGTAATCACCAACTTATCGGCTGGGCCGACGATGCCCAGGTTGGTCGAAAGTGTGCCGCCTTGCAGCTTGGACCCGGAGGGAAGCACCACGCCCAGCGCGGGCAGCATGGTTTGCAGATCGTCGACCGGCATGCCTTCGGCGTTAAGCTTCATGTTGAGCAGCGTGGACTCGCCCTGGGATTGGAAACTGCCCGTGAGCCTGGCCAGGGCTTTTCCCAGGGTTACGTCGACCTGGTTCAGGGAGCCGCCCTGCTTCTGCAGGTCATAGGTGAGGGCGTATTTCACTCCCACGGGCTGGCTGGCGGGAGAACCCTTTTCCGCCAGCTTCAGTTTGTTCGCCTTGAGCGTGCCGTTGGCCTGCAATTGCCTGCCGTCGGAGTTCAGCGTGCCGTTGAAGTCGGCTATGCCAGCGATGCCAGAGGACGGGTCGACGAAACCGGACGCATCCAGGTCGAGCCCCTTGACACCGATTGTCGCCTGCGCAGGCGTAGCGGTCGTGTCCGTGGAGTTGATTGGGCCAGCTTTGCCTTCGAGATTGAGACTGCCGCCGCCGGGCAGGTCTGCGGTCAGGGAAAAAGGGAACTGCGACGTCGCGGAGAAATCGCGCACCGAAATGTTGACGTGCTCGTAGGCGTGCGGCTTGATCGAGGACTTGGCGCGGTTCACCGAGAGCCGCCCGTCTTTGACGTCCAGCTTGCTGACGGAGAGACTGGAGGGCGCACCGCCACTCGATGAAGTCCTGGCCGATGCGGGCTCGGACTTGCCGCCCAGGGTGGAAAAGTTCCACTTTCCGGCGGCGTCGCGGAGCATAGCAATCTCCGGCTTCTCGAGCGTGATGTTGGTCACGTGCAGAGTCTTGGAGAAGATCAGGGGCATCAGTTCCACGCCGACGTTCAGCGACTTGGCGCGGATAAAGGGATCGTTGCTGAAAGCGGGATCATCGGCAATCGACAGGTCCTCAGCGGAAACGCTGCCGGAGAGAAGGGAAAGGCTCAGATGGCCCACTTTGACCTGGCGGCCGAGGGCGGTGGTGAGCTCGGATTCCAGGCGGGGGCGGAAGCTGTTCACGTCGATGAGGAAAGGCAGGGCGATCAGGATCAACAGAATGACAGCGACCACGATGCCGGCGATCTTGAGGATACGACTCATGGCTGGAACTCCTTGGTGAAAATCGCTAGGGTTTCGGGGCCAACAGGTGTGAAGCGACTGATGAACGGCCAACAGTCTACCAAAAGCGGGGCTACTTCGGTTCCCGGGTAAGCTCCGGCTGGGCAGTGGCTGCCGGAGTTATGGCTGTCTCGAGTCGCGCCCGGCGGCTGCCTTGACAGCAGTTTCACTCTGCGGTAGTGTCCGCCAACGACGACCTGAGATTCAAGCCGGGCGCGGGTGGCGCTGGCGGAACAGGTTTTGCGCCATTCCATGGTAAAGACTTCGGTAGTTACGATCCGCGACGTCGCCAAAGAGAGCGGTTTTTCCTCGACCACGGTATCGATTGTGCTCAATGACGCGCCGCTGGCCCGCTACATTCCCGCGGCCACCAGGAAGCGCAT
>CAYOZX010000136.1:5269-9934 GCA_964408515.1 uncultured Acidobacteriaceae bacterium | reverse complement strand
CCGGCGGTCGCGAATTGAAACGCGGGAGACAGCTGCCATTCTTGCGAGCCAACCGCGCTACTCTTCTGGAGACGTAGAACATTTCTTGCAGCGACTTGCCGCACGTCCTGGAAGAGAAGCCCCAGCTTAGTGTGGTTGTACCCGAAGGACGCGAAACGCAGCGTGCGGTCATTGGGCTACTGGGCAGGTGCGATCATCCAACGGATGGTGTGGAGGACTACTGCAAGCTGCTCGAGCGGTCCCTTTCGCCGCGAGGTTATTCGCTTACCGTCATTCGACTTCCCTGGGCGGCGGAGGGGTGGCTCTGCTCGATCCGGTGGCTCTGGCGGCAGTGTTCAAGCTGGAAAAGCCAGCGGGTTCTCGTTCAATACACTTCCCTGATGTGGTCACGCCGGGGATTTGCCATTCCCTGGCTCCTGGTGCTCGCCACGCTCAAAGTGCGGGGAGTACGCACGGTCCTCGTCTTTCATGATCCGCTGCCATATCCGGGAAAGCGGCTGGTGGATCGCCTGCGTCGAACCTGCCAGCGCGTGATCACGCGCTGTGGTTATGGAATGGCAGACAAGTCCGTGCTGACTGTTCCCCTCGCATCGGTCGCCTGGCTGCCGCGTTCCGCGACGAAAGCGACCTTCATTCCCGTCGGCGCCAACGTGCCTCCAGCGGTGGAGCGCTTGTGCGAACCTGCAAATGGACATCACACGATTGCCGTCTTCGGCATTACCGGCAACCGGCAGCGGGCCGCAGAAGTGGCGGATATTGCCTATGTCGCTCGCACCGTGGCCCGGCAACTGCCCCATGTTCGACTCTTGACCTTCGGGCGCGGGTCGCTGGAGGCTGCAGCGGAATTGCGCGACAGCCTTGGCGAGGCTACGGTGGACTACTCCGCGCTGGGCATGCTGCCCGCAGAAGAGATCACGCGGGTGCTGGCCAGCTCCCAGGTCGCGCTTTTCGTGCGCGGATGCCTTTCCACCCAGCGCGGCAGTGCGATTGCGTCCATCGCCTGCGGTGTGCCCCTGGTGGGCTACATTTCCCCGCCGCTGCTTGGGCCGCTGGCCGGAGCGGGCGTGGTGGGGGTTCCGCCAGGCGACCGCGAAGCGCTCGCCGCGGCCACGCTTAAGGTGTTGAAGGATTCGCAGCTAAGCAGCGAATTGAGGTGGCGCAGCGCCGTCGCCTTCCAGAATGACTTTTGCTGGGAGTCGATTGCGACCCGCTTTGTGGAAGTTCTCAATGCCTAGCGCAAAACATCGTGTCCTGCTGGTTGCCACTCACCCGGTTCCGTACCAGGCGCCGTTGTTCCGGCGGATGGCTCAGCACCCGCAACTCGACATTCAGGTCGCCTACTGCAGCCTGCAGGGCGTCGAGGCGGCTCTCGATCCGGAATTCGGAGTCAACGTGGCCTGGGACGTGCCCCTGCTGGACGGCTACCCCTGGATGCTGGTCCCACACATTTCGTCCCAGCCGAGGCTGGGGCAGTTCTTCGGGCTGGTGAATCCCGGGCTGTGGAAGCTGGTCAGCTCGCGCAACTACGATGCCGTGGTCACTTACACGGGATATGCATACCTGAGCTTCTGGGTGGTCGCGCTGGCGGCGAAACTTCACCACATCCCCCTCCTCTTCGGGACTGATGCAACCAGCCTTCAACCACGCTCGAGTTCTCGCTGGAAAACACTCGTCAAGCGCATCCTTCTGCCTCGAATATTTCGGCTGGCGACAATCCTGATAGCTCCCTCGAACGCGACCGAAGAGCACCTGTGCAGCCTGGGTGTGCCCAAAGGTCGCATCGTGGCGACGCCCTTCGTTGTCGACAATGAATACTGGAAATCCAGGGCAAGCAAGATCGATCGCGCTGCGGCGCGGCAGGACCTGCAAATTCCCGACGGACACTCCGTGGTGCTGTTCTGCGCAAAATTGCAGCCCTGGAAACGCCCGCAAGATATCTTGCGAGCCTTTGCCCGCGCCAATGTTCCTGCTTCGGTGTTGATTATGGCAGGTGAAGGCCCGATGCGGTCCCAGCTCGAAACCGAGGCACGGGATCTCCGGGTAGCGCACCGGGTAAGATTTCTCGGTTTTACGAATCAATCCCGGTTGCCGAAATTGTATTGCGCTGCGGACCTGATGGTGCTGCCTTCCGAGTACGATCCCTGCCCGGCAGTGGTCTGCGAGGCAATGCTCTGTGGTTGTCCGGTCATTCTGAGCGATAGAATCCGCGGACGTCTGGAACTGGTTCGACCGGGTGAGACAGGCTTCGTCTATCCCTGCGGCGACACCAGCGCTCTGGCTGCGATATTGGAAACAGTTCTCGTGGATTCCATCAAGCTTCGTCAGCTGAGTCGCGCCTCCCAACTCTGCATGGAAGAGTGGTCCCCCAGCAAGAATGTCCAGGGACTGGTGCAGGCAGTTGGCCGGAGCGTCGCCTGGGCGCGGGGGAGGCGCCCAATGACAGCCGCGCCATGAAGTGGTACCTGCAGAATACGAGTCGACGGCTGCGCTTCGTAATCAGCCATCCCCGCTACTCGTTGGTAACCGCGGCGCGCGAAGTCACAATGGCTGATGAGCGCTTCTTGGGAACCCTGGCTGGTCAGAGGATCCGTAACATTCGCGCCTATCTGCAGGAGCCCTGCCGCACCTGCGAGTTTGTTTTGCATTTGCGCCGTTGTGAAGCGGACTTCCATGCGGGATTCAACAGCGCAGATTTGTGGGCAAAGAAGGTTCTGGTGCAGTACGCCGTCATTCGGGCGCTCAAGCCCGATGTGGTGGTTGAAACCGGTGTCGCCAGCGGCGTCTCGACGTCGTATCTTCTTTTGGCGCTGGCGAAGAATTGCAGGGGCGTCCTCCATTCCATTGAGCTCGGGGACGCAAGTTATCTTCCTGCCGGCAAGGCTCCGGGCTGGATCGTGCCCGAATGGCTGAAGCCGCGCTGGCATTTGCACGTCGGCGACGCGGTATCGCTGTTGCCCGCCGTACTCGCTGAATTGCCCGAAGTCGACGTGTTCATTCATGACAGCCTGCACACTTACGAGCACATGAAATTTGAACTGGAGACGGCTTATCGCCATATCAGGCCAGGTGGCCTGCTCCTGGCGGATGACGCCTTATGGAACTCGGCGTTTACCGAGGTTGCCCGCGTTTTCGCCGCTCCCGCAGCTGCGATTCTTCGTGGCGTGGGCATCATGAAGAAGTAGCGATCGATGCGCATATTGATCTACAGCCATGCTTTTGCGCCAAACGTTGGCGGAGTGGAAACCTGCGTGATGTTGCTTGCACGCGGCCTGGCACGGGCAGGTTTTCAAGTCACATTGATAACCCTAACGCCGGCGGGCGGCATGAATGACAGGGACTTGCCATTTCGGGTATACCGCCGTCCTTCCTTACCTGCGCTGACCAGCCTGATCTGGCGTGCTGAACTGCTTCACCTGGCGGGACCGTGCTTCCTGCCCATGCTGCTGGGGTTGGTGATGCGGCGGCCCATGGTAGTGGAGCATCATGGTTACCAGGCAGTTTGTCCGAACGGACGACTCTTGTTCGAACCTGCTCAATCGATATGTCCTGGACACTACATGCGTCGCCGTTATCACCACTGCCTGCGGTGCAATGCTGGAACCAGGAGCTGGATTGGGAGTTTATTCAGTTTGCTTCTGACTTTTCCCAGACGCTGGGCCTGTCGTCACCTGGCAAGGAATATAGCCGTTTCATTCCATGTGAAGAACCGAATCTGTCTTCCGAATTCTACGGTGATCCTCCATGGTGTACCCGATGTTCAGGGAAACGCGGCCATAACGCCAGGTTCGCAGCCTGCCTCCACGACTTTCACCTACGTTGGCAGGCTGGTGAGCGAAAAGGGATTAACTCTGCTCGTCGATGCCGCCTCTCGGTTGCAGTCAGACGGGTACGATTTCCGGCTGAAGTTTATCGGTGACGGTCCAGAACGGGCCCGATTGGAACGCGCCGTCGGCGCTGCGGGCCTGCGTGAACAAGTCAAGTTTACCGGCTATCTCCGCGGAGACAGCCTGCGGCTTGCTTTGTCGGACGCAACCGCGTTGGTAATGCCGTCGATCTGGGAGGAAACTGCAGGACTGTCTGCGATCGAGCACATGATGCGCGGGCGCGTGGTGATCGCTACGGATATTGGCGGGCTGGGAGAAATGGTCTCAGACGCAGCCTTGAAGTTCGCGGTTCGGGACCAGGAAGGTCTGACCTCATGTATGAAGCGTGTCCTGGACCAGCATGGCTTCGTCCAGGAGTTGGGTCAGAAGGCGCGGCAAAGGGCGCAGCAGCTCTTTCGTGACGAGAGGATGGTGGCCGAGCACATCGTTGTGTACCGTGAAGCACTAAAGGATCGCAGGCCGTCGCCGGTGCGCACAGGCGGAGAGGATTGACATGCGGGCGTCGCCCAACCACTCCGAATGCAATGAACGCTTCTCGAGCATGATGTACCCCTAGGTGGTGCTGTGGCCTTGTCTTGCGTGCCAGTCGTTTCCAGCGTGCCCCACACCGTGAGCGCTGCCGGACCTGTCCCCGTTTTCATCGTGCATTGGAACCGGCCGTTGGAGTGTTTGCAAGCCATTGAGTCGTTTCGGGCACAGGATTTGCAGGTCCGGCTTAGGGTGGTCGATAACGCATCTGATCCCGCTCTGTTGAAGATTCTGATCGACCGGCTCCCCCACG
>CAYOZX010000136.1:0-5169 GCA_964408515.1 uncultured Acidobacteriaceae bacterium | reverse complement strand
GGTGCGCGTTTGGTAAAGATTCAGCCACGCCCGCCCGGGACCGTCGAACCGGTTGCTTTTCCCCACGGAACTCTCATGCTTTTCAGGCGGGATTGTCTGGAAGACATCGGCCTTTTTGATACCCGGTACTTCGCCTATGGAGATGAGCGGGAAATCGGACTGCGAGCCAGGCGCCGGGGATGGCAGGTGGTCGTGGTATGGGGCGCGCGGGTGGTAAATCCTGGCTCCTGGACTCCAGATCGCACTCTCAGTTATCTCTCTACTCGCAACTCTCTCCTGACCGCATCCACGTACGGGGGGCGCATTCAGGCCCTGCTGCGGATTGCCTGCATCATTCCGAATACTCTTCGGCTGATGCTCTTCCCATCAGCCCAGGGATCCGCCTTTTCGCCGGCAGCCCGCACCGCGGCGGTCCGTGATTGCTTGCTGGAGCGATATGGACCCCCTCCCGTGAAATTTCAAAAGGAATGAATAGTCTCCAGGGAGCTGTTTTACCCAACGCTAGATCGTTGACCGCCCTGTTCCGCCTCGCCGTGGTCGGCTGCCTGATCTGGCAAATCGGCGTGGCCATCGCCAATGGAGCGATTCAAAACGCTCTGCTGCTGGGAGCGGGACTGGCCATTCTCGCCGCTGCCGGGAACATTTTCACTAATTGGCGCAGCGGGATTTATCTTCTTCTCGTGTGGCTGCTCTTTGAGGATCTGGTCCGAAAGTATATGGGCAACAGTATGTACGTTTACTTCGGAAAAGACCTCCTGATTGCCCTTGCCTACATATCCTTCGCAGGCAGCCGTTCCGAGGGCGATACCGAACCGTTTCACCCTCCTTTCAGATATGCCCTGGCCCTTTTTGTCCTGCTTGGGATGGTTCAAGTGTTCAATCCCGGGTCGCCGAGTATCTTCTACGGATTGTTGGGGCTGAAGCTCTACTACTACTACATTCCGCTGATGTTTGTAGGACACGCGTTAATCCGCACGGAGCGCGATCTCCGGCGGTTCTTCGTCATCAACATGGCCTTAGCCGTGGTGATTACGGCGGTCGGGATTGCACAGTCCGTCATCGGGTTGGAGTTCCTCAATCCTCACTCTGGCGCTGACATCGACGAACTCGCCCATTTGACGCGATACACACCCTCCGGCTTGGCAGTCACGCGGCCTCCGTCGGTGTTCGTCAGTGACGGGCGATTCGGGTCTTACCTCACCCTCACCTTGATCATGGGGCTGGGGGCAGCAGGCTATCTTTTTCTGCGCAAAGTGAAAGGGAAGAAAATCTCCGTTGCGGCTGTCGCCCTGGTGGTGGTAGGGGGCGTAATCAGCGGTTCACGGGGAGCATTTGTCTATCTTGTGGCGAGCCTGCTGGTGCTCTCTGCCGGCATGCTCTGGGGGGC
This sequence comes from uncultured Acidobacteriaceae bacterium, assembly GCA_964408515.1. Taxonomy (GTDB): domain Bacteria; phylum Acidobacteriota; class Terriglobia; order Terriglobales; family Acidobacteriaceae; genus CAYOZX01. The sequence goes on along the minus strand of CAYOZX010000136.1, from coordinate 3,782 downwards.
TCCGGCGACTGACAGCGAAACCTACAGGCTCGTCAAGGCGATCCGCAGAAGTTTTGTCTACGCGGCCCTGGCGTTGGCTCTGGGCGTGTCTTTATTCCCTGACGTCATCGCAGCTCGCTGGACTTTCTATCAGGAAACCCTGTCTCCTTACAGCCCCACCTCGGAGGCATCCTTTCGCATTTGGGACTACCCAGTGGCTAATTTTCTTGCGGTTTTCTCCGATCCCGACTGGATGATCGGACACGGAACCGGTACCGCCTCATTGGGAGGGCAATACGTGAGTCGTATCCTCGGAGTGCCTGCCACTAACTTCGGAGCGGAGAACGGATACGGGAACCTCATCGTCGAACTGGGGATACTTGGACCAATTCTTTGGCTTGCCTTTTTCTTTGGCATCTGGTTTTTAGAATGGCGAGTGGTCCGAAACCTGAAAGGCACCTGGGCGTTTCCTATCGCCCTTGCCATCTTGTGGTTTTCATTTCTGCTGCTGTTCCCATTCACCTGGGGCGGCCTGGTCGCTTATCAGAATTTCGTCTTTAATGCCTACTTCTGGCTCCTGGTGGGAATTCTGTTCCGCCTCCCCGCTCTGATCGCCCAAGATTCCGTGATTGCAACCGAACGGTGTGAACCAGCCCGATAGCATCCGCGTTGCTGTCGTCTCTCCGTTCCTGGACAAGCAACATGGAACCGAGCGCTGCGTGTCCGAACAGGTGGAGAGACTGGCGCGAGATTATGAGATTCATCTGTACAGTACGCGCGTCGAGGGTGTAAACCTGCAGGGCATTGTCTGGCATCGGGTGCCCGCGCTCCCCGGACCACACTTGTTCGCCTACGTATGGTGGTTCGCGGCGAACCACGTTCAGCGTTGGTGGGATGCTACGTTCCGGGGGCTGAAGTGCCGTCTTATTTATAGTCCGGGTGTTAATTGCCTGGACGCCGATGTGATCTCGGTCCACATCATCTTTTCCGAGTTTCGCCGGCAAATGCGCGATGGGCTGAGGTTCAGGCGCAATACCCTCACCGCGTGGCCCAGGCTTGCTCACCGCCGAACATACTACCGTCTTCTGTGCATGCTGGAACGTTGGAATTACCTTCGCCAGGGGGTGTCTCTCCTGCCAGTTTCCCGGAAAGTCGCACACGACTTGGAGCGTCACTTTGGAAGAAACGCAAATATTTCCCTGCTTTATCATGGCTGGGATCCTTTGCGTTTCGGGCTGGAGCGGCGCAGAAAACAGCGGACGGAAGCTCGCAACCAGCTGGGCCTGAGCGCGTCCGACTTCGTCCTGCTGTTGATCGGCAACGATTGGAAGAGCAAGGGACTCCCCTGCCTGGTTGATGCCGCAAGACGGCTTCGGCCATCCGACTTCAGGATTCTCGTGGCCGGCAGCGACAACAGGTCGTCATACGTCGGCATGACTGGCCAGGCCGGCTTGCAGGATTGTGTTCGATTTCTCCCGCTGAGAGAAGATGTCGAGTTCTACTACGCCGCTGCCGACGCCTATGTTGGCCCCTCCCTTGAGGACGCGTTTGCCATGCCGGCTTTGGAGGCGATGGCGTGCGGTCTCCCCGTGATCGTCAGCCGCCAAGCTGGAGTCAGCGAAATTATTACCCAAAACGTAGACGGCCTGGTTCTGGAAGACTCCAGGGATTCTGCGGCTCTGGCTGCCATGATTGAGAATCTGCGGCGCGACCCGGCATTCGCTCGATCCCTGGGCGAAAAGGCGGCGCAAACCGCCAAACAGTTCACTTGGGAGCGCAACGTCAAGCAACTCAGAGAAGTGATCGATGAAGTGGTCCGGTCCCGCCAGGGCCAGGTACGTTGCCCTGAGTCAGTGGCATATTGAGTTGGCAGAATCCGGCATGCTATCAGGATCGTTATGACGGCTGGAATTTCGTCCACGCTGGTAGCGCTCCCTGAGCGCGGTTGCGAGGTGGTCACGACCCACGGCTTAAGTATCCGGACCCTGGTGCTAAGCCCGTCCATTCAGCGCGCTGGGGGAATTCAACGCTACACGGGAATCCTGGCGCGAGCTTTGAACGAAGTCGCTGGAGCCGGCAATACAAGCGTGATCGCCACCAGCGAGCCGGCCCTCAACCTGAGAACCGGCCGGCCCAGGCTCGCGGTGGGCGCGAGATGCCGGTTTGCTCTTCGGGCGCTCTGGGAAACGGCGCGGCGACGTCCGGAACTGGTCATCTGTACACATCTGAGCCTGGGTCCTGTAGCCCGGCTTATCTGCCTCGCCACCCGCCGCCGCTACTGGATTGTCCTGCATGGAATCGAGGCCTGGTGCGAGCTCCCCTATTGGAAACGAATCGCTCTCTTCCGCGCCGACCGGCTCATCGTGACCAGCGCTTTCAGCCAGGACCGGATATTAGAACGGCATGCCATCCCCGTGACGCGTATCCGCTGTCTTCCATGCGCTCTCGACCAGACCCTGCTAAGCGAGAAGCCGGCCGCGAGCAGCCTGTCTGGATACAAGACCGAAGGGCGGCGGATCGTGTTGACGGTTGCGAGGCTGGACCGTTCGGAGCAGTACAAAGGTCACGACGTTGTTCTTTGTGCCTTGTCCAGCGTGATCACGAAGGTGCCGAATGTGACTTACATGATCGTCGGGGACGGCGACGACCGGAATCGGCTGGAAAGGTTAGCGGCTGACATGGGGCTGGCGGAACATGTTATCTTCACCGGACAGATCGCCGATTCCGAGCTGGCCACGGTTTATGGCCAATGTGAGATTTTCATTCTTCCCGCCCGGACCGCAATTGACGTCCGGCAGCCCAAAGGTGAGGGATTCGGAATCGCTATGCTGGAAGCTATGGCCTTCGGAAAGCCGGTCATTGGCCCCAGCTACGGCGCTCCCGCCGAAATGATTCGCTCCGGGGAAAACGGACTCACCGTGGATCCTCAAAGCCCTGCGTCCGTCGCCGCCGCTTTGGAGCAACTCTTGCTCAACCCCGAGACGGCGCGGGCGATGGGTCGGGCTGGGACGGAGCGAGTACGGAAGTATTATTCGTATGAGCAGTTCCGGGAGACGCTGCGGCGTATGCTTGCGGCGTGGACGAATCAGAGCGAAGCAGAGGCATGCGAATCCTGAAGGTCACACAGTCTTACTTCCCCTTTCACCACAGGGGAGGCCCGGCGTTCAAGGTCAGATCTGTGGCTCGTCTCCTGGCTCGGGCCAACCAGGACGTTACCGTGCTTACCGCCGATCTGGGCTTTGACTCTTTGCAGATCGCGATGGCCAGCGTACGGCCGGACGCTCAGGGGTGGCGTAGCCAGGAGGACGGCGTCCAATGCATCTATCTGACGACCCGTGGCCGATATCGCAACCTTACGGTGAATCCGGGCGCGCTGGGATTTTGCCGGCGCCAGCTGCACACATTCGACATCGTCCATATTTACGGTCTGTACGACCTCCTTGGTCCGTTGGTGACATGGTACTGCCGCCGGTTGCGTATCCCGTACGTGATTGAGCCGCTCGGAATGACACGGCTGATTGATCGCGGGTTCGCCTTGAAGAGAGTCTGGCGCGGCGCGGTTGGTGACCACATGGATGGGGCCAGCTGCCTGATCGCAACCTCGGAGTTGGAGAAGGCTGAGCTGCTCGAGGAAGGGTTGCCGCCAGATCGGGTGGTGCAGCGCTGCAATGGGATCGATCTCGAGCAGTTCCAACAACTGCCTGCACGAGGATCGTTTCGCGCCAAGGTTGGAATTGCGCCCGGCGAACGTCTTGTCCTGTTCCTGGGCCGCATCATCCCACGAAAGGGCGCTGATCTGCTGA
>CAYOZX010000135.1:5547-9944 GCA_964408515.1 uncultured Acidobacteriaceae bacterium | reverse complement strand
GGGAAATGTTCCTTCGTCTCCGCCTGATTTTTCACGAAAATCATGGCAAAGTCGAGCGGCACTTTGCCGTCTTTCACCGGCCGGCAGGCGGAGAGAGCACTTTTCAAATCTTTCCTTACATCACCGGGCAGGTTGAGAAAATCTGCCGTGAGTCCCGGCTTCAGCCCCAGTTTTTTGGGAAGAGGAGTGCCTGAGTATCCCGCCATGACAGCCACTTACCGGTTGGGCGCGTAGTAACCGCGGCGGCTGCGCACGCGCAGGCCTTTGTGGTTCTGCGCCAGGATCTCGATGGTGTGGTAGCGGCCATCGCTGCGCAGATCGACGGGCTTGTAGGAAAGAGCGTACTGGCTGCGCAGCTCGTCCTGGATTTCCACGAAGGCGTTGGCCACGTCGTTCAACTGGAACGGGAAGAAGGCACGGCCGCCGGTGGCATCGGCGATGCGCTCAAGCACTTTGTCACCCGCCCGACGCGTGCCGGTGACGTTGGTGCTGATGGTGTAGATGATCACATCCGCCCGCAGCGCCATGTCGATGGCTTCTTCGCGGGTTACGTGGCTCATGTTGTCATCGCCGTCGGTGAGCAGGATGATAGCGCGGCGCACCGGGCCGTTTTGCTGCTCCTTGAGCAGCTTGTCGCGGCAGGCAAAATAGACGGCGTCGTACATGGCAGTGCCGCCGCCCGGGCGCAGGGCCCGAACTCCGCGCGAAAGCGCTTCCGTGTTGTCGGTGAACTCCTGCGTGACTTCCGGGGTCACGTCAAAACCGACTACGAATGCCTTGTCATAGCGCGGACGCACAGTCTGGTTGAGAAACTCGATGGCCGATTCCTGCTCGAATTTGAAGCGGTCGCGGACGGAGTTGCTGGCATCGACCAGCAGCCCCACCTGCAAAGGCAGCTCAGTCTCGTTGTGAAAGCTGCGAATCTGCTCGGCCGGCCGGTTGTCGTCGAGCACCGAGAAATCGCCCCGGGTGAGATTCTTCACATAACGGCCATGCTTGTCGGTGACCGTGAACACGACGTTCACCTCGTTGACCGTCCTCGTGATAACGGCCGCGGGCTCGTCTTCTCCGGGCGCTTGGGGCGGCTTGGCGGGCGTCTCGGATTTCGCGACCGGAGGGGTATCGGTTGCCGCCGGATCGGTCTTTGCGCCTGGTCCTGGGTTCGCGCCCTGACTCTTGGCGGCATTCTCGGCCGCGGGGAGCGGCGCCTGAGCTGGCGCGGGCTCGTCCAGCGCCTCCGGTTGCCGACTGCGCCGGGCGGGAGTTACTGGAGGAGGAGGCGGTGCGGGCTTGCTGCGTTCCTGCTGCACCGACGAAGGTGCCGACGGCAAATCCTCAGGCGTGGAATTCTGGGCTGGAGCCACACCCAGCAGGAGACCGGTGCCTAGCAGCGTGGCGCACCAAACCTTCATGGCTCTTCAATTATAGCTGCAACCCGGCTACGGCCATGCACTCCGTTTGCGCTGTTCTTTGGTTGCGGCGAACACCTAAGTACACGCCCGGTTATCTGTTCAGAGCTTGAAGGAACCGCTCCAGCTCCGGCGGCAGGGGACGGGAAAACGACAGGGTCTCTCGGCTGCGGGGGTGCTGAAACTCCAGGGCTGCGGCGTGCAGGAAATTTCTCGAGAGCGAAAGGCTGAGCGCCTGCGGGGCGCGTAGCTCGCGGGGCGAGCCGTACAGCGTATCTCCTACCACTGGATGGCCAATAGACGCCATGTGGACACGGATCTGGTGGGTACGCCCGGTATCGATTCTCAGTTCCAGCAGGCTAAATCTTCCATAGGGAGTGTCCAGCCGGCGGATGACCGCGTAGTGAGTGATAGCTTCACGCCCTCCCGCCCGGCGAGTTGTCATGCGGGTCCGCCGGAGGCGATCCCGGCTGATACCGCTAGTGATCGTTGCCTTATCCTGCTTGATCCAGCCGTGCACCAGGGCGAGGTACTTTTTCCGCACCTGCCGTCGGGCAAACTCCGCCGCCAGACGGCGGTGCGCGTTGTCATTTTTGGCGACCACAATCAGGCCGCTGGTGGCCTTGTCCAGGCGATGCACAATGCCGGGCCGGAGCTCTCCACCCACGGACGAAAGCGCCCCGAAATGATGCAGGAGCGCGTTTACGAGGGTGCCGCGATTGCGTTCGTCATCGGTCGCCCCTGCCCCTACGTGAACCATCATCCCGGCGGGCTTGTTGATCACGGCGAGGTCGCCATCCTCAAAGACGATATCCAGCGGGATATCCTCCGCTATGGCCCGCAACGGCGGCGGCGAAGCCGGGCCCAGCAACGAGACGCGCTCGCCTCCCCGGAGACGCAGGGAAGCTCTGGCTTCGAACTCATTGACCAGCACCTTGCCGCCGGCGATGAGTTGCTGTACTCGGCCGCGGCTGACGCCATCCAGGCGGGCGGCGAGAAACTGATCCAGCCGCTGACCAGCGTCTTGGGCGCTGACGACGAACCTGGTGGGTGACGGCTCGGACATGGCGTGCGTTGAACCAGCGTCTCGACTACCGCGGGCGTTCAGGTCTTGGTTCTCAGTCAGCGGGCCTGGAGAGGGACGGCGCGCGGCACGCCGCTGCGCAGCCACCAGATCAGACCCCCCATGATGACCAGGCATATCGAGACCAGCTGGGTGCCGGTCATCAATCCGCCGAACACCGAGCCGCGCCCGGGATCGTCGCGGATAAACTCCAGGAAGTAGCGGGCCACGCCGTAGAGGATGAGGTACGCCGCGAACACCTGCCCGTCGAATTTCTTGCGCCTGAAGAGCCACATGAGGATGAAGAAGTTCGCCAACTCGACCGCGGACTCGAAAAGCTGGGTGGGCTCCAGGGGCACATTCAGCGGGGTGTTGGAATTGAGATTGGCAATCGGGTTGGTGAAAGTCACACCCCAGAAGTGGTGGGTTTCCTTGCCGTAGCAACAGCCCGCGGCAAAACAACCTATACGCCCGATGGCGTGCCCCATCGCCAGTCCCGGGGCGAAGGCGTCACAGGTGGCAAGAGCGGGCATCTTGCGCTTGCGGATGTACAGGGCCGCCGCTGTGAGGGCTCCGATGAGGCCCCCGGAGAACACCCCGCCCGCCTGCAGGGTTGCCAGACTGAAAATGTCTCCCGGATGAGCCGAGTAATAGCTCCAGTCGTTGACGATGTAGAGAATCTTGGCGCCGACGATGCCACAAAGCACTACCAGCACCCCGAAGTTCCAGGCATCGTCGGCATCAATGCCTCGCAGGCGCGAGTTGCGTACGCTGATCCACAGCCCGACGAGTACGCCGAGGGAAACCAGCACGCCATAGGTTGGCAGAAAAAATCGTCCGAGATGAAAAAGCTGAGGGTACATCCGTGTGTTTAGATGCGTTCCACCCTGAAATGGCTACGGAACGAGTTTAGCAGGAATAGGAACGGCAGAGGGGCGAGCTACTAGCTCAGGGGTCAGAGGGCAAAAGCTGCGTGCGATCAAAGCCGACCCACTGGGCCGTGTGGCGGGCCGAGAATGAACCCGTGCTAGACGGTGGGAACCCGCCGAGACCCTTTAGGCATCTCCGCATGACGGAGCACTGCACACCGGATCATATTCGAGTCAAGTCCCCGTTCATTCATTTGTTGGTTCAAAAATCGGTTACCACCATCACCAACCTTGCAGGCCGGCTTTCAGAGTGGATGCTAGGGGAAAGCTGCCCGAGTTGGCAAGAGGGAAGCGGCAAAAAGTTGGCAATCGGTTTGCCAGCGACTTCCGGTATGGGCGGAGCCTTGAATCCTACCCTACTGAACCGGGGACGTCGCCCAATAGCTGCTTCGAGCAAGAACCGTCGCCGTGCCGGGTTTTCTCAGCCGAACTTGAATGCGATGTGGTCCGGGATGCGGATCCTTTGGCTCGAAGCTCAAGAGGTACCGGCTGTGCAGATGATTGGTGAAATCGATCATGCGAGTCTCGAATCGTTGGCGCGACGCGAAAAGCTCATATTCGCCACCGGTCTGGGCGGAGATCGCTTTCGCCATGTTGCTCTTCATGGCTGCTCTGGCATGCCCCATCAGCGCAATCAGGTCGACGGTGGAGTTCATCTCGTCTTGATTCTGCCCGCGCTCTGTATCCAGTATGTTCGACAGCGTCGGGGAAAATGCCAGGGAATACACGGTCAGATTCGCAGCCCCAATGAGGGCCGCAACATCGTCAAGCTTCGCAAAATGACTGCCATGGTCGCGAGTTTCACTGATCAGAAGCAAGACCCTTTGCCGCCCCTCAGGAGTCTTGTTCAGCAGCTTTGCCGAGAAATCCACGGCATCGAGAATCGCTGCGCCTTTGTCCCCTGCCTCGAGGCCCCGGAGCGCCTTCTCGACTTGCCGCCCGTCACTGGTGAACTCCTGCAAAAGGCGCAACTGACTATCAAAAGCAAGCACTGCA
>CAYOZX010000135.1:0-5447 GCA_964408515.1 uncultured Acidobacteriaceae bacterium | reverse complement strand
AGATAATGCCTGGGCTTGATGATCTACCCCGCGCGGCGCTTGTCTTCCAGAACTTCGTCCAGCACGCTGGAAAGGCGTTGTGCGCGGCGCATGAAGTCGACCGAACCTATATCCTGGTTGCGCTTCACCAGATGATATTCGTCTGCGATATTGAGGGCTGCCAGCACCGCCAGGCGGGCGGTATCGACGGTACGGGTCTGCTCGGCTACAGCCCGCATCTTGGTGTCCACGTACTCGGCCAGCTTGAGAATGTACTCGGGATCAGAGCCGCGCAGGTTGTAAGCCTGGTCGAAAATCTCCACGCGGACGGCGTTATTGCCGGGGTCTTTGATCTGGGAATGCTTGGTGGCGGTTGCCATAACAACTTTTCCTCCCGACGATGGCCTCTTCAGCTGGCGGCCTGTTCTCCGGCCAGCGACTCGATCTGCGCCAGCATCTTCTCCACCCGGGCGCGAATCTCCTCGCGCTCCTTGCGCAGGCGCACCATCTCGCGCCGCAGGCTTTCGACCTCTTCTTCGCGTTCCTCGAGCTGCTGACGGACGCGCTGAGTGTCGCGCTCGGCGGCCGCGCGCGCCTCCTTGGCGGACTTGTACTGCTCAATGGTGCGATAAACCTTCTCTTCGAGTGCCTGAAAATCGTCAGCCGGAACCTGCGCCGATACCCCTTCTGCCACTCTCACTGACATGTCGCCACTTCCCCAGAGAAAATTGGAAACTTCAGCGCAGTATACCGCAGAAAGCTGTGCATGGAGCGGCATCAGGATCGCTTCCGGCGGCCCTGCGTGCATTTACAATCCCTGCATGCTGGGCTCGGCGCTTACCGCTGCCGGTCTCCTGGCGGCGACCGCCGCCGGCTACCAGTCCATGGCGCCAACCGGACAGTGGTTCGGGCGCGCCTTCATCGGGCGGCCGCGTCCTTCCAAGCTGCTGGCCCTTACCTTTGACGATGGCCCCAACGATCCGCACACGTTGCGCCTGCTCGACGTCCTGGCCCGGCACGGGGTGCAGGCGACGTTTTTCATGATCGGACGCTATGTCCGGCAGCGTCCCGACATCGCCCGCGAGGTGCGGAACGCCGGACACGTGTTGGGAAATCATACTTTTACACATCCGCTGCTGATTTTCGAGGACAGAGCCAGTCTCAGAACCGAGCTTGATGCCTGCCGCTGCGCATTACAGGATGCGGTAGGAGATCACTCCAACCTCTTCCGTCCACCTTTTGGGGGGCGGCGGCCGGCGGTGTTCCACATCGCCCGGCAAATGCATCTGGAGCCGGTGATGTGGAACGTGACGGGCTACGACTGGAGTGCGCGTTCCGCAGAACATATCGAGCAAAGAGTGACGAGGCGGGTGAGAGGCGGAGACGTGATTCTGCTGCACGATGGCGGACATCGTGCCATGGGCGCCGACCGTACGCACACCGTGGCAGCGACTGATCGGTTGATCACGCGCTACCAATCCGAAGGCTATGAGTTTGTCACCATTACGGAGATGATGGAAAAGTAGCGGCCGGAGGCTAGCGAGGCAATTTTCATTAACATACCGGCAAACGCGTGCTTTGCCGCCGCGATTGTTTGCTGCACGTCCTTATCCGTGTGGGCGGCGCTCAGGAACGCGGCTTCAAACTGGGACGGCGGCAGGTATACGCCGCCGTCGAGCATGGCATGGAAGAAGCGACCGAAGGCTGCGGAATCGCTTTTCGAAGCCGACGCCCAGTCCGTTACCGGGCCGGCGGTGAAGAACCAGGTGAACATCGATCCCACACGGTTGCAGCACATGGCCACGCCTGCATCCGTGGCGGCCGCGGTCACGCCTTCCGTCAAGTCTGCGCTGAGTTTGTCCAGGCGGGCGTATAGCGCCCCTTTGTTGCTGCGAAGGTAGCGCAGAGTCGCGATGCCGGCCGCCATGGCCAGAGGGTTTCCCGAGAGCGTGCCCGCCTGATACACCGGACCCATTGGGGCCACCAGGTCCATGATTTCCACCGGGCCGCCGTAGGCGCCCACCGGCAGCCCGCCGCCGATGATTTTTCCCAGTGTCGTCAAGTCCGGCAGAATTCCGAATCTTTCCTGCGCCCCGCCGAACGCCACCCGGAAACCGGTCATGACCTCATCGAAGATGAGCAGGGCGTGATCACGCAGCGTGATGTCGCGCAATGCGTCGAGATACATGGAAGCCGGGGGTACGCACCCCATGTTGCCGACCACCGGCTCCACGATCACGCAGGCAATCTGATGCTTGAAGCGGGTAAAAGCCTGCTCCAGCGCATCGATGTCGTTGAAGGGAAGGGCGATGGTCAGCCCGGTGAACTCATCGGGCACGCCGGCCGAACCGGGGATGCCCAGGGTGGCGACGCCAGAGCCCGCTTTCACCAGCAACGCGTCGGCATGACCGTGATAACAGCCTTCGAACTTCACAATGTACTTCCGCTTGGTGTACGCGCGCGCCAGCCGGATGGCCGACATCGTGGCTTCCGTGCCGGAATTGACGAAGCGAATCTTTTCCACCTGCGGGAAGGCGGAGATCACCAGCTCCGCCAGTTCGGCTTCGCTCGCTGTCGAGGCGCCAAAACTGGTTCCGTGCTTGGCTGCAGCGCTGATGGCTTCGGGCACGCCCGGAGGGGCGTGTCCCAGGATGAGCGGTCCCCAGGAGCCCACGTAGTCGATGTACTTGTTGTCATCGGCATCCCAGACATGCGCGCCGCGCCCGCGCGCGATAAAAACCGGATCGCCCCCAACCGACCGGAATGCGCGCACGGGCGAGCTCACGCCCCCGGGTATGACCTGTTCGGCGCGCTTCTGCAGTTTGCGGGAAACGTCGGTCTTTCGCGACATGGTGTGCCAGGCCGCAATAAATATAGCAGCGAATCACACGGCTCGGGGAACGCCGGAATTCACGGGAAATTCATCTCGCTGCAATCGGGCTGCAACATCGCCGCTCTATTCTCACCACTAGTGACATGCTCTTCTAACCGGAAGAGCTTCAGGACAGTCTCGGGGGCTCCGGGCTGTCCGCTTTTTTTTGCCGGCGTAATTTGCGTTGCTTTTGGCGGTATATCCGTTTTAGATTTCTTCGCGGGAAGGCACGGAGTCCTCTGAGCGGATCGCAACACATCCCCGGCCACGCGTTCAACGGCCACTCCATGGTGGCGCCTCTGCGGAGGGTGCTGGTGTGTTCGCCTGAGGCCGCCGGCTGGGACCATCCCGGCAAAGCTGGCCGATGGCGCGAGCTGGGATTCAGCCATGCGCCTGTCTTCGCCTTGGCGCAGGCGCAGCATGAGGAGCTTTGCCGGCAGTTGGAATCCGCCGGGGCGGAAGTAGTCCAGTTGCCCGCTTCGTGTGAGCTCTCGCTGGACGCTGTATATACGCATGACCCGTCCCTGGCCACCGACCATGGGCTGGTTGCCATGTATCCAGGCAAGGCGAGCCGGGTTGGGGAAGTGCAGCATCACCTGGAATTCTGCCGTACCCTCGGGATCCTGACGCTGGGTAGGGTACAACCCCCGGGCAAGACCGAGGCGGGCGACGTGGTCTGGCTGGATTCGTCCGCGATGCTCATCGGGCAGGGCTATCGCACAAACGCGAACGGAATTGCCCAGGTCCGGGCTTTGCTCCAGCCGCATGGCGTGGAAGTGCTGTCGGCGCCGTTGCCGTACCAGTCCGGTCCTGCGGCATGCCTGCATCTGATGTCGCTCATGAGCCTGCTCGACGAGAAGACCGCTCTTGTGGACTTGCCCTGGCTCGCGGTAGAAACCGTCGAATTGCTGCGGTTGCGCGGCTTCAGTTTTATCGAGATTGATTATTGTGAGCGCGAGACGCTGGCTTGTAATGTGCTGTCGTTGGGAGGACGCCGGCTGCTGGCGTTGCAAGAAAACCGCAAGACCAACGAGAAACTGCGCCAGGCAGGCTTCGATGTGCGCACCTTTCCCGGCTCGGAGTTGGGCATCAACGGCGGCGGCGGTCCGACCTGCTTGACCCGTCCGCTGTCGCGGGCTTCCGCAAACACCGTTCCAACCTGTTAAGATTCTGGTTGCATGGTGCTCCCCTTCGTTCGCGATCTCTTCGCGGACGTAGAAAAGTTGCCCGCCTTCACGCGTGTAGCCTCCCATCTGAAAGAGGGCACGGGGCGGATTCGTGTATCCGGCCTGATCCCGCCGGCCAAGGCCTTGCTCCTGGCGCTGCTGCAGAAAGCCGTTGCCAGGCCGTTGATCGTTGTGGTTTCTGACAACCGCGCAGCGGACGATTTCGTTCCCGTGCTCCAGGCATTCTGTGAGCTGACCGGGAACGTAAGCGCCGATTCGGTGGTGAGCCTGCCGACGCACGACGTGCTGCCTTTCCAGAATCTCTCTCCTCACCCCGAGATCCAGGAAGAGCGCGCGGTGGCGTTGTGGCGAATTGCCACCGGAGAAGCGTCGTTTGTGGTTGCCCCAATCGCGGCCACGGCGCAGCGCCTGAGTTCCGCCGAATACTATGCGGATCTGGCGCGCAGGGTGCGCCGCGGCGACACCATCGACGTCGAAGGGCTACTGCCACATCTGAGTGTGGTCGGCTACAACTCCACCGATGTGGTCGAGATGCCGGGCGATTATGCTCTGCGTGGCGGCATCCTCGACATCTTTTCTCCGGAGCAGGAGCGTCCGGTGCGCATCGAGTTCTTTGGTGATGAAGTGGAATCCATCCGCACTTTCGACCCCGCCACGCAGCGCTCTTCTAACCCCCTTGACGAAGTACTGCTTCTGCCCTTGACGGAGACCCCGCTCAATGAAGAGTTGCTGGGGGCGGTGCACGCGCGCCTGTCGGGCAGGCGCATTACTGGCGCAGAGGAAATCGTGGAACAGGCGGTGCGCTCCGGTGGCGTGCATGTCTTTCCGGGATGGGAATTCTATGCGCCCGTGGCGGGAGCGAACCTCGGTCTGTTCGATCTGCTGCCGCGAGCTGTGGTGGCGGCCGACGAGCCTGAAGTGCTGCGGCCGGGGTTCGATCATTTCTGGTCGCGCATCGGACAGGCGCACGAAAGCAGTGGAATCGGCAATCTGATTCTTCCCGGCGACCTGTACTTCCCGCCGGAGGAGTGGTGGGGGAAGCTCACGGCCTGGCCGGGGGTGGATCTCGAGCATCTCGACGTCGCCCGCGCGGGGGAGGACGGCAGGGGAGCGGCGTTTCACTCGCAACCCGCCTCGCGCTTCCACGGCTCGGTCTCCGCCATGCTGGAAGAAGTGCGGCGTCAGATTGGCGACAACCGGCGGGTGCTGATCGCCGTCCCCAACACCGGAGAGGTAGAGCGGCTGGCAGATATCTTCAACGAGTATGGCGTGTCCTTCCGCCTGGGCAGCCGTCCGCGCAGCGGCGAGGGTTGTTCCAGCGAGACCGCCCATTTTTCCGTGCAAGCAGCTCAGACGACGCCGGCGCAGGCTTTATTCCCCGACGGGGTCACTTCTGACGGGCGCTGGCC
>CAYOZX010000134.1:0-9955 GCA_964408515.1 uncultured Acidobacteriaceae bacterium | reverse complement strand
CGTCAGGCTGACCGGGCGGCCTTTTCCAGGTCCTTGCCCACGCTGTCGAGCACCCCATTGATGAATTGCACTGCCTCCGGGCTGGAGAACTTGCGCGCGATTTCCAGGGCTTCGTTGATGACCACCGCGCGGGGCGTATCCGGAAAGGCCAGAAATTCCGCCACTGCCGCGCGCAGAAGATTGCGGTCGACCGCGGCCATGCGCTCCATGCGCCAGTGCTCGGCGTGGCTCTCGATCAGGGCATCGATTGCGGCGGCGCGCCCGCTGGCGGCGCGAAACAGGTCCTCGGCAAAGTCCCGCACATCCGCTGCTACATCGTCGCGCTCGCGCCAGAAGGTTCCGCGCACCTGGTCGGGAGTCTGCTTGCCCATGTCGGCCTGAAAGAGCATCTGCAGAACCAGTTCGCGGGATTTACGCCGGGTGCCCATTGTTCGTCGTGGTTTTTTGGCCGCGGGATAAGCCACGTCAAGTTTACAAGGTCAGGCGGGGTCGTGGTTTGACCATGTGCGGCCAAGTCCCGTAAGATAATTACCTCAACGGAAACACCAACATCTCTTCAGAGTGAAGGGCAATTATCCGACATGGCAAATCATTTTTCGGCGCTGAAGCGCGCCCGGCAAACGGAACGACGAACCGGCCGGAACCGGGCTAACACCTCCCGCCTGCGCAGCGTGCTGCGCCAGTTGCGCGAAACTATGGCCAAGGGCGATAAGGCTGCCTCTGAGCAGGCATTCCGGCAGACCGTGTCCGCGCTCGACAAGGCGATCCAGAAGGGCGTGATCCACGAGAACACCGCGTCCCGCTACAAATCCCGCCTCAGTGCGCGGCTGAACGCATTGAAGTAGCGGCCCGCGCTCAACCTACACCGGCAGCTCTTCCTGCGACCAGCCCGGAATTTCCGGCTTCACGTCGGCGGTGAGGTCAAGAATCAGCTTCTCCAGGACAAGCCTCTTGCTGGGCGGGTTGGAGCGCAGGGCCAGGTCGGTTTTGGCCACCAGGCGGATGGCCCGCGTCAGTTCGCGCTTCGATTTATACCGCCGCGCCTGACGGATGACGTCATCGGCGGCGAACGGCGGAACCCGGAACCCCTGCCACAGCGCCGCCCACAACATGCGCTGGTCGCGCACATTCCGCTCCAGAATCACCAGCATCTGGCGGAAAGTCTTGGCCAGCATGTAAACATGTCCGATGGCCGCCTCGTCGCCGTCGCCCGTGCTCAGAATCGCATCCAGCATCTGCAGGGCGCGCACCCGGTCCTTGGCGGAGATGGCGTCGGTCAGCTCATAGAGCGACCGCTGCTTTGCGGCGAGCACCATGGTCTCCACGTCGCCCAGCGTGACCCGCTTCTTCTCGCCCGCATACAGAAAGAGCTTTTCCAGCTCATTGGAGATCATCATCATGTCGCCGCCCAGCGCGTCGACCAGCTCCCGCGCCGCATCCGGCTCGATCCTCACGTCCTGGGTGGCGGCATATTCCCCAATCCAGCGGACGGCTTCGTTCTCTTCCACCCGCGCCAGCTCGACGACGCCGCAGCACCGGCCCAGGGTTTCGCGGATGCGCTCGTAGCGATCGCGGTCGTTCATCTCGATGCGGCGGGCGTCGGCGGGAATGCTGATGTGGTCCGCGACGAAGATGAGCACGGCATCGGGGTTGGGATCTTTGCAGTAGGACTCGATGGCTGCCAGCTTGTCGTCGTTCGAGCCGCGCGCAAATAGAGTCTTCACGCCGCGGATGAAAAACACCTGGAACGGGGCCATCAGCGAAGGCGTGCGTGCGCGGTCGAGAACTTCCGCCAGTTCGGTTTCCCCCAGGTCGAATTCAAACAGGCTGAAATCGCGTAGTTCGGCCGGAACCAGATGCTTGAGAATGGCCTCGCGGCAGCGCTTGCGGAAGAAAACCTCGTCGCCTACAAACACATAGGCCGGACGCAGCTTGCGGGCTGCCACTTCGCTGACAAAACGGTCGGCCTGGGCAAACGCCCGCATCAGCAGCCCTCCATTCTCAGAAACCCTCCAGTACGTTGCTAACCAGGGTGCGGGCAAACTTGCGCGACAGGCGCTCCAGAGCGGGAGAGTCCTCTTCGAAGAAGCTCGAGAGCTCGTGCGAGACCTGGTATTCGTCGCGAAACAGGTACGCCGGATTCTGGTAAAGCACCTTGCCCTGGCGGTCGGTCAGCGTGACCTTCACCGTCACCACCACCAGCGCGCTGGAAGCCCGCCCGGTCTGGGAATCATAGGTCAAAGGCGAGGTCGAGGTGCTGGTTACAATTCCGCGCAGGGTGGCGTCGGCTGAGTTGCTGGCCTCATTCACCACGTGGTAGCGCGTGCGCGTCACCATCTCACTCACCACCGCGGCGGTCAGCCTCTGTTCGATCTTGTAAGTCTGCGTCAGGTTGACGAAGGCGGGAATGGCGATCGTCTGCACGGCGGCCGGGAGAGCGTTGCCGTGACCGGCGGCGTGATAACCGCAGCCCGCGGTCACGAGCAGGAGGGCGAGCGTTCGTGCCAGCCGCAACGTCAATCTCATTGAATCTTCCCGCTGGGCCGGGTTGCGGCCATATTTTCCGCACACTCCACCGCGGTTGCGGCGGCCACGCGCAGGTTGTCGGCAGCGGCCCACAGCCACAGGCCATCGCCCTGGGTGGCGTCGGGCAGAACTGCAATCAGAATGTCGCCCTGGCCTGCGGCATTGACGTTGCTTGGCAATTCGTCGGCCGGGCCGGTGATGGTCACATGCTCCCCTGCCAGCGCTTTGGAGACGACCTCCACGTCGGCCGCTCCCTGCAATTCCAGGTGCAGGACAAAGGCATGCCCATGAAAGATCGGGGCCTGGGTCAGAAAAAGCGATAGCGGAGGCGCTTCCGCCCCGGCGATTCGCCGGTAGTGCCTCAGCACCCGGGCCTCGACTTCCGCCAGCGCCGGGTCAGACTGGGATCCATAGCGCGCCACCATATTGAAAGCTACCTGCACGTCAAAGACTCTCTTGGGGAGTTGCTGGAAGGAAAGCAGATTGACCGTCTGCTCGTGCAGTTCGTCCATGCCTTTTTGCCCGTGTTCGGAAGCCGGTTCGAACACCGTGGCCACTACCCGCTTAACCGTCGCCGCCTTCTGCACCCGCAAGAGTAGAAGGGCCAGCACGACCGCCGCCGGATGGGCCACAACCGCCGGACCCGGCTGCAGCTCCGGGGTCAGCGTCTGTCCCAACTGCCGCTGGATCCACGGGGCTCGCACGACCGCATCCGGCTCGCCCTCCAGGGCGTAAGACAGATCGACGATGGCGCTTCCCGCCTTCTGCGCGGTTTTCCAGGTCTGCCGGGTGCACTCCTGGTCGGAGGCGAAGAAGGCGAAATCCACCTGGCCAAACTGCTCCGCGCGCACGCTCTGGATGAAAGACACCTCGTCCCCCACCGACTCCAGCTGTCCCAGAGATTCGTTGTCGTCAAGCAGCTTGATATCGATGGAAGGAAAGTTGCGGTCGCTCAGCACCTCGGCCACCTCTTTGCCTTTCAGCGTGCTCGCGCCCACGATGGCCACGCGGTACAGATTGCCGGCCCGGACCGGCTCGGCGTGGGCCACCGACTTGAGATTCGAGCTCATGAAGCGTGCGAGGCCTCGGTATACGGCGGGGGAGGCGGGCTCCCCTTGCGACGGAAAATCCACTTCAGCCGCCAGAACACGCCCGAGAAGAGGTAGAACAACGCGATCAGAAACAACACCCATTCGGAATAGAAGCGGATGGCGGCAAACAGCAAGGCAAACAGAATGACCAGGCGGAACGGCTGGCGGGAGCGCAGGTCGATGTCCTTGAAGCTGTAAAAGCGCCAGGTGCTAACCATCAGGTAGCCGACCGCCACCACCATCAGCATCCAGGTTATGGCCGTCCACCAGGAGGTGATGGGGTCGCCGCGGGAGAAGTGAACCACGGCAGCGATCACTCCTGCGGCAGCCGGGATGGGCATGCCCACGAAATATTTCTTGCCCGGCCGGCCCGGATTGGAAGGCTGGGGATTGGTAGCGATGTTGAACCGCGCCAGGCGGCTGGCCCCGGCCATGACAAACAGGAAGCTGGCGATGGCGCCAAACTGCATCAGCTTGGCGTACAGCTCTCCCAGGTTCGCCGCCGGCAACTGGCGGAACCCCCACATCCAGGCCAGCAGGGCGGGAGCGACGCCAAACGTGATCACGTCGGCCAGGGAGTCGAGTTCCCGGCCAAAATCGCTGCTGGTGCCGGTGATGCGCGCGATACGTCCGTCCAGTCCGTCAAACAGTACTGCAAAGCCGATCGCCTTGGCAGCGTTGTCAAAGCGGGAGGCTTCCGCCCCCGTGGTGCTGATCACCTGCAGGATGGCGTAATACCCGAGGGCGATGTTGGCCGTGGTGAACAGGGAGGGCAGAATGTACATGCCTTTGCGCAGGCGCCGCGGACGGGGGTTCACGCGTCGTCCTTCGCTGACCGGTACGTATGGATCCATCACCAAGCTCCTCGACGGGTCGCCTCGGAACCGGCGACTACTAACGCCTCGGGGGCAAGTCCCACGTAGCCCAGAATGCTGGCCCCGCCCTTCACCCGGTCGCCGACTTTGATGCAGAGCGCGGCAGAAGGATCAAGCAGAACATCAACTCTTGAGCCGAACTTGATCAGGCCCACCCGCTCCCCTCGCTGCACCCGGTCTCCGACCCCCTTGTGGAATACGATACGGCGGGCCAGCAATCCCGCAATCTGTTTAAAGACAACGGTTTGACCATCGCCCTCGACCGTCACCACGTTCTGTTCATTCTGTTCGGCGGAGGACGGATTCATCGCGTTGAGAAATTTTCCCTTGTGATAGCGTACCGCGCGGATCACTCCCGCCTGCGGCGAACGATTCACATGCACATCGAACACGCTGAGAAAGATGGAGATCCGGGTGCTCGGCACGCCGTCCATCAGCACCAAAGACACACTGGTCACCTTGCCGTCGGCGGGCGATACCACCGCGCCCGGCGCATCCGGGACGACACGTTCGGGATCGCGGAAGAACCACAGAAAAAATGCCGCCAGCAGAACCGCCGGCAGAGCCCAGGCTGCGCCTGCCAGCCAACCCATCAACACGGCCGCGGCAACGAGCGCGAGCGCGTAATAGTATCCGTCGTTAACCATTGGGAGATAGCTATCTGGAATTATAGAGCAGGCGGGGTCGGCGGGTCCCCGCCGAGCTAAGTAAAAAGAAAAAAGGCGCTTAACAGCGCCCAATGCCATGCACATTGTACCCGTAGCGGCCCTGGCCGCCGGCTCACGGGAGAGGCCTTAAGCTACCTGATCCGCCTGAAGCACCAGGCGGAATTTCCGTTCAATGGATTCCATCTGGTCCTTGAGGCGTAACTTGAGCTTCTTCAGCCGGACTTCCTCCAGCTTTTCGTCTTCCGTCAGGTAGCGTTTTTGAGTGAGTAGATCGAGACGTTGCGAGTATTGCGAGTGTTCCTGAGCCAGTTTACGGAAGTTTTCGTCACTGGCCAGGAGCTGGTCCTTTGGAGTCATCCAGTAGACCCTCCTGAGGATTTGTAACGGCCCTAACCTATCACAGGGTCCAACCCGGTTCAATCCCAAATTCCATAGATGAGACAAGTCTCACGGTGCACAACGTTGCACCTGTCACTATGCAAACTAAAGCAGATTGAGGCGATACAAAATGGCGTCCTCCTGGGGATCACGGTAGTAATTACTGCGCCGTCCGACGGCCACGAACGCCCACTTTTCGTAGAGACTGTGCGCCGCGTGGTTCGATTCACGGACTTCCAGTACGGCTGCTTCCACGCCTTCCGCCCGCGCCCTCGTCAGCAGCTCTCCCAGCAGCCGCGTACCCAGGCCGCGTTTGCGAGCCGGACCAGCGACGGCTATGTTTTCGATCTCCCATTCCCCGGCGCCGGCTCTGGCGATCGCGAATCCCTGCAGACTCTCCCCTTCCAAAATGACCAGAGAGACCCGGCGTGGACCGGATGCGGCCGCCGCGGGTGTGCGCAGGAGCGATTCATATTGCGCCGCCGACCAATGCGCCGCCGTGGCAGCATGTTTCTCTATGGCCGTTATGGCCGGAATGTCACCCTCAGCCGCCGGGCGGATCGTGAGGTTCGAGTTTCCGGTTTCGAGTTTCAAGTTTCAGGTTCGGGCTTCGGGTTCGGGCTTCGGGTTCCGGCTCGATTACGCGATTCTGACGGAGCCCAAAACAGCCAGGAGCTAGGAGCTGATCTTGGCAAATATTTCCGCGTCTGACCGCCGGATATAGTTCGCATCCAAAGCTTCCGGAGAAATTACTTCCCCCGCCTGCATCTTTTTCCAGCCGGCTTGGGCAAGAATATCGGCCCTGGGAAAGGCAATCTCTGCAATTTGTGCGGCCCTGTCCCGCAAGGCTTCAGCCAGGTTGGGGTCCGGCGTGACTACGGTGGATCCGCGGGCAGCAACCAGGAATTCGGAACGAGTGAGCAGCCGCTGGCTCAACGTCCTTGCATCCTTGCCGCAGACTTCATGTTCGCCCACATAGACTTCGTTGCGTCCCGCGTCGAGCGCCGCGATGATCCGGCCGGACACGCCGGCTGAGAGCGCGACTAATTCCAGCAGCGACACCGCCACAATGGGCTTCGCCAACACCTCGGCCAGGGCTTTAATCGCCGCCAACCCCACCCGCAGCCCGGTGAAAGAGCCCGGACCGGAAACCACCGCAAAACCGTCGATGTTGTTCTTGCTCACACGGCGCTTTTGCAGCAGGGCCGCAATCTGGGGAACGAGTTGGGCGGAGAACGTCCCGCCCTGGAGCGGGGCAACTTCCAGCACTTCGCACTCATCACCCGGCCCACAGCGCGCCAGGGCGATGCTTCCATCTTTGCCCGAAGTGTCGGCTGCCAGAAGGAGCATTGGGGTCCCTCCTCCCAAAGACCCGAGCAAACTGCGGAACCCGGGTTCCGTCCCCACGCCATATCGCGGGCCGGCGCTCCCCGGGGAAAGCTCCCCCTGAAACTCAGCGGATCGCTTCCACTAACTCCAGCAGCACGCCGCCCGCGCTCGAAGGATGCACGAAAACATAGCGGTGTCCGCCCGCGCCGACTTTGATTTCGTCCGTCACCAGGCGCACGCCATCCTTTTTCAGGCGCTCCACCGCCTGGCTGAGGTCAGGCACGCGCAGGGAGATATGGTGCACGCCTTCTCCCCGCCGGGCGATGAACCTGGCAATCACGGAACTCTCGGAAGTTGGCTCCAGCAGCTCCAGCCGGCTTTGACCCACCGCCACCATCAACACCCGTACTTGCTCGCCTTCGACCAACTCCTCTGTCGAGACGCTGAGCCCGAGCTTCTCGTAAATCTGCCTGGCCGCGGCCAGCGATTTCACCGCGATTCCGAGATGGTCAATGCTGAACATGGCGTCAAGCCGAAGTCACCTTGTTGACAATGTCTTCCACCAGTTTGTAAGGATCGCGCTTGTGCTCGGCCACCTCGGCCGCCAGGCTTGTGGCCGCGCCGTCGCCCAGTTGCTCGCGGGCGCGGTCGAGCAGGGCATCGCGCAGCATTTCTACCAGGCGCACCCGCCATTGCTCGGCCCGCTTCTGCTGCCCGAGATTGGCTGCGCGCAAATAAGCATCATAGTCCCGTATCGTGCCTGCCAGTTCTGCGATGCCTTTGCCTTCCGTGGCTACGGTCTTGACGATCGGCGGAGTCCACTGGTCGCTGCGTGCCGCCAGCGACTGCAAGGCTCGAATTTCACGCTCCACGCGTTCCGCGCCCTCGCGATCGCTCTTGTTGATGACGAAAATGTCGGCAATCTCCATGATGCCGGCCTTGATGGTCTGCACGTCGTCGCCCATGCCGGGAACCAGAATCACGATGGTGACATCGGCCAGGCGGACGATGTCGACTTCGTCCTGTCCCACGCCCACGGTCTCAATCATGATCAGGTCGCGCCCGGATGCATCCAGAACCGCGGTTACGTCGGCTGTGCTCCTCGCCAGACCGCCCAGCGCGCCCCGCGTGGCCATGCTGCGGATGTAAATGCCGGCGTCGGAAAAATGCTCCTGCATCCGGATGCGATCGCCCAGAATGGCCCCGCCCGAGTAGGGGCTGGTGGGATCCACCGCAATGATTCCAACCGTTTGCTTCTGCTGGCGATAGTGGCGCGCCAATTGGTCCACGAGCGTGCTCTTGCCCGCGCCCGGCGCCCCGGTAAGTCCAACGACCCGTGCCCGTCCGGTGTGCGGAAACAATGCCTGGAGCAGCTCTGACCATCCCGGCGCGCGGTTTTCGACCATGGAGATGGCGCGCGCCAGGGCGCGCGCATCGCCGGAGCGGAGCTGCGAAATCAACGATTGGGAGCTGGCACTCAAGGCCTTCAGTTTAGCAAGCTTTGGTTTCGGAATTGGTCATGAAACTCGGGACCAGTTCCTGCTGCTCGCTGCCATAGGCATCAACCACCCTGAATTCGCTCCATGCCTTCCCGTCGTCCGCAAACTAATCCTTCAGCAACTGCCGGGCGATCACCAGCCGCTGGATTTCGCTCGTGCCTTCGCCGATGGTGCACAACTTCACGTCACGATAAAACTTCTCTGCAGGGTAGTCTTTGATAAATCCGTAGCCGCCGTGAATCTGCACCCCTTCGTTGGCGCACTTCACCGCGACTTCGCTGGCGTAGAGCTTGGCCATCGACGATTCCAGCGTGCTTTTCAGTCCCGCATCCTTCATGGACGCGGCGCGCAGGGTGAGCAGGCGCGCGGCGTCGATTTCCGTGGCCATGTCGGCCAGCTTCCACTGGATGGCCTGGAAGTCGCCGATCGCCTTGCCGAACTGCTTGCGCTGCTTGGAATACTTCAGCGCGGCATCATAAGCGCCCTGCGCCATGCCCAGGGACAAAGCCGCGATGGAGATTCGGCCGCCGTCGAGCACGCGCATGGCGTCAATGAAGCCATCGCCTTCCTTGCCGCAGAGATTCTCCGCCGGGATCACACAGTCTTCAAAGATCAGCTCCGCAGTGTCGCTGGCCCGCAAGCCGAGTTTGTTCTCCTTCTTTCCCGGACGGAAGCCCTTGGTCCCCTTCTCCACGATAAAAGCCGACAGCCCGTGGGTGTGCGCCGCGCGATCGGTGACCGCAATCACGACCAGGACGTCGGCATAATGCCCGTTGGTGCAGAAAGTCTTGGTGCCGTTGAGCACCCAGCTATTGCCCTTGCGGACCGCGGTCATGCGCGCGCTGCCCGCGTCAGAGCCTGAAGACGGCTCCGTCAAACCCCAGGCGCCGATGCCTGTGCCCGACGCCAGCGGAGTCAGATACTTCTTCTTCTGCGCCTCACTCCCGGCCAGAAAAATGTGGTTGGAACACAATGACGTGTGTGCCGCCACGATGATGCCCACCGAGCCGTCAACCCGCGAGAGCTCCTCGACCGCAGTCACGTACTCAACGTATCCCATGCCTGCGCCGCCGTACTCCGCGGGAAACACCGTGCCCAGCAGTCCCAGCTTGCCCAGCTCCTGCACGGTTGCGAGGGGGAACTCGCCGCTTTCGTCCCACTTCATGACGTGGGGAGCGATCTCGCGCTCAGCAAACTCGCGCACCGACTTTTTGAGTTGTAATTGTTCCTCGTTGAGTTGGAAGTCCAAGACGCTTTCTCCCCATCCTCTGACGTCAGTTTCAGCCCATTGGATTAAAACACAGCGGTTTCAGGCAGGAAAAGTTACCACCGGGACGGAGGGAGTCTTCGCTCCTGTGCCTTGGTTTCTTTGCGTTCTTTGCGATCTTTGCGGTTTAAGACTTTTCGCGGGCAAAGAAACCCTCCATCGCAACACTCGCCTTCGCTCCCGTGCCTTGGTTTCTTTGCGTTCTTTGCGATCTTTGCGGTTTAAGACTTTTCGCAGGCAAAGAAACCCCTAACCGCAACACTCGCGTTCGCTCCTGTGCCTTGGTTTCTTTGCGTTCTTTGCGATCTTTGCGGTTTAAGAC
>CAYOZX010000133.1:0-10016 GCA_964408515.1 uncultured Acidobacteriaceae bacterium | reverse complement strand
GCAAACCTCAGCTATCCCCTGATGGTGGTACTTTCGGTGCTGCTGCTGCCGGCCATGATCATTCGCTTTTACCAGGACTGGTTCCAGATGTTGTACATCGACCTGCCGCTGTTCCTGGTCTCCACGTTTTCCATCTCGAGCTTCTATCTTGTCTCGCAGAGGGAATTGTTCCCTCGCGCCTGGCCGCGCGCGCTGCTCTATCTTCCCTTTCTGATGGCCTTGGGCATCGGTTTGACGATTACCAACACGCGCGCGGTGATGGAAGCCCTGTTGGGCAAGCAGAGCGCCTTTGCCCGCACTCCGAAATATCGTGTGGTCTCCAGAAAAGACCGGGTCAACACCGCCAAGTACCGCCGCCGCCTGGGGTGGGTGCCCTGGGCCGAGTTGCTGGTCGGCGCTTATTTCGCCCTCACCGTGTACTATGCGCTCGACAACGAGAATTACATAACCGTTCCCTTCCTCATCCTGTTTGTGATCGGCTACTGGTACACCGGCCTGATGTCCTTGCTACAGGGACGTTTCCCGAGTCTGGCATTGAGCGCCGAGACCCACACCAAGCCCTTCCCCGTAGGGGTGTAGGATCACACCCGTGCATGACTGGCGACATCATCGCCAGGCCATGACGGCCTGTCGCTTTCT
This sequence comes from uncultured Acidobacteriaceae bacterium, assembly GCA_964408515.1. Classification (GTDB taxonomy): domain Bacteria; phylum Acidobacteriota; class Terriglobia; order Terriglobales; family Acidobacteriaceae; genus CAYOZX01. Next base: position 9,377 of record CAYOZX010000133.1, on the reverse strand, counting down.
TTATTTTCTGCGCCTGCGGGGTTAGAATGCGTACCGCTTTCGCGCTGGCCGCGCACACGTCGGTTGCTCTCCAGGAGGGTCCGATGAAACACCGCAGGATCGCCGCCACTTTCCTTTTCAGCCTGCTGCTGGCTTCGCTACTGAGCTGTGGAACCGGGCACGACGCTGATGAAAAATACGTCCTCATCTCCACCAATATCAAGATTGCCTACTGGCAGGCGGGCGCCGCTGGTTTCTACCAGGCCGCCCAACAGCTGAAGGTGCGAGCGGATTTCTCTGGACCCGACACCTACGACCCCAAGGCGGAGCAGCAGGCCCTGCAGGAAGCGGTGCAGAAAAAAGCCTCGGGCATTCTGATTTCTGTCGCCGACCCCGTCCTGATGAAAGACGACATCGACCGCGCCATCGCCGCCGGCATTCCGGTGATCACGGTGGATTCCGATGCCGCCACCAGCAAGCGGCTGTTCTTCATTGGCACCGACAATTATCACGCCGGTCAGATCGGCGGGCAGCGCCTGGCCAAGGAGCTCAATGGAAAGGGGAACGTGGCCGTGTTTACCATCCCGGAGCAGGCCAACCTGAAAGAACGCCTCCGCGGCTACCGTGACGTGCTCGACGCTTCTCCTCAGATCAAGATCACCCGCATCGTGGATATGAAAGGGGATCCGCGGATTGCCTTCGACACCGCCACTGAGATTCTCGGCAATGATAAGAAGGAGCGCACCGACGCCTTCGTATGCCTGGAGGCGCTTTCCGGTACCGAGGTCGCCACCGTGCTGAGCAACAACAACGCCAAGGGCAAGATCATCCTGGCCATGGACACCGACGAGAAGACCCTGGAGTGGATCAAGAAGGACGTGATTGCCGCCACCATCTCGCAGAAGCCTTACAGCATGGCCTTTTTCGGCCTCAAGGTCCTCGATGATCTCTATCACCACAAGTTGAGCACGCTCAGCGCCGATTGGGCCAAAGACAGTTTCTCTCCGCTCCCGGCTTACGTCGACACGGGCTCGTCGCTTGTGGACAAGACAAACGTCGATGCCCTGATTGCCGCCAGCAAGACGGTCGCCAGCGCCCCAAAATAGGCGCGAAGACGTGAAAAGTGAAAATCAGAAAGAGGATTGATGCGCCAGCTCCTGTTGATTTTTTTTCTTTCCTGCCAGCTTGTACTCGCGCTCGACCGTCAAGCCAACGCCGATTATCGTGCCCGCCGTCAGGCGGCCGCCGCTAAAACCAATGGTGGCGCCGTGCTGCTGTTTGCCTCCAACGAGGACGAGGGACCAAACGATCTCTATGGCTATCGCCCCGACGACAATTTCTTTTATCTCTCGGGATGGAGCGAACCCGGCGCCGCCCTTCTGCTCGTCGCTGCAGCCAAATCGCCGGAGCGCTCCTACGCTGAAATCCTTTTCCTTCCTGGCCGCAATCCCTCCCAGGAGCGATGGACCGGCCCGAAGCTCGGTTCCGACAGTCCCGATGCCGGCAAGATCACGGGTTTCGACCGGGTGGAAAGCCTCGACAGCATGCGGGCTGAGCTGGCGCGCCTTCTGCCCAGCCGCATCACCGTTTACACCGATGTTCCCGCTTATGGCGAGATTTCCAACTCCGCCGCGCCCCTCGAGTGGCTCAGGCGCGCCAATGCCTTCGCCGTCGGTATCGCATTCCAGGACGTCAGGCCGCTGTTAGCATCGTTGCGCGTCTACAAGGATGCCGGCGAAATCGAGCGTGTCCGCCACGCCACCGACGCTTCCATCGCCGCCCACCTGGCGGCCATGAAGGCGGTGAAGCCCGGCATCACGGAGCGTGAGATTTCCTCGCTGTGGCAATACGAATGGGGCAAGCGAGGCTGTGAGCGTCCGGCATATGCTCCCATCGTCGGATCGGGATTCAACTCCACCGTGCTGCACTATTCGGACGATTCCGCCACCCTCCGGGAGGGAGAGTTGGTTGTGATCGACGCTGCCGGCGAATATTCCCTGTACGCATCCGACATCACCCGCACTCTGCCCGCTTCCGGCAAGTTCACGCCACGTCAGAGGGAAATCTACGACATCGTTCTCGGAGCTGAGCAGGCGGCCATGGCCGCCTTCCACTCCGGCAAATCGCATCTGCGCCGCGATCAGAAGGATTCCCTCCACGACGTGGCTTACGCCTACATCAACTCCCACGGCAAAGATCTTCACGGAGAGCCCCTGGGCAAGTACTTCATTCATGGCTTGAGCCACTACGTCGGCCTGAATGTCCACGATGCCGGCGACTACGATGCTGCCCTTGCCCCCGGCATGGTCTTCACCATTGAGCCCGGGATCTACATTCCCGAAGAGAAGCTGGGCGTGCGCATCGAGGACACACTCTATGTCGATCAGGACGGGCGGTTGATCAACCTTACCGCCGCTTTGCCGCACACGGCCGACGAAGTGGAACGCGCCATGGCAGCAAAGTAGAGACGGCGCCGGGATAGTTTGAGATTTTCGAATCTTTGCGCCCTTTGCGGCTTCTTTGCGATCTTTGCGCTAGAGCTTTTGGAAAAGCCCCAACGGCGAGGCTTATAGGACGTCGAGAGATGTCGCCGCGCACGGGAAGCGGGCGGCTTATGAAACCGGCTCCGCGGCCTTTATGAAACGGGCTCCGCCCTAGCCCCTCGACCCCGCGCAGCGTGCCTCTTTTGATATGCTAGGCGATTGTGCGGATGATCTGGCTGTTCCTGATCCTGGCCCTGAGCGCCGTGGCGGTGTCTCTGGTCGGATTGGCTGCTTACCTTCGCGTCCGCCGCCATCTGAAGGAAGCGGCCCCGGGCGAAACACCCGGCAAGGAATCGCCCTGATTCGACGGCCTGGCTTTATTACATGGGAGAATTTCCGGCATGACCAAGCCTGTGACTGCAGTCCTCACCCGAAGCGACCGTGCTCTGGAGTGGGCGGAGCAGAGCGCTATCGTGATCGCCGCCAGCCTGTTTGTCGCGCTCTGTGCCCGCTTCACTCTCCCCTTGCCCTTTACCCCCGTGCCCCTCACGTTGCAGAACCTTGGCGTGCTGCTGGTGGGCCTGGTGCTGGGCAGCCGGCGCGGTTTTGCCGCCCTGCTTCTCTATCTCGCTGAAGGCGCCTCCGGCATGCCGGTATTCAATCCTGCCGGCCCCGGTGGCATGGCTCAACTCCTGGGCGCAACTGGCGGATTCCTGCTGGCTTATCCTTTGGTCGCCGCGTTGGCCGGTCGGATCATGGAGCGCGGCAAAGCGACATTCGCCCGCGCCGCCCTCGCTGGACTTCTGGCCGAAGTGGTGCTCTTCGCCGGCGGCCTTTCCTGGCTGGCGCTGCTCACTCACTCTGTCGCGCAGGCATTGCGCTGGGGGCTCTACTGGTTCATCTTCGCGGAAGTGATCAAGATTATGATGGCGGCCGGCATCTCGATGGCCTGGCGCCGCTTTCGCCGGGAGAAAGCATGAGCTCGACGGGCACGCTCGCTGCCGAAAAAGACTCCTCCCCGGGCGGCGTTCGCGAAATCAGCGTCGCCCACAGCCCTGATTCCGATGACGCCTTCATGTTCTACGGCCTCGCCACCAACAAGGTGCGCGTCCCCGGTTTGCGCTTCACTCACACCCTCTGCGATATTGAAACCCTCAATCGCAGGGCCCTGGAAAACGACGGGACCTACGATGTCACCGCCATCTCCTTCCATGCCTATCCCTACATTCAGGACCACTACGCTTTGCTGCCCAGCGGAGGCAGCGTGGGCGAGGGATATGGCCCCATGGTTGTGGCCACGCACGGATTCTCCGAGGACGAGATCAAGAGCAGGCTGATCGCCGTTCCCGGAACTATGACCACGGCCTATCTCGCGTTGCGGCTCTTCGCTCCCGGCGTCGAAACCGCCGTGGTCCCTTTCGATCAGATCATCCCTCAGGTGGTCGAGGGCAAATACGAAGCCGGCCTCATCATCCATGAAGGCCAACTCACCTACGCGAAATCAGGACTGCAGCGCATCGTGGACCTGGGCCGCTGGTGGCGGAAAGTCACCGGGCTGCCGCTGCCGCTCGGCGGAAATGCCATCCGCCGCAGTTTAGGTCCGCAGTTGACCGCCCGCGTGGCCGGCGCGCTGCGCGACAGCATTCAGTACGCGCTCGACCATCGCGAAGAGGCGCTGTCCTATGCCATGCAGTTCGCCCGCGACACCGATCCCCAGCTGGCCGATAAGTTCGTCGGCATGTACGTGAACGAGCGTACCCTGGATTATGGCCCCGACGGCCGCGAAGCTGTCCGCCGCCTGCTCGACATGGGGCACAAAGCGGGCATCATCCCCCGCGCCGCGCGCGTGGATTTCGTGTAGCTGTCTTGCCTACCGTCAGCGTTCCGCCAGCTTTGCTGCGGGCGTGCCCGCTCGAATCAACTTGGGGTTCGCTGGAAGGTAGCTGGTGGACGCTAGAAGCTTTCCTTGAACGAAAACACCGGATCCACGTCCACCGGCACTTTCGCCCCGGCCTTTAGCGACGCCTGCAGCTCTACCGGCATCACGTCGTATTTCTTGAACCACTCCTCCGCCCGCGTGCGGTCTCCCGTGGCCTCGATGTCCAGAAGAATCTTAGCCAGGTCCGCCAGGGCGCCCGGCATACTCGCGTAGTCGACGGCGTAACGCCCGCTGGCTTGCCGCCTGATGGCGCCGCGCTCCGACAGATAGTTGAATTCCATCATCTCCGCCTGGCCGTGCGCCTCTCCAATACCGAAACGCACCGTACGAAATATGCCCGCAACGTAGGAGGCGTAGTACTCTTCCAGCTTGTCCCGGGGTAGGACATCGTGATCGATCAGCCACTTCAGGCCAACCATTCCCACCACGTCGGCCTTCGCCTCCTCCAGCCCGCCAAAGGCCGGCCCGATGGCCTCGCGGATCGTCACCTTCCCGGAAGCCGTGCGCGCGTAGGTCGGCCCCAGTCCATGTGCGATCTCGTGCATGATCGTGCTCGCCAGGTATCCGTCGCCGGACGCCTTGGCCGCCTGCTCCGGCAGCATCATGGATTGCGCCAGCGGCAGGATTACGTAATTCACCCGCGCATCCATGAAGTTCTTGAAGAAAATCTTCTTGCTGCCCTTCTCCTCGTGAATCCTGGGATCGTTGGGCAGATTGTCGGCCACCGCCTGATAGCCGTGGCGCAGGTCGCCGGAACGGTAAGGGGCGTCCATGACCTCCATGGGCGTCTCCAGACCGCGTTTGGACGGCCGGTCTTCCGGCGCCAGCGGCAGGGAATCCTGGATTTCGGCGACATACTTCTGATACACGGCCAGCTTCCGGCTCTCTTCCCCGTTTCGGATCAGGACTGCGCCGCCGTACGAGCCTTTCACGCCTAACAGGCCGTCGGTATAAGTTTCATAGGGAGCGAAGATTACATCGAATTTCGGATCTTTGAGCTCCAGCCACTTCACGTCGCTCTTGAAATAGTCGTCGTTAAGCAGGGCATCGGCCCGCAGGCGAAGGAACTCCGCGAAGGCCGGATCATCGCTCAAGGCCGCCGCGGCCCGCAGGGACTCCGCGGCCGGGGTCAGGAATGCGCGATAGGCGATGTGATAGGGTACCCCTTCCAGGTCGTTCCCGTGCCAGCGCACGATCGTGGTCAAACTGTAGATTTCGCTCCTCTTCTCGGGATGCTGCTTCACGTAATCTTCAATCTGCAGGCGGGTCAGATTCTCCGGATAGAAGCCGCGGCCTGGCGGCATGGGCGCCAGGCCCACGAAAGGCTGGTTTTGCCGGATCAGGTCGAAGCGCGAGGCATTGATCCGCAAATACTGGCGCAGTTGCTGGTCTTTCGGGTTCTTACTGCCGGCCAATGCCTGGTAGAGCGTCAGAGCCTCCGGATCGCTCTGCTGCCAGAAAATGTTCTCCAGACAGCGCGACGCGTCGACCAGCTTCTCGACCATCGCTTTCTCCCGGGCCGTGAGCCCTCCCGCCCGCAAGGGCATCGGCACGCGTCGGAACCTCGCCAGTCGCTGAGCCAGGTCCGGCGCCACCTCCATCCCGCCGGAAGCCGCGCCCCGCGCCGCAGAACCGGTCATGGGCTTCTTGGCCTTCTTCCTGACCGGCGCCGTTTGACCCGCAAGGAAAACATTGACGAAGAAAATTGCGGAGAGAAACAGAAGGAAGCGGTTTGTCATTGCCTCGATTCTAGCAGGGCCGCCGGCCCACAGTTCGTCCTTCGGAGTCTGCCTTCAACGAACTTTGCGTCCGCAACAGCTTCGTCCCGGGTAAGGAAACGAATGAAACGCTGTCCACGGCCACATCCTCCTCGCTATCATGTTCCTGTGCCCGCCGGAGCCAATGGAAAGCAGGCCTTGCTCGTCGACGCTGACGATACGCTTTGGGAAAACAACATCTACTTCGAGCGCGCCATTGCCAGCTTCATCTCATTCCTGAATCATCACGAATACACTCCCACTCAGGTGCGCGAAGTCCTGAACCAGGTGGAGCGCGAATCGATCATGACCCACGGTTACGGCCTGCACAGCTTCGCGCACTCCCTGGTGGAGACTTTTGAGCGCCTCTCGATCGAACCCCTCACGCCCGCTTTGCATGAGACCATCAACGGCTTTGCCCACACCATCGCCGGGCATCCGGTGGAGTTGCTGGCAGAAGTGCCGGAAACGCTTGAATACCTGTCCCCCCGGCACCACCTGATTCTCGTGACCAAGGGCGCGATCGCCGAACAGACGGGAAAAGTCGAGCGCTCCGGCCTGAAGGAATACTTCGCCGCGGTCGAAATCGTGTCTGAGAAGGATGTCGCCACCTACCGATCGCTGGTTTCAAAGTATGGTCTGCTCTCCGACGCCACCTGGATGGTGGGCAACAGCCCCAAATCCGACATTAATCCCGCGCTTGCCGCCGGCCTCAATGCGGTTTTTGTCCCTCACGATCAGACCTGGGTGCTGGAGCACGAAGAGGTAAGCGCCGCCGGACCGCAACGCCAGTTGCTCATTCTGGAGAGATTTGCCGAACTGCAGGCCCACTTCTAGCGGTGCCCGCCGCGACGTGCAATTCGTCGCGCACGAGTCTTCGTCCACTCGCGAGCGCTTCGACACCAGCGGCAGGCGCTGTTTTCTGCACCAAACTAACCAACAAACCCGCTTATTTCGCGGCGTGCTGCATGTTACTCTTTTTGTGCTCTGGTCGTTCGCCTGCGTTCGCGCGTGGCGTTGCAGAAAGACAATTTGCGTCGGTTGCTGCGGACTCTGGAGGCGCTCTCCGATCTCGGCCCCGAGATGACGGAGGAGCGCGAGTTCTCTCAGACCGCGCGCGCCATGGTTTCCGCCCTGCTCCAGGCTTCCGGCGCGCGCGAAGCCGTCCTCTTCGCCTTCAGCGACAAGCCGGCGCTGCTGACCTCCATCGCCGCTGAGGGCTTCGCGCTCATGCCCGAGCCGGCCATCATGCCTCTGCTGCCCAAGCACGTGCATGCCCTGATGTCCGCCCACGCTCCTGTGGTCCTCACGCCCGGATCCCACGACACTTTCCTGAGCGCCAACGGCAACGTGGCTCCCGAGCTCTTCCGCTGCATCGCCCCGCTGAAGGTGGCGGGAAAGTTAGTCGGCCTGGTGGCGCTGGGCCGCCGCGAAGGCGACGCCCCCTTCGAAGATGAAGAACTGGGCGCGCTCGACCTGCTCTCCCACTACGTGGCCGTTGCCCTGTCCAATCATGTGCTCTCGCAGTCTCTGGCGCAGCGCGTTTCTGAGAACCTGCGCCTGCTCGCCTCCCTGCATGGCTTTTATGACACCGCGCTGGAAGCCTTCGCGGCCGCGATCGACGTCAAGCACGTCAATATCCATGGCCATTCCTTGCGGGTGGGGCGCTACGCCGCGGCCATCGGCGAAGCCATGGGCATGGAGCCTAACGAAGTGGCCGGGCTGCGCTCCGCCGGCTACCTGCACGACATCGGCAAAGTCGCCGTCGACAAGCGGTTGTTCGGCAAACCAACGTCACTCGATGAGGAAGAATTCCGCGAGATGGCTGACCACACCATCGTCGGGCATCAGATCGTGAAGGGCGTGCATTTTCCCTGGCCCAGGATTCCGGAAATCGTGCGCTCGCATCATGAGCGCGCCGACGGCTCGGGCTATCCCGACGGCCTCCGCATCGATGAGGTCGCCCTGCCCGTCCGCATCATCGGACTGGCCGACACTTTTGACGCCATGACCAGCGCCCGGCCTTACCGCGAGCCCCTCTCCGTGGGCAGTGCCCTCAGCGAGATCGTGCGCCTCTCCCCGCAGAAGTACGATCCCAACGCCGTGCAGGGTCTCCTCATCCAGGTGCGCCGCGACGCCGTGGGCAGCAATCGCACCCGTTTTCTCGAAGACCGCGTGGCCGTCAACATCGCCGCCGGCGACATCGATCATCTCGCCGCCAGCCTGCAACATCGCGTCAGTCGCGGCCGCCTCTACCTCACGTGAACGCAGGCGTGCTGCTTGCGTGTCCGCTCGACGGCCGGTGCAGGCATTCGCAAGGGGTGGTTCAGGCCCGGAGGCTAGAGGTCGATGAAGACGTCCCCGCCTTCCACTTTAAGGGGATAAACGGTGAGTTTTGCAGCAGGATTGTGCACGGCCTGTCCGGTCTTCGGGTCATATTGCCAGCCATGCCAGGGACACACCAGCTTTTCGCCTTCAATCACGCCCTGCCCCAGGGGCCCGCCGCGATGCAGGCAAACGTTGTCCATGGCAGAAATGGTTCCGTTGACGTTGGCGACGCAGATGACCTTGTCTCCCACGGAAAATTCCCTGGCCTCGCCCTCGGGAGGAAGCTCGGATTGGGCGGCGAGTCTGGTGAATGGCATAGCGGTAAGCAGTCAGCGTTTGCGGTCATCGTCGGGCGACTTGCGCACACGGTGTCGGCACACGATCGCGCTGATCACGGAACCTCGCTGACTGAAGGCTGATAGCCGAATGCTGACCGCTATTTTGGTTGCAGCATCTGCGCGATCATCACCTGGCGCTTGAAGTTCTCCACCATGTTCGGTTCCAGCCGCACTTCGGTGGGCTTCTTGGCGAGCGACATCTGGTCGATCTTGTCCTGCAACTTCAGCAGCGCGTAGAACAAATTTTCCGGGCGCGGCGGGCAGCCGATCACGTACACGTCGGTGGGAACGATCTTGTCCACGCCCTGCAGCACCGCGTAGGTATTGAAGGGTCCCCCGACCGAAGAACAGGCGCCCATGGAGATCACCCACTTGGGGTCGGGCATCTGGTCATAGATACGCTTCACTACCGGCGCCATCTTCAGCGTGACTGTTCCCGCCACGATCATCAGGTCGCTCTGCCGCGGGCTAGGCCGGAAGACTTCCGAACCGAAACGGGCGATGTCGAAGCGCGCCGTCGAAGAAGCGATCATTTCGATAGCACAGCACGCCA
>CAYOZX010000132.1:0-10024 GCA_964408515.1 uncultured Acidobacteriaceae bacterium | reverse complement strand
CCGACATGCGTGAGATCGTCACCGTTATGACCTTGCGGGAAGTGACCTTGAAGTAGCAGGAAGCGGCCCGGTCAGGGCCGGGCCGTCGTCCCCAGATTCACTTCTGGGTCATTATCAGCTCGCCATTCTCGACCTTCATGCCGCCCACATTGTCGGGTAGCTTCAGCCGGTCGCGTTGCTCGGCGAGCCGTTTCTGCAAGGCGTCGTTCACCAGGGACACGGGAACATTCAGATCGCCTACTTTGAACTCGGTCGGGTCGAAAGTGGCGTAGCCGTCCTTCGACCCCAGATGTCCTGAGAGGGTGACCCAGACGTCCTTGCCCGCGATTTGGGTTAGAAACTGGCCGTGCGCAACATCGCCATCGAAGCTTACCTGGTAGTCCTTCACCTCAGGCTGGCCGGGCGCGATTGGGGCATCCGGCGAGGAGGGAGAGCCGGACGCGCCAAGCTGGGATGATGCTGTGGCCGATATTTGCCCGGCAGCCAGGGCCAGTGCCGCACCCACTTCCTGCGATGTGGGATGCACTTCCGACGGAGCCTGGCCCGGCGCTTGGGGCTGCTCCAATTGCTGCATTTTTTCCTGGAACGACTGTGCGTTCGCGGCCGCGACCGCGGCCGCCTGCGGCGGCGCTACCGGAGCCGGCTTTTTCAGCACCAGGAAGAGAGCGATCAGAGACGTGGCCAGGGTAGCCACGCTGATGATGCGATCAATTTTCCATTTCCGCATGGGTCCGGCCTTCCGCCAACCATGTTACCCAGACCTGGGGCGGCGCCTCACATGACGGAAGATATTGGCCGTGTGGGCTACTCCAGCTTCTTGGCTAGCAACTCATTCACCAACTTGGGGTTGGCCTGACCCTTCGATGCCGTCATGACCTTGCCTACGAAAAATCTCGCCACCGTCTTTTTACCGGCGCGGTATTGTTCAACCTGCCTGGGATTGGCCGCGATCAGTTCGTCGATGATCTTCTCCAGCGCCGAAGTGTCGTGGGACTGCTCCGGCCGTCCCTCACCCTCATAGACCTCGGGGAAATCCTTCCCGTGCTCGAAGCAGAGATCGTACAGGTCCTTCAGCATCTTGCTGGAGATAGCTTCGCTTTCCACCAAATCTGCCGAGGCGGCCACGCCCTTCATGGAGATCGGCGACTGCTCGATTTCCAGCCCCTTAGCCCGCAGCCGTCCCATCAGTTCGCTCTGCACCAGGTTGGCCACCCGCTTCGGGTTCCGGGCAGCTCTGGCGGCGGCTTCAAACTGATCCGCCAGAGTCCGGCTCAGGGTCAGCACATGTGCGTCCTGCTCCGTGATGCCGTAGTCCGCCATCATTCGTTTGCGCCGCGCCTCCGGCAGTTCCGGCAGCAGAGCGCTTATTTCTGCCTGCCACTTTGCATCCACGACCAGAGGCAGCAGATCAGGCTCCGGAAAATAGCGGTAGTCGTGGGCCTGTTCCTTCGAGCGCATACCGTAGGTCTTTCCCTCGTTCGAGTTGTAGAGGCGGGTCTCCTGGGTAATTTTCCCGCCGGACTCGATCACGCCGATGTGCCGCTCGATCTCGTATTCCAGGGCGTCGCGGATAAAGCGGAAGGAGTTGACGTTCTTCACTTCCGTCTTGGTGCCGAACTCTTTCTGCCCGCGCGGACGTACGCTGATGTTGGCATCGCAGCGCAGCGAACCTTCCTCCATGTTGCAGTCGCTCACTCTGGTGTAGAGGATGATCTCCTTGAGACGGGTCAGGTATTCATACGCTTCGTCGGGCGAGCTGATCTCGGGCTCACTCACGATTTCGATCAGGGGGACGCCGCTGCGGTTGAGATCAATGGCCGTGGTCTCGGCTGCGCGGGCGAAGCCTTCGTGCAGACTCTTACCCGCGTCTTCCTCCAGGTGCAGGCGCGTGATTCCGATCCGCTTGGTTTTCCCGTCAACCTTGATTTCGATGAAACCGTGCTCAGCCAGGGGTTTGTCGTACTGCGAGATCTGGTAGCCTTTGGGCAGATCGGGATAGAAATAGTTCTTCCGCGCAAAGATCGAGGCCTCGCTGATGCGGCAGTTCAACGCCATCGCAGCGAGCACGGCAAACTCCACCGCTTTGCGATTTAGCACGGGCAAGGCTCCCGGTAGACCCAGGCACACCGGGCAGACATTGCTGTTCGGCGGATCGCCGAAGCGAGTGGAACACGAGCAGAAGATTTTGCTGGCGGTGAGCAGCTGGACGTGAACCTCGAGGCCGATCACCGGCTCGTATTTGGCGCGCGCGGCGGCCGAAATGTCCATTGCGGTGGCCATATGCTCGTAATTATATCTTTTCAGAGCAATGCTGCAGGACCGCGAGCGCCCTTCCCCTGCCTACTTGCCGGGCGCACTCAGATAGTTCTCCAGTGGGATTTCGAAGTACATCAGCTCGTTCCCCTTGGCATCACGCACGCCGGTAAGGTAAAAGTGGGCCCCGGCCAGGGGCGAAGGAATATCTGAGACATCAAAGAACCAGAATCCCGCTTGCGTGCTGTGAGGCTCAACCGCCCTGGCATTGAACCGGGCATTCTGAATCTCCTCGATCGCCTGCTTGCTCAGTCCACCCTTGACTTTTCGAGTGGGGAAGGGGATGGGGTAGCGATTGGTGTTGGCGGACGGACGCGCTAACCGGCGCGCAATATCTTCGTCCGCCGCCGGCGACAGCTTGGCCCGGCTTGCGGTCACCAGCTGCGCCTTCACGTCGGACAATTGCACGGGCTGATCACTATCGTTGGTTACGACCATAAACAGCGGAATAAAACCAATCTCGCTGTACGAAACCGAAAACATTTTGGCCTTTTCCTCGCGATCATAGGGATCCACCGCCACTGCCACCGACTCCGCGGGATGGCGATCGTGCGCGGGATAGGTCTGGGCGGGCCGGGCCTGTGGCATGACGAAATCTCTCGCTGCGGAAGCCCACAGGGAGATCAGCGCTATAGCCGCCAGTGCGGCCTGAAGTCCACGCTTGTGCAGCTGTCCCCGCGTCATGATCGTTGGATTATAAGATGCATTCCGATATCCTATCGGTGCCCGGCGCGAGTGGTCTGCATTTAGAATGTCCTTTCCTTCATGTACCTGATCTACAGCGCGCTCCTGGGCGCGGGTCTGCTCCTGAGTTTTCCCTACTGGATGCTGTGGAGTCGACCCCGGGGCAAATACCGCGAGGGATTGGGCGAGCGCCTGGGACAAGTCCCGTCGCGCCTGGGCCGACGGGCGAGCCCGTCCATCTGGATCCATGCGGTTTCGGTCGGCGAGGTGATGGCGGTGACTCCGCTGGTGGAGAAGCTGGGCCGGCGCTTCCCCCGGTACCGGGTTGTGCTTTCGACGACGACCGCCACCGGGCAAAAACTCGCGCGCGAGCTTCTGGGCCAGGGATCAGTCCTCTACTTCCCGTTGGACTTCGCTTTCGCCATTCGCCCCTATCTCTCCCTGCTTCAGCCCAAGCTGATCATCCTGACCGAAACCGAGTTCTGGCCTAATTTTCTCCGCCTTACCCGCGCCGCTGGAGCCATGATCGCCGTGGTGAATGCGCGCATCTCGGATCGTTCCTGGCCCGGATACCGGCGCTTCCGGCACATTCTGGCGCGGGTGCTGCGCTGTGTCGACCTCTTCCTGGCGCAGAGCGAGGAGGATGCGCGCCGCCTGCGTGAGATCGGGGTGCCGCCCGGGCGTATTGAGGTCGCCGGCAATCTCAAGTTCGATGTCGGCCTCCCATCGCCTCCTGCCATTGTCGCCAGTCTGCGCTCCGCGTTTGCAGAGGCTGGGTCGCGTCCGGTGATTGTCTGCGGCAGCACCATGGACGATGAAGAAGGGCTGCTGTTGCGCGCATTTGAGAATGTGCTGGTGGGCCATCCTCGCGCGGTCATGATTCTGGCTCCGCGTCATCCCGAACGCTGCGCAGAAGTCGCGGGGCTCCTGCAGCAAATGGGCATCCGCTTCTGGCGGCGGTCTCTCTGGAGCGGCGATGCCATTGCCGGCGGCGTAATCCTGCTGGACACAATCGGGGAGCTGGGGTCGCTCTACGCGCTGGCGGACGTGGCCTTTGTGGGTGGCAGCCTGGTTCCGCGCGGCGGACATAACATCCTTGAACCCGCCCAGCAAGGCGCGCCCATTGTCATCGGAAACCACTATGAGAATTTCCGCGAAATTGTCGGCGTGTTCAAGAGTCATGATGCGGTGCGCATCGTAGGGCCGGCCGAGTTTCCATTAGTCCTTATGGAACTGCTCTCCAACCCGGCGGAGCGGAGCGGGTTGAGCCACCGTGCCGCCGAAGCATTGCGGTCGCAGTCGGGGGCCACCGAAAGAACGCTGGCGGCGCTGGAGAAACTGCTGGAGCCGGCCACAGCTGCGGTGCCGGCCAACGAATGAATCCGCTGACCTCCCTTTTCGGATTCGGGGTGCGGGCGCGCAATGCACTCTATGATCGCGGCATCATTCGTGTCCGCAATCTGCAAGGTCCGGTGGTGAGCGTTGGGAACCTCTCGTTGGGGGGATCGGGCAAGACCCCGTTCGTCCTCCTGCTGGGCGGCCTGCTGCGGGAGCGCGGTGTCAGTTTTGATATTCTCTCGCGCGGCTATGGCCGTCGCACCCGCGGCGTAGCCCTGGTTGATCCCGCAGGAACGGCTCCTGAGTTTGGAGACGAGCCCCTGCTTCTGGCCCGGCGGCTGCAAGTTCCCGTCATCGTGGCGGAAGACCGGTACGAAGGCGGTATTTCTGCCGAGAAGAAATTTGGGCCGCAGTTGCACTTGCTCGACGACGGATTTCAACACCGCTCCCTGGCTCGCGACTTCGAGATCGTCCTGGTGACTCCGGAAGACGTGCGCGACCGCCTGCTTCCCTCGGGCCGGCTGCGGGAACCCGTCAGTTCCTTGCGCCGCGCAGATGCGGTGGTACTCATGGGTGGCGCGTCTGCAGACACTCTTCCGCTTGACGGCAAACTGGTCTGGCGCGTCCGCCGCGGAATTGCGCCTGCCCAGGTTCCGCCACGGCCCGTGGTCTTCTGCGGTATCGCGCGGCCGCAGAATTTTGTGGCGCAGCTGCGCACGGCGGGAATTGATCCCGCGGCGGAAGCCTTCTACCGCGACCATCACGCCTACTCGGAGCGCGATATCCGGGACCTAACGGACCTTCGGCAACGCAGCCGGGCAGATGGCTTTATCACCACCGAGAAAGACGCCGTCAATCTGGGCACATTTCTTCCCGCATTGCATCCCCTGTCCGTGGTCCCGGTCCGTATGGAGTGGACCGACGCCGCTAACGGCGTGGATACCATCCTCGCCCGGATTGCGGAGAGAAAGCGCCCGGCGTGAGAAAATCGGGGGTTGACGCGCCTGCCCCCGGTCTTGCCCAGCTATCTCAGCGGCTGCCGCGGCGGATGCGCAAGGTTGCGACCTGCCGCTCGCTTGCAGATAGCATTAGCGCCGCGGTAAAGATCGAAGATCGAAGACCGATGAGCAAGCACCCCAAAGAAACGGGACGGTTGAAGAAGATCGTCGAGACGTTCCCCAACGTCACCGTGACGGCGCTGGGCGACCTGGTTGCGGACGAATTCGTCTTCGGCGAAATCGCACGCGTCTCCCGCGAAGCTCCGGTATTAATCCTCAAGCATCGGGAACGCAGCGTATCGCCGGGCGGCGGAGCAAACGCGATCCAGAACCTGGCTGATCTGGGCGTGAACGTGCTCCCGGTGGGCACGGTCGGTGACGATGAACCCGGCCGCTTGCTGCTCAAGGCCTTCCGTCACAAACATGTTCCGGTGAGCGGCATCCTGAAAGACAAGAGCTATGCCACCGTGACCAAGACCCGCATCCTGGCCGGCATGGCGCACACTGCCCGGCAGCAGGTGGTGCGCATCGACCGCGAGCCTGAAGCCGAACCCAGCAGCCACCTGAAGCGTGAGCTGGTGCTGGCGGCCCGGCAGTATGTACGCGCCTCCGAAGTGCTGCTGATCTCCGATTATGGCTACGGCTCCGCCACACCCGCGATTCTGAATGCCATTCGCGACAAGGGCCGCCTGGATGGCGTCCCCGTGGTTCTGGATTCCCGCTACCGCATGCTGGAATATTCCGGAGTCACAGCCGCAACCCCTAACGAACCAGAGGTGGAAGAGGCGCTGGGAATACGTATTGGCCACGATTGGGAAATGCTCTGTTCCGCCGCCGAGCAGATTCTCACGCGCATGAAGCTGCAGTCTTTGGTGATCACGCGTGGGCGCGACGGGCTGGTGGCATTTGCCCGCCGGCACAAGCCCACCGACATACCAATTTTCGGCTCCGACCAGGTGGTCGACGTGACTGGCGCCGGCGATACCGTCATTGCCACGTTCACGGCCGCCCTGGCTGCGGGCGCCAGCACGGAGGAAGCGGCTCATCTGGCGAACTACGCGGCCGGCATCGTGGTCATGAAGCGGGGAACCGCCACCGTATCGCAGCAGGAGCTGCTGGGCGCGCTCGAGACGGCTCCGCCGGCGGTCCGGGCGCACTGACTTCCGGAATTTCAAGACCTTAGGAACATCTTTCTGCCTACGGAACGCACAAGCAAGCTTCTGACTCGCGAAGAGCTCCGACGCCGTGTCTCCGAATGGCGTCGCGCCGGCGAATCTGTCATCCTCACCAACGGCGGCTTTGACCTGCTTCATGTCGGGCATGTGCGCTATCTGCACGCCGCCAAGCTGCTGGGCGGAAGGCTGATTGTCGCGGTTAACTCGGACTCATCACTGCGAACGCTGAAGGGAGAGGGCCGTCCGCTGGTGCCGGAGAATGAACGGGCAGAGATGGTTGCTGCTCTGGCCGATGTCGACGCGGTCGTGATCTTCCCCGAGCTGGATGTACGCGCCCTGATCCTGGAAATCCGCCCCAATATCCATGCTAAAGGCACCGACTACACCCGGGAAACCGTTCCCGAGCGCGCCGAAGTCCTGGCCTGCGGTGGGCGAGTGGAAATCGTCGGCGATCCCAAGGATCACTCCACCACGGAAATACTTCGCTCGCGCCTGGGGCCGCGCTCGTGAGTACGCCGTCACTCCCGGCGTCTTGCCTCCCAAGTTGCGTGCGATCTTCCGGGCCCGGTCGAATCCTGATCGTACGCCTGGGCGCCATGGGAGACGTCATCCACACCCTGCCTGCCGCGGCCGCGTTGCGACAGGTTTTTCCGCAGGCCATTCTGGGCTGGCTTATCGAAGAACGATGGGCGGAATTGCTGTGCACCCTTCCCGCGCCCCGGTCCGGCGTGCGCTCTCGACAGCGGCCTCTGGTGGACCGGATTCACACGGTTGACACCAAGCAGTGGCGCCGTGCTCCCGTCTCGTTGGGGACCTGGGAGCGAATGGCGGCGAGCGTCTCCGACCTGCGGACCGCTCGCTATGACGTTGCCCTTGACCTGCAGGGAGCCGTGCGCTCTGCCCTTCTCGCAAAGTGGTCAGGCGCCAGGGTTGTCCTGGGATCGGCACAGCCCCGCGAAAATCTCGCCAGCATGTTCTACACCCGACAGGTGCTCCCATCGGGCGCCCACATCGTGGAGCGAAACGTCTCGCTGGCTGAGGCGATGGCGCAGCGTCCTCTTGCCATCGCCAGAGCGGAACTGCCTCACGACCCCGCCGCCGAGCAGGAAATCGATCGCTGGCTCAACCTGCATGGGATTCAGAGCTTCGCCCTGCTTAACCCGGGCGCGGGATGGGGCGCCAAACGGTGGCCCGCCGAGCGCTATGGGGATGTAGCACAAGCCTTGGCCCAGGATGGCCTCACGCCGGTGATTAATTCGGGTCCCGGTGAAAAGTCACTCGCGTGCGCCGTCGAGGCAGCCAGCCGAGGGCTTTCCCTGGTATTCTCCGGCTCGCTCAGTTGCCTGATCGCGCTCACGCGGCGCGCAGGGTTGTGCGTGGGCGGCGATACCGGCACTGTACATCTGGCGGCAGCCCTGGGGATTCCGGTCGTCGCCATCTTTGGACCGACCGAACCCGTGCGCAATGGCCCCTTCGGCACGCGCAGCATTGTGCTGCGAAGCCCGCTCAGCAGCACCAGCTACCGTCACGTGGCTCAGGGCGATCAAGGCCTGCTCGTTATCACCGCTGACGAGGTCGTGGCCGCCGCGCGTCGCCTGCTGAAGGAGTGCGATGCCTAGGTGGTCGGCCATCGCGCGGCGTATTCGGGTGCCATTGGGATTTGCGTTCGCTGCCGTTTATGCCTGGCTGGCCCGGCCGTCGTTCCGGTCGTTATGGATCAGTCTGGTTCTGATCATCCCCGGGCTCGTCGTTCGCGGGCTGGCTTCGGGGCACGTTCAAAAGAATGAACGGCTGGCAACCAGCGGCCCGTACGCCTACACGCGCAATCCGCTGTATTTCGGTTCGCTGATCCTGGCTCTGGGATTTGCCCTGGCCGCGCGGAGCTGGTGGATCGCGGGCGCAGTCGTGATCCTGTTCCTCACCATTTATCTTCCCGTGATCCGGGCGGAGGAACAGTTTCTCCGCCAGCGCTTTTCGGAATTCGACGAGTACGCCCGTCGCGTGCCTCGCTTGCTTCCGCGTGTATCTCCCTTCGGCGCCCCGCACGGCGCTTTCTCCTGGACTCTCTACCGCAAACACCGCGAGTACAATGCGGCTCTGGGAGCAGCGGGGATGTTCGCCATCCTAATCGCAAAGCTGCTCTTTATGCGTTAATGGATGGTCTGCTTCTGCGCCTGCAGCGCCCGCGCCTGCTCCAGCTCCGGGCGGTCCGAGCCCGAGCCCGCACAAATTCTTACCAGTTGGGCGAAGTAAGCTGACGCCTTTTCATTCTTGCCCGCCATTTCGGCTGCTTTTCCGGCGCCATAGAGTCCGTTGAATCGGTTGGGATTGAACTTCAAATCCGTCTCGTACTCCTCCAGGGCCTGTTCCGGGCGTTTGATCTCCAGTAGCAGGTCCGCCAGCATCTCGCGCGCGGGAATATCCTCGGGCTCGTCGCCGGTGGATTCTTCCTCCTCGGCCTGTGCGCGCAGCGCCTGGATCGCTTCCTCGTCTCTCCCTTCGGCGTGGGCCAGCCAAGCGCCCGCGCTTTTCCGGGCGCTCTCTACCATGGAGGCGGAAGACGACTTTTTCTTTTTCGCCATGCCGGCATGAATGGCCTCAAGTTGGGCGATGTTTTTGCGGGCCTCGCCGGCATCGCCGGCGCGCGCACTGCCGATGGCCCTCGCCCAGTAGGTGATGGAGCGATCGAAAGGGTCGGCGCTCTGCGCGGGCACGAGAGCGGCAGCCTCTGCCCAGTGATGCAACTCCAGCGCATACGAGGCCGGAAACTTTGACAAAGCATAGGCTCGCGGATCGTAACCTTCTCCATACATGTCCTTCATCGGCGGCATAGTCTTCACTTCCTCGATCAGCCGCTGGGCGTCGGCCTCGCGTCCACTCTGAAGGTAGGCATAGACCAGGAAATCCATGGCATGGAACTGATGGCCTTCGCCTCCCATATGCATGGCGGCCGTCTTGCGGGTCGCAGCGATGGAGGCCAGGTTGGAGTCGATGTCATCCTGCCACAGTCCCAGGCGGGCGAAGATATGCGAAGGCATGTGGAGCGCGTGCGGCGCGGCGGGAGCGATCCTGGCATAGGCGCGTGCCGCCGGCAGGCCGAGTGCCGCCAGCTGTGGCTTGTCGTAACTGTGAATGAGGTAATGGGCCACGCCAGGATGGTTCGGCTCTTCCTTGAAGAGCGCCTCCAACACCGCCGCTGCCTTCTTGCGGTTGGCAAAGCTGGTATCGTCATCCGGTTCCGAGGCCAGCAGCGCTAGGGCATAAAAGGCGGCCGCCTCGCGGTCCTCCGGATAGCGCTGCGAAAGCCGTCCCATGGCTTGCGCGTACGCGGTCGCGCGAGCCTCGTAGCCGCGCTTCGCGGGCTTGCCGTAGAACGCATCCAGAGCGGCTATGTAATTCCGCTCGCGGTCGCTTGCTTTCTGCAAGGACTGCGCCTTCCTCAACTCTGCAGCACCCCGCCCAGCGCGCTCGCCGTTGGGATGATCCCAAAGCTGGTGCCAGATGCTCATCGCCACG
>CAYOZX010000131.1:0-10053 GCA_964408515.1 uncultured Acidobacteriaceae bacterium | reverse complement strand
CCGCCCGAGGCGCCTCCCGCCACCGCCGATGACCTGCTGGCGATCGTTGCCGCGAGCGGCGCCCTGCGGGGAGAAATGACCCTGCGCCTGCCGCGCGCGTCGGTGCTCGCGCTGGGGCAAATCTTCCTTCAGGAGACGCAAGACGCCAGCGCCGAACTCAAAGGCGACCACAAAGAGGCCATGGAAGAGCTGCTCCGCCAGGTGGCCGGGCAGGTTTCGACCGCGCTCGCGGACAGGTGGAGTGAAACCCAGCTGCGCGCGCAGGCTGGCGGGCCACCTACCTGGTCGGCAGGCGCGCAGGGGTGGATGGCTTCTAAACCCGGCGCACCTGCCTCCCTTCTGATCGAATGGCAGTTGAGCGCGGCGCTGGTGGCCGCGCTCCAACCCCCGCCGTCAGGCGCGGCGAAGTCAAGTTCCAGTTCACCAACGGGGGAAAAACTCGATCTCCTGATGGACGTTGAACTGGATGTCACCCTCAGGTTTGGAAAACGCAACATGCTGCTGCGCGAGATTCTGGAACTGGACGAGGGCTCGGTGGTGGAACTCGACCGGCAGCTACAAGATCCGGCTGACCTGCTGCTCGATGGCAAGGTCATCGCACGCGGCGAACTCGTGGTCGTAGACGGGAACTATGGGCTGAGAGTTGTGGAAGTCATCACGCCCTCGCACTGAATTATCAGGTAAGGGCACGATCCAGGTGAACGTATCCTCCGTCCACATACAGGTGTTGGCCGGTTATGTGGCCGGCCTTTCCGGAGAGCAGAAATACAACCATGGCTGCGATCTCTTCGGCCGTGGTCATACGCTTGTCCAGCGGTATTTTGGACAAAATCGCCTTCAATTTTTCGTCTGGATTGGGAAATGTGTCCAGCCACTGGCGATAGAGCGGGGTCATCACTTCGGCCGGAATCACGGCGTTGACACGAATCCCGTAACCCAGAAGCTCCGCGGCCCACTCCCGGGTGAGCGCCAGGATGGCTCCTTTAGCGGAAGCATAGCCAGATGTGCCCGCCTGCCCCGTCACCGCGGTCTTGGAAGCGATGTTGACGATAGGGCCGCGCGATTGTTTCAAATGGGGAAGGGCGTAGTGGGCCATGTTGTAGTAGTGGAGCAGGTTCCTCTCCAGTGACTCCACATACTGGCGCGGACTGCCTTGCTCCAGGCCGACTTTGTCATTGACGCCGGCATTGTTCACCAGGCCGTCGATGCGGCTGAATCTGTCCACCGTGTGCTTCACGGCGCCGGCGCATTGCTCGGCGCGGACCAGGTCCGTTGGCACAAATTCGCTGACGGCTCCGGCCTGGTTGAGTTCCGACTGGAGCTGGGCGCCGGCGGGCGCATCGCGATCGATGATCACCGGGATCGCGCCCTCGCTGGCGAGCATTCTTACGATGGCCGCGCCGATGCCCTTGGCGCCCCCGGTGACCAGCACGACTTTGTCCTTCAGCTTCAGGTCCATGGTCAGCCGTGCAGATTGAAAAAACCGCCGTCCAGAGGATAATCGACGCCGGTGATGAAGCCCGCCTGATCCGAGCACAGAAACAGCGCCAGTGACGCCACTTCTTCAGGCCGGGCCATGCGTCCGATGGGCTGCGCCCGGGACAGCTTTTCGAACATCTCCTGCTCCCTGCCGGGATAGTTCTTGCGCAGATACCCGTCGACAAACGGCGTGTGCACGCGCGCGGGTGAGATGCAGTTGCAGCGGATGTTGTGCGAGATGTAGTCCCGCGCCACGGAATAGGTCATCGCGATCACCGCCCCTTTGCTCATGGAATAGGCAAAGCGATCGGCAAGCCCAACAGATCCGGCGATGGAAGCCATGTTCAGAATAACGCCCCCACCCTTTTCCTTCATGTGGCCGACACAGGCTGCCATGCAGTGGTACATGCCGCGCACGTTCACGCTGAAAACCCGGTCGAAATCGTCGGCGCCCGTCTCCTCCAGCTTGCCGACATGGGAGATCCCGGCATTGTTTACCAGGATGTGAACGCGTTCCCGCTGGAACCGCTCCTCAAAGGCGGAATGTACCTGGGCCCGGTTGGTCACGTCGCAGATGTGAGCGGAGGCGCGTCCGCCGGCTGCTTCCACCATCCGGCAGGTGGCTTCGGCATCTTCCTGATTAAGATCGAAGACCCGCACGCTGCATCCGTGGGCCGCGAATCTCTGCGCGATGGCGCGCCCAATTCCGCTGCCGGCGCCGGTGATCACCGCGACCCTGCCATCCAGGCTGAAAGCCGTGTTGGTGTTGTCCGTCAGAGGTCGCTCCTGTCGGCTCACTAGCTGCCGTTTTTCTGCTTGCCCGCCTGGCGCCGTTGCAGCCCCCAGAACCGCTCAGCGTTCCCGCCAAGAATCGCCTCGCGAACGGCGGGCGGGTAGGCGCCAATGTAACTCTTCACCGTTTCCATCACCCGGGAGTAGGAGCCGGCCAGCGTGCACACCGGCCAGTCGGAACCAATCATGAGCCGGGATGGACCAAAGCTCGCGAATGCCACATCGAGACAAGGCTTGATCTGATCCTCGGTCCAGCCTCCCCAGTCGGCTTCCGTCACCAGCCCCGACAACTTGCACCATACATGGGGATGCTCTGCCAGCGCGCGTATTCCCGCCGACCATTCCTCGAGCCGTCCCTCTCGTATGGGCGGCTTGGCGAGATGATCCAGAACAAAGCGTTGCCGGGGGAAGCGGCCAACGAACTCCGCCGCCACTGCCAGATGCCTGGGGTAAATCAACAGATCGTAGGCCAGCCCGGTCTCCTGCAGCTGTTCCATGCCGGCAAGGAATGCAGGCTGCATCAGAAACCGGTCATCGGGCTCGCTTTGAACGATGTGGCGAACACCCACCAGCGTGCGTTTCCCGGCGAACCGGTCCAGCTGGGAGCGCAGCTGAGGCGATCGCAAGTCTACCCAGCCTACTACGCCCTGAATGAAGGACGCGCGCTCCGCCAGTTCCAGCAGCCAGCGCGTTTCCTCGAGCGTCTGCCGTGCCTGCACCGCGATGCATCCCTCAAACCCGTTGGCGGTCAGCTCTGGCTCCAGGTCGGCGGGCAGAAAATTGCGGCGCAGCATGGTCATCCCATCGTCGATCCAACCGTATTCCCGCGGATCATAGATCCAGAAGTGCTGATGGGCGTCAATGCGCATGACCTGCCCCGATCACCGCGGTCCCACAACTTGCTGCCGGGATTGCCCGAGGCGGTCGATCCCCAGTTCGACGACATCGCCCGGCTGGAGGTATCGGGGCGGCTTCATTCCCAGGCCCACACCGGCCGGCGTACCGGTGCTGATCACGTCGCCGGGCAGCAGAGTCATGAATTCGCTGATGTGTGAGACCAGGTACGCAACATCGAAGGCCATGTTGGCAGTGGAGCCATTTTGCCTGGTTTCTCCGTTAACCTTGAGCCACATGCGCAGATTGCCGGGGTCTGGGATCTCATCCGGGGTCGCCAAAAATGGGCCCAGCGGCGCGAACGTATCGGCGCTTTTGCCTTTCACCCACTGGCCTCCGCGATCAAACTGAAAGGTGCGCTCGGAGTAGTCGTTGTGCAAGACGTAGCCGGCCACGTGATCAAGCGCCTTCTCCCGCGGAACATACAGCGCTCTGGCGCCAATCACGACCGCCAGTTCGACTTCCCAGTCAACCTTGGTGGCGTTTCTCGGAATCACCAGCGGATCATCGGGACCAGCCACGGAGGTGGTTGACTTGAAGAAAATGACCGGCTCTTTCGGCAGCTCCATCTTGCTTTCCGCGGCATGATCGCGGAAGTTGAGCCCGATACACACAATCTTGCTGGGTCGGCAGACGGGCGGTCCCAGCCGGACGGAGGGCCCCACTCGCGGAGCTGTCTGGGCGTTCTTTTCCACCCATTCGCGTAAGGCGGCCAGCCCACGCCCACCAAAAAAGGACTCGTCGTAGTCCGACCCGAAGGCCGAGACGTCGATGCGCGCGCCTTGGTGCAGCAGTCCCGGTTTCTCTTTCCCGGGTTCCCCGAAGCGGATCAACTTCATGCCGCCCGCTCCGCGGCGATGCCTGGCAGTCTATGACCAGGGCGGAGAAGATCTGACTGCCGAAGGGGGCAGGATTTCATGGCCACCTATTGTATGCGAGAAGGCGGTTGGGAGGCACTTGCGCAGCGTTTGCGCGCGCGCGACGCACCAACGCACTGCTGATCCGTGATCAGGGTCAACGCTTCATTTCAAGATGGGGCGCCCTGTATGATCACGGTCATCATGCTTAAGGCGCAATGGATCGTTGCGCTGGCAATCGTTGGGCTGGCAATCGTCGCCCTGTCAATACCTGCGCTCACAGCAGTTTTGCGCCCAACGGCTGTTTCCGCCGGAAACAGCGCATCCGGCGCCGGTGACTGGCCTGTCTTCGGGGGCGGCCCTGAAAACAACCACTACTCCACCTTGTCGCAGATCAATGTGAGCAACGTCGGGAAGCTGCAGGTGGCCTGGAGCTTCGACACTGGCGAAAGCGGAGGTCTGCAGACGAGTCCGATCGTGGTCGACGGTGTTCTTTATGGTTTAACTCCCACGCAAAAAGTATTTGCGCTCGACGCCGCCACTGGCAGTCTGCTCTGGAAGTTTGATTCCGGCATCAAGGGCACACAGCCGGCGCGCGGCCTCGCGTTCTGGAGTTCCGGCGCCGACCGGCGCGTGCTCGCGGGCGTGATGAACTTTGTCTATGCGTTGAACGCGCGGGATGGCAAGCCTGTCGCGAGTTTTGGGGATGACGGACGCATCGATCTCCGCCAGAATCTGGGACGAACACCGGCTTCCGCGCAATCGATCTATCTGACCAGCCCGGCGACGGTCTACAAGGACCTGATCATCGTGGGTGGGCGTCTTCCTGAAACCCTGCCCTCGCCCCCGGGCGATATCCGCGCTTATGACGCGCGCACCGGAGCCCTGCGCTGGTCGTTTCACACCATTCCTCATCCCGGCGAGGCGGGATATGACACCTGGCCGAAGGAGGCCTGGACCTACAGCGGCGGCGCGAACAACTGGTCCGGCATGGCGCTCGATACCGCCCGCGGCATCGTCTATGCGCCCACAGGTTCGGCGGCGATGGATTTCTATGGCGCCAATCGGGCCGGCGATAATCTCTTTGCCGACAGTCTTCTGGCTCTCGATGCCGGAACCGGCCGGCTCCTTTGGCACTTTCAGGCCGTGCGGCACGACATCTGGGACCGCGATTTCCCCTCTCATCCGGTGCTGCTGACTCTCAATAGTGACGGCGGAGAAGTGGACGCCGTCGCCCAGACGACTAAGCAGGGATTCGTCTATGTTTTTGACCGGGCGGCCGGCAAGCCGCTGTTTCCCATCGAGTACCGGAAATACCCTACCAGCGATGTTCCCGGAGAAGTGGCTGCCCTGGAACAGCCTCTCCCTACGCGGCCGGAGCCATTCGCCCGGCAGCGGCTGACCGAAGATCAGCTCACCAACCGAACGCCCGAGGTACACCAGTGGGCTCTTGAGCGGTTGCGCAAGCTTCGCAGCGAGGGACAATTTGTTCCCATCGCGGCAGGCAAGGACACGGTCGTCTTTCCCGGTTTTGACGGCGGGGCGGAATGGGGCGGTCCTGCGGCCGATCCGGAAACTGGAATCCTGTATGTAAATTCCAACGAGATGGCATGGACGGGGGCGCTGGCGGAAAATACCGGCAGCGAGGCCAGCGGCCGTGGAATCTACTCCAGTCAGTGCGCCGTCTGTCACCACGACAACCTGGCGGGCTCGCCGCCCGCTTTCCCTTCCCTGCTCGGAGTGGGCGACAGGCTTGCGCCGCGCGAAATTGCCGGCGTCATTCGCCAGGGCAAAGGCCGCATGCCCGGTTTTCCCGGCCTCGACGACGGTCAGCTCGACGCGCTCGTAGATTTCCTGGTGAGCGGCGAGAGCAAGGAAGTACAGAGCTCGGCCACGCCGACGCCAGCCCTGAAATACCGCTTCACGGGCTATCACAAGTTTCTCGATCCGGAGGGGTACCCCGCGATTCTGCCGCCATGGGGAACGCTGAACGCGATCAACCTGAACACCGGCCAGTATGTGTGGCGAATCCCGCTGGGAGAGTACCCGGAACTGGCCGCCCGTGGCCTGAAAGTCCCGGGACCGGAAAAATACGGCGGGCATACACTTCAACCGCGGAGGGTGCTGTTTATCGGGGCCACCGACTTCGACAAGAAGTTCCGCGCCTTCAACAAAGCCACCGGCGAGTTGTTGTGGGAAGCAACCCTTCCCTTCAGCGGCAATGCGACTCCCGCCACGTATGCCGTCGATGGAAGACAATATGTGGTGATCGCCGCCGGCGGAGGCAAGGACCCCAGGTCGCCTTCCGGGGGGATCTATGTGGCTTTTGCCCTGCCACGAGCCGCTGCACCCGGGAATTGACATCGGAACGGCGCAGTTTTTAATATAGTCGCATCCGCACGACCGCTCATGTCGGAATGGAATTCGAGAGCTGCGCACCTGGTTGCCTTTAACAAATTTCTATGATCAAAGTTTACGAGCTCAGCAAGCGGTATGCGCGCACGACTGCGGTTGACCGCATCTCGTTTGAGGTCGCCAGGGGCCAGATCGTGGGTTTCCTGGGCCCGAACGGCGCCGGGAAAACTACGACCATGCGCATGTTGACCTGTTTCCTCCCGCCGTCGGCCGGGACGGCCACCGTGGCAGGATATGACGTCCTGGAAGAGCCCCTCGAAGTGAAGAGGCGCATTGGCTATCTGCCGGAGACGCCTCCGATCTACCCGGAGATGGAAACCGCGGACTATCTGAAGTTCGTGGGCAATTTGAAAGGACTGGCGGGCGCCGACCTGCAGAAGCGCATCGATTACGCCTGCGAACGATGCGCGATCACCGACGTTAAGCAGAAGCTGCTCGGCAAGCTGTCCAAAGGCTACCGGCAACGAGTGGGGCTGGCGCAGGCGATCATTCACAATCCTGACGTGCTGGTCCTCGACGAACCCACGGCCGGTCTTGATCCCAAGCAGATCAACGAGACCCGAGACCTGATCAGGGGCCTGGCCGGCGATCACACCATCATTCTCAGCACGCACATTCTTTCCGAGGTGGAGCAGACCTGCGAGCAGGTGATCATCATCAACCAGGGCCAGCTCGTCGCCACCGATTCGGTTCGCAACTTGCAGGCGCGGGCGCGCGGGGCTGAATCCGTTTTGCTGGAGGTGAGCGGGCGCAATGGTTCCCTGGAGACGGAGAAGGTGAAGCAGCGGCTGGAACAGGTTTCCGGCGTGGGCCAGGTACGCTGCAAGCAGCAGGTGGACAGCCGCGCCCTTTTCGAGGTGGAAAGCCAGAAGGGGCGGCTGGTCCGGGGCGACCTGGCGCGCGCCATCGTGGAAGCGGGCTGGGACCTCAACGAGCTGCGCCCGGCAGCCATGAGCCTGGAGCAGGTCTTCCTCCAGCTGACCGAAAGTGCGGCAGGTCCGTCATCCGGCAAGGAGGGCAAAGAAGACCGGGGTGGAAAGGAATAAATGAGGAACGTCTGGATCATCTGCCGCAAGGAGCTGGGCAGTTATTTCGTCTCTCCTATCGCCTATTTGCTGTTGACCATGTTCGGTCTGATCTTCGGCTATTTCTTCTGGAACATGCTGGGCTACTTCGTGATTGCAGGCATGGAAATGCAGATGCGAGGCCAGGCGTTTCCCATGAACCTCAACGAACAGCTCATTCGCCCGCTGTTGGGGAACGTGAGCGTCATCGGACTGTTCTTCATTCCCATGATCACGATGCGCCTGTTCGCGGAGGAAAAGCGCACCGGGACCATCGAGCTGCTGGCGACCTCTCCCATTCGGGATCTCGAGATCATTCTCGGGAAGTGGCTGGCGGCCCTGGTCCTGTACTCGTGTCTGCTGCTGTTCACCGCGTTGAACTTCGCTTTCCTCTTCAGGTACGGCAACCCGGACTGGAAGCCGCTGGCCGTGGCCTACCTCGGGCTGCTGCTGCAGGCCGGCGCGCTGCTGGCCATCGGCGAATTTATCTCGACCCTCACCCGGAATCAGATCATCGCGGGCGCGGCAACTTTCGGCGTTTGCCTGCTGCTCTGGGTGCTGGGCTGGGTGGGGGGCTATGAAACCGCCACCTGGGCTCGCGTTCTCTCTTACATTTCCGTGGTCACCCATTTTGAATCGTTCGGGCGAGGCGTGATCGATTCCAAGGATGCCGTTTTCTATCTCACGGTCATCTTCCTAGGCCTGTTCTTTACGGCGCGCTCCATGGAATCCCTGCGCTGGAGGTCATAGATGGCGAGCCAGTGGCTGAAGGCGAGGCAAACCAAATACGCGGCTTATGCGGCGACCTACACGCTGGTGGTGATGGCCGCAGTGGTGGTCGCCAACGTGCTTGCCGAACGCTACAACAAATCGTTGGACGCGACTTCCAACAAGCGCTACAGCCTGTCTGCCCAGACGAAGAAGATTGTTCAGGGCCTGAAGCAGGACGCCACCATTACTTACTTCAACCAGAGCACACGCTTCCGCGACGGAAAAGACCTCCTCGATCAGTACGGGAGTCTCTCCCACAAAATCCACGTAGCGTACGTAGATATTGAAAAGGAGCCAACGGTCGCTCGTGCTGCCGGGGTGCGCAATTACGGGACGGCCATCGTCCAGCTAGGCGACAAGAAAGAGGAAGCCAAGAGCATGACGGAGGAGGGCATTACCGGCGCCTTCATCCGCGTGCTTAAGGGCGGCACACGGACGGTTTGCTTTGTCAGTGGCAGCGGCGAGCATCAACTGGAAGACAGCGAGCGTGACGGCCTCTCCCGCTTCAAGAATCTGCTGTCGAAGGACAACTACGAAAGCAAAACCGTGAACCTGCTGCAGGAGGCCCAAGTCGCGGCTGACTGCACGACCCTGGTGGCCGCAGGCCCTACCCGCAACTACGAGCAGCCGGAAGTGGACGCCATCAAGAAATACGTCGAGGGCGGCGGACGCGCGCTTCTGCTCCTCGATGCCCCGATCAAGGTGGGGCGCGCCGAAGTGGCTGACAATGATGCCCTGGCAAGCGTGCTCCAGGGCTGGGGCGTGACCTTGAACAAGGACCTGATCCTCGATCTCAATCCCATTGGGCAGATCGCCGGACTGGGGCCGCAGGTGGCTCTGGTGACAACCTACGCCTCCCAGCCAATTGTGAACGAGCTCCGGGGAACCGCGACCGGTTTCCCGCTTTCGCGCTCCCTGGACATCAAAAGCACCGACAAGACTACGGTCGAAAAGCTTTTCGATTCTTCCAACAGCAGCCTGGCGACAACCAATTTGAGTTCGCCCGCGGTCAACGTGCGCGATCCCAAGAATAAGAAGGGACCTCTGACCATCGCCGCTGCAGGGACCTACAACACCGGAAAGGAGAATTCTCAGGGACGTTTCGTGGTTGTGGGAAGCTCGTCGTGGGCGGCCAACGGATTTCTGAACTTCAACGGCAATAGCGACCTGGCCTTGAACGCCGTCAACTGGCTGGCCTCGGACGAGGACTTGATATCGATCCGCCCCAAAGAGCAGGAGGATCGCCGCATCACCATGACTCGGGCGCAGCTGAACTGGGTGCGCGCCACCAGCCAGTTCATTCTCCCCCTGGTGGTGGTGATCGCGGGCATTTCGGTTTGGTGGAAAAGGAGATAAAGCCTGGATCGGCTGCCTGCCGCTGGGCGGAATGCAGCCTCAGACTCGACTCTCATGAAAATCCGCGGCCTCGTGGTTGCATCAGTCGTTTTTTTCATCCTCGCCGGAGTTCTCTACTGGTCGGAACATCGCAAGCCTTCCGAGGACACCGCTAAGGCCGCCGCCGACGCGCCTCCCGCCATTCTTAAGCTGGACGAACCCTCCATCACGAAACTGGAGATCAGGAAGAAGGACGCGCCCTCGGTCCTGTTGGCCAAATCCGCTTCCGGCGGCTGGCAGATCGCGCAGCCCCAGGCGCTGGGCGTCGACGAGTCAACCGTTTCCACGGCGCTTTCCACCTTATCGTCTCTGAACTCCGAGCGTTTGGTGGAAGAGAAGGCCGCTGATCTGCAGCGCTATGGTCTTGACCGGCCCAGCGTCGAGGT
>CAYOZX010000130.1:0-10064 GCA_964408515.1 uncultured Acidobacteriaceae bacterium | reverse complement strand
GGGATTCAAAATGATGGATGCAACTAAACTAGCGATCGAAGGGCGCGTGGCGGAAGAACAGCGCAACCATCCCGCATCGACCTTTCTGTGGGTGTGGGCGGCCTTGCTGATCATGACGGGAATCGAAGTCTATCTTGCCTATCAGAACCTGCCACTGATCCGGATGCTGACCATCCTGATGGGCCTTTCCGTCATCAAAGCGGGACTGATCATCGGCTACTTCATGCACCTGAAATACGAAATCTCACGGATGAAATGGGTCACCATGAGCGCACTGGTCTTCTGCCTGGCCATGATGCTCGTGTTCCTGCCCGACGCATTCCGGATTCTGCATCTGGGAGTGCAATGAGAAAGCGCCTCGCCATCGCCGCGCTGTGCTTGTCCGGCTGGACGCTTCCGGCCTTCAGCCAGGGCTGTGCCATGTGCTACAGCAACGCGGCCGGCAGCAGCAGAGAAGGCCAGAAAGCCATCAGCCGGGGCGTGTTGGTGTTGCTGCTGCCGCCGGTTGGGTTCATGGCGCTGGGCGCGGGCCTCGCTGTCCGCTATACCCGCAAGCGGGACAAAGAAGCGTATGAAAGACCGGCGAAATTGTGATTGCCCGTGCCATTCTGAAGGCGTCGTAGTTCATCCTGTCCCCTGCTGCGATGGTCTGCCAAGTTACCTCGAGCGAAAGCCTGGACCAAGTGCGTCCGAGAAACGGCCCGGACCAGAAAAGAAAAATAGAAAGAGATTCGACCAGCCCTCCACCGTCGTTCGCGGTCTGAGCGGTCATCAGCCTTCATTGCCTTATAATAGAAAGATTCGCCTGCCCGTCTGACCGCGCCGGAGTGCCCCGAGAAGCGTGCCTGGGTCTGGAACGGCTGCGGGTCAGGCTCCCCATTCGATGTCCACGGAAACGATCGTTGTTCGCGGTGCCCGGGTTCACAACCTCAAAAACGTGGACTTTGAAATTCCCCACAATTCCCTGACGGTGGTGACGGGTGTCTCAGGTTCGGGCAAGTCTTCTCTGGCCTTCGATACGATCTACGCGGAAGGGCAGCGGCGCTACGTAGAGTCGCTGTCGGCCTACGCCCGCCAGTTTCTGGAGCGCATTGAAAAACCTGATGCGGATGTCATTGACGGTATCGCCCCGGCGGTCGCCATCCGGCAGAAGAACACCACGCGCAACCCGCGTTCGACCGTCGGCACCGCGACGGAGATCTACGACTATCTGCGGTTGCTGTTTGCCCGTATCGGGCGGACGTACTGTGCGCGATGCGGCCAGGAGGTCAAGCGCGACACGGTGGATGAAGTCACCGCAGCCGTTCTCGCCATGGGTGAGGGCACGCGCTTGAACGTGCTCTTCCCCCTGATCCGAGACCGGCAGATGGGCGCTGAGGCGAAACCGACGCGCCCTCAGGCGCGAGCTGCCAGCGTTGCGTCGCTTCGATCCCAGGCGAAGCGCACTTCCGATAAGCGGGCAGAGACTGACTCGGCAGTGGATGGCGCGCTTAGAGCCCGGCTCGCCGATCTCCGCCAGCGCGGTTTCAACCGCTTGTATCAAAACGGCCGCATCTTCGAATTTTCCACCCCGGAATCGCTGCTCGAGATCCAATTCGCCGAGCCTGTCTTCCTGCTGATCGACCGGCTGTTGGTGTCTCCCGATGCCCGTGCCCGCATTGTGGACGCTATCGAAATCAGCTACCGCGAGGCGGGCGAAGTCATCTTTGCGACCGTTCCGCGGGAGGAACAGCCTGCCCCATCATTTCGCTTCTCGCAGCGCTTCGAATGCAAGCACTGCAATCTTCGTTACGACGAACCCGAACCCAGGCTGTTTTCGTTCAATAATCCTTACGGCGCCTGCCCTCGCTGCCAGGGCTTCGGCAACACGATCGATTTCGACCTTGACCTGGTGATTCCCGACAAGTCCAAGAGCCTCAACGAGGGCGCGATTGAGCCCTGGACGAAGCCGAAATATCGCTCCCTGCTGACCGAGCTGAAGCGCTATGCGCGGCAACTGGAAGTGCCACTCGACGTTGCCTGGGCCGAGCTAAGCCCGGAACAGCAGCGCAAGGTAATCGATGGCGAGGGCAAATTTCCCGGTATACGCGGGTTCTTCAACTATCTGGAACGCAAGAAGTACAAGCTTCATGTGCGGGTGTTTCTCAGCCGCTATCGCGGCTACTCGACCTGTGCGGCGTGCGGCGGAGCCCGCCTCCGCCCGGAAGCGCTGCAGGTCAGGATCAATGACCGGAATATCAGCCAGGTCTGCGGCATGACCGTGGAAGAGGGAGCAGGCTTTTTCGCTCAACTGCGGCTGACGGATCAGGAAACCACGATTGCCGACAAGGTGCTGCAAGAAATTCGCGAGCGCCTGCAGTTCCTGGTGGATGTGGGGCTGGAATATCTGACTCTGGACCGGATGGCGTCCACCCTGTCAGGCGGCGAAGCCCAGCGCATCCAGTTGGCGACGTCGCTGGGCTCACGCCTGGTGGGCACCCTGTACGTTCTCGACGAGCCTTCGATTGGCCTGCACAGCCGTGACACTCATCGCCTCATCAAGATCCTGCATGATCTGCGCGACCTGGGAAACACCATCCTGGTGGTGGAGCATGATCCCGACGTGATGCGTGCCGCCGATCGCATTCTCGATCTGGGCCCGGGCGCGGGGGAAAGCGGCGGGCAGCTGATCGCAGCCGGAAGCTACGAGCAGATTGCCAGGACGCCCTCTTCACTCACCGGGCGTTACTTGTCCAACGAGCTTCGCATTCCGTTGCCGCCCTCGCGCCGCAAGCCGGGAAGCCGTCAGATCCGAGTTCTGGGCGCGCGGGCACACAATCTCAAGAACGTCGATCTGACCCTGCCTCTTGGGATGCTGGTGGCGATCACCGGCGTATCGGGATCGGGAAAATCCACGCTCCTCCATGATGTCCTGTTCCGGGCGCTTTCGGCCGCGAAGCAGCAGACCAACGGCACGTCCGCGCCGGCTTCGGCGTGGCGGGAGGTCGAGGGCGAGGAGCACATCGACGAAGTGGTATTGGTGGACCAGTCGCCCATCGGACGGACGCCGCGGTCCAATCCCGTCACCTACATCAAGGCTTTCGACGGCATCCGCGATCTCTATGCCTCCCTCCCCGAGGCCAAGAAACGGGGCTTTGGCGCAGGACACTTTTCCTTCAACATCCCCGGCGGACGCTGTGAAACCTGCCAGGGCGACGGCACCGTGACCGTAGAGATGCAGTTTCTTGCCGATGTCGAACTGATCTGCGAGGAGTGCAAAGGAACACGGTACAAGCCACAGGTGCTGGAAGTGAAGTATCACGGGAAGAGTATCTACGAAGCCCTCAATCTAACCGTCAAGGAAGCCATGCAATTCTTTTCGGGCGTGCCCAAGATCGTCGAAAGGCTGCGCGTCCTGGAGGAGGTGGGGCTGGGCTACCTGCGCCTGGGTCAATCGGCGACTACGCTGTCGGGTGGCGAGGCGCAGCGTATGAAGCTGGCGGCACGCCTGCAGCCGGGTGCGAATGGCATGGGAAGGCCTTCCAGTTCAGGGGATCGGGCCCACCGCCGCAACCGTGCGCTGTACATATTTGACGAACCTACCACCGGGTTGCATTTCGACGACGTCAGCAAACTGTTGTCTGCTTTCCGGCGTCTGATTGAAGCAGGGGGCTCCATTCTGGTCATTGAGCACAATCTGGAGGTGATCAAGACGGCCGACTGGGTCATTGATCTCGGTCCGGAAGGCGGCGAGCGTGGCGGCTACGTGGTGGGATCGGGTCCGCCGGAAGCCATTGCCGAGCTGCCCAATTCCTATACCGGAAAGTTTCTGGCAAGAGTGTTGAATGGAAATGGATCAGGGAGCAATGGGAAGTGGTGAGGGTTGCGGCATCGAGGCCATGATGACCTGCCCGGACGTTCCGGCTCACAGGGTTGAGGGCGGCCGCACCAACCTGGCTCGGACGCGCCTGCTCATCGTGGTTTTATTCCTGCTGGTTGCGTTGCCAGCCCCAGCACCTGCCCAGACCGGCAAGACCGTGCGCCATCACAAGGTTGCAGTTGATGATCCCACCTCGCCGCCTGAGCTCATCCAGGCCGAAGCCGCCATCGAAAAACAGGACTACGCGACGGCCGAGCCCTTGCTGAAAAAGGTTGTCGGCGACGATGCTCTCAATTACGTTGCCTGGTTCGACCTGGGATTCCTTTACAACGCGCTCGACCGGACCACCGATTCGATCGCTGCCTACCGTAAATCCATCGCCGCGAAGCCGGACGTGTTCGAGTCCAATTTGAACCTTGGCCTGATGCTGGTGAAAGACCGCCAGCCGGAAGCCGAAAACTTCCTTCGTGCCGCCACCCAACTGAAGCCGACCGCGCACGTTGCCCAGGGCCAGGCGCGAGCCTGGCTGTCACTAGGGCACCTTCTGGCCACCCGCAAACCTGAGGAGGCCCTTAACGCCTTCAGCCGGGCTGCCGAGCTCGACTCCAAAGATCCTGAACCGCATCTCGCCTCTGGCCCGATCCTGGAGCAGCTCAATCGCTTTTCCGATGCGGAACAGCATTACAAGCAGGCATTAGCCCTCGATCCGTTGTCTGCCGACGCCCTGACCGGCATGGCCAATATCTACATGCGCGGCCATCGTTACACCGAGGCCGCGGAAGTCCTTCGCAAGCTGGTGGCACAGCACCCCAAGGACGCCGGCGCTCACATGCAACTGGGCCGGATGCTGGCTGCCGA
Source organism: uncultured Acidobacteriaceae bacterium (assembly GCA_964408515.1). Classification (GTDB taxonomy): domain Bacteria; phylum Acidobacteriota; class Terriglobia; order Terriglobales; family Acidobacteriaceae; genus CAYOZX01. The sequence goes on along the minus strand of CAYOZX010000130.1, from coordinate 5,347 downwards.
CGGGCAGAACGACGCCGCTCTGGCCGAACTGCAGGAGGCCCTGACCCTGGCCCCGGACGATCCAGGATTGCGGCGTGATCTGGCGTCGCTGTACGTGGCAGCCAAGAAGTACGATCTGGCGGAAGCGCAGTACCGCTCCCTGCTGGCCGCTACGCCGGGCGACGCCGAGCTGCGTCACGGGCTCGGCCGCACGTTGTTGGAGCAGCACAAGTTTCCCCTAGCGCAGCAGGAGTTGCTGGCCGCGGTGCAACTCAATCCGGGTCTGGCGACAGCATATGGAGACCTGGCCGCGGCCGCCAACGAGACCAAGAACTACGAGCTGGTGATCAAGGCGCTGGACGCGCGGGCCAAGCTTGTGCCCGAGTTGCCCATTGGCTATTTCCTGCGGGCCACCGCCTATGACCACTTGCGCGAATACAAACCGGCAGCAGAAAATTATCATCGCTTCCTTGAGGTTTCGACGGGCAAGTATCCCGATCAGGAGTGGCAGGCGCGCCATCGCCTGATCACAATCGAACCCAAGAAGTAACCATCATGCGCATTGTTCACCCTCTCCTGCTGCTGATTACAATCTTCCCTGCTGCGGCGGTTTTTGCCAAAGAAGCGAAGACTCTGGATCAATTAGTCACAGAAGCAGGCGCTGCGCCTCTTCAGGATCGGCCCGGGCTGTACATCCGCATTGCCCGCCTGCAGACCGAAACCGCAGACAAGCTGTACGAAGAAGGCAAGGCCGATGAAGCCCAGGCTGCAGTGAACGACGTAATTACCTACTCCGGCAAGGCCAGGGAAGCGGCGAAACGATCGGGCAAGCATTTGAAAGAAACGGAAATCGCGCTGCGCAAGATGGCCGAGAAGTTCCGCGATCTGAAGCGTGCGCTGGCCTTTGATGAGCAGCCCCCGGTGCAGGAAGCGGTGGATCATCTGGAAAAGATGCGGACCGATCTGCTCGCGGTCATGTTTCCGAAGAAGGCGCCCAAGTGAAGCGCATGCGTAATCTCGGCATTTTCCTGCTGGCGCTGGCGTGGTTGCCCGCGACGCGGGCGGAGCGCCGGCATGATCCATTGAATCCGCAGGAGATTGATCAGCTGCGCGACACCGCCGTGGAGCCCGAAGCCCGGCTCAAGCTCTACGTCAAATTCGCGCGTGCGCGGTTGGATACCCTGGAGCAGCTCCGTTCCGATCCCAAGACCACCGATCGCGGTTCAACCATTCACGACCGCCTGCAGGACTTTCTGGACGTTTATGACGAGTTGAATGACAACGTCGATACCTACGCCGACCGCCGATGGGACTTGCGCAAAGCCCTGAAGGGCGTGATCGAAGCCGACACCGAGTTTCAAGCCAAGCTGCGGGCCGTCCAGGACGCTGCCAATACCCCACCGGCGGAATTCAGGCAGTACCAATTTGTGCTCTCCAGCGCGCTCGAGGCCGTGGACAGCAGCGTGCAGGACCATCGTCACTTGTTAGCCGAGCAGGAAGAACTGGCCAAGCGCAAGAGGCTCATCAAACCGCAGTAAACCGCGATCTGCGGTCCTCGTGCTAATCTGATGCCAACGTGAGAGATGGCCTCCTGGACATTTTCGCAAACTCCTTTCATCGACTGTGCCCGCGTACGCAGGTCCCCGAAATGAGCGTGCAGTTTTTCCCCTTCAGCAGCATCAAGAACACCATCCGCATGCGGCGGGGAAAGCTGCTGGTACGCCTGTCCGACTTGTTGGAGGGCGCGCCGGAGCCGGTCCTCGGGGCGATTGCCCACATTCTGCTGGCGAAAATGTACCGCAAGCCCATTGACCGCGAATCCGCGGCACGCTATCGCCGCCACGTGTTCAGCCGTGACCTGACCCGAAAGGCGCACCTGGTTCGGCAAACCCGTGGCCGCAAGCGTCTCCGCTCCCCGCAGGGGCGCACCTATGACTTGGAACAGGTGTTTGAAGAACTCAATACCCTTTTCTTTCACGGCCTTCTGGCTCGCCCGAAAATGAGCTGGAGCCACTCGCATGCCCGCAACAGCCTGGGCCACTATGATCCCGCGCACAATGCCATCATCGTGAGTCGAATCCTTGACCAGCCTCGCATTCCCCGCTACGCCCTGGATTACATCGTCTACCACGAGATGCTCCATCTCAAGCATCCGGTGAGAGTGCGCGGCGGCCGCCGCCGCGTGCACTCGCCCGAATTTCAGGCGGAAGAGAAGCGGTTCCCGAATCTGGAGGAAGCTACACGTTTTCTGAAACAGCTGTAAAAAGCCGCCGCCGGCTGACCCGGGAGCGGTTTGACGGCTGAGCGGCCTGAGGAATATTCTTAAAGCGTCGGTTGCTAATTGAAACTGAGTTGCAACTAGACGTTGCAACTAGACAACGGGGGCGGCCCGGCCCGCCGCCGAGGTCCTTTTAGAAATGTTGCAGGCATTCATCGTAACCTTGCGTGAAGGCGTGGAAGCCGCGCTTATGGTCGGCATCACCCTGGCCTATCTCGCCAAGATCGGCCGGAGCGACCTGCGCCGTTTCGTCTTTTCCGCCCTGGGCGCCGCCTTCCTGGGCAGCATCGCCATTGCTGTCCTTCTTTCCCGCACCCAGTGGAACCAGGACATCTTCGAAGGCTGGATCATGCTGGCCGCGGCCTTCTTTGTCATCACCATGATCATCTTCATGATGAAAACCGGCCGGGCGCTCAAAGGACAAATCGAGGGCCGGGTGGAGGCCCTTGCCGGCCGCAACGCCGGACTGGGGCTGTTTCTCTTCGTTTTCCTCATGGTCCTGCGCGAAGGAGTGGAGACGGTCCTCATCCTGGGTGCGGTGTCGCTGAATTCCACTGAACTGCTCAGCTTTACCGGCACGCTGCTGGGGGTGATCGCCGCCATTGGCTTCGGCGTGATGTTCGTCAAGGGCAGCGTGCGTATCCATCTGCAGAAGTTCTTCCGCGTCACGACCGTCATTCTGTTCTTCGTGGCCGCTCAGCTCATCATCTCCGGCCTGCATGAGCTTTCGGAAAATGGCGTTCTTCCCTCCTCTCGCCGTGAAATGGCCCTGATTGGTCCCATCGTGCGCAACGACCTTTTCTTCTTTGTCACCATCCTGGCGCTGGCGGCGTTGATGGTCCTGTTCGAGGTCAAACGGCGGCAACCCGTGCCTCTCCCGGACTCGCCCGCCGAACGCCGCAAGGCACTGTGGAGCGCGCGCCGGGAGCGGCTGTGGATGGCCTCCCTCTACGCCAGCTCATTCTTGTTCATCCTGATGGTGACGGCAGAGTTCATTTACGCCAAGAGCGTCAGCGCGCTTTCCCCGGCAACCGCGGTCACCTTCGTCAACGGACAGGTCAGTATTCCGCTGGACCAGGTGTCGGACGGTGACCTGCACCGCTTCGAGGCCCAGGAAAACGGTACGCCCATCCGCTTTTGGCTCTATCAGAAACCCGATGGCAAAGTAGCTGTGGTGTTCGATGCCTGTCAGATTTGCGGGCCCGTGGGCTTCTACAAGGGGCCGAATGGAGTGGTTTGCAAGAACTGCGCCGCACCCATCAATGGACAGTCCGTGGGCATGGCCGGAGGTTGCAACCCGGTGCCGCTGAGGGCGGAACAGACTACCGGTGCAGTCGTGATCCGCGAGAGCGACGTTGTCGCCGGCAGCCACCTGTTCCGGCAATAATCATGTTTCCACGCTTGGTCTACGAATCTCTCCGGCGGCAGAAACGGCGTAAGCTGCTGGCCGGAGTGGCCATAATGCTGGGCGTTGGCGTGGCCACTGCCATGATCGCCGTCGCCACCGATATTGGCGACAAGATCAGCCGCGAACTGCGCAGCTACGGCGCGAACCTCGTGGTCACACCCCGGGAAGACACGCTGGACGTTGAAATCGGCGGTATCAACCTCAAGCCCGTCGGCAGGAGCTCCTACCTGAACGAAGCCGACCTGCCCAAAATCAAGGGCATGTTTTGGCGCAACAACATCGTCGGCTTCGCGCCGGTACTTCCGGTTACGGTGGCCGTGGACGGGGAGACCGTCACCCTGCTCGGAACCTATTTCTCCCGGCGGCTCAACTTCGGCAAGGAGAGCTTCACCACGGGAGTCCGTACAACCAACCCGTGGTGGAGAGTCGAGGGCCAATGGCCGGACGACGCTTCCGAGGACGTTCTGCTCGGGGCGCGCCTCGCAGCCAAGCTCCATATGGGCGTCGGCCAGAAGGTCGAAGTTGCGGGCCAGGTACACACCGTTTCCGGAATTCTCTCGACCGGCGGCGCCGAGGACGGCCAGATCGTGGCCCCGCTTCCGGTCGCGCAAAGGATTCTGGGCAAGCCGTCCGTGGTGCGCCGAGTCTACGTGAGCGCGGTGACCAAACCCGAGGACGCGTTTGCCCGGCGCGATCCTAAAAGCATGTCCCCGGAGATGTATGACCGCTGGTATTGCTCGCCTTATGCGCAGTCGATCGCCTATCAGTTGCAGGAGGCCATTCCCGGCTCCCACGCCGAGCAGATACGGCAGGTGGCGCAGAACGAAGGGGTTGTGCTCTCTCGCGTCCAGGGACTGATGGTTCTGATTACGCTGGCCGCGTTGCTGGCATCAGCCCTGGCAGTTTCGGCCTCGATGGCCACGGCCGTGATGGAACGGCGTGCGGAAATTGGTCTGATGAAGGCCTTGGGCGCGGGCAAGCTGCCCGTGGCCGCTCTGTTTTTCTCCGAAGCCACTTGCCTGGCACTGCTGGCGGGGGTTGCGGGTTTCTCAGGGGGCGCGCTGCTGGCCCGTGCGATCGGGCGGGCGATCTTTGATTCGCAGATCGCGACTCCGCTGGTACTCCTGCCCATCGTTCTCGCGATCGCAGTGCTTGTGAGCTTTGCGGGCAGCGCGGCGGCCATTCGGCGCGCGATGAGTTTCGATCCGGTCTACGCGCTGCGGGAGGGATCGTGATCGCCACCGGGCAGAACACGGTCGCTCTCCGCCGGACTCCGGCGCCGCATGCCTCCATGTTCGTGCGCATGTTGACCAGAGCGGCGCTGCTGCGGCGAGGCCACGCCGCAGCCCTCCTCGCCATGGTAGTGGCGAGCGCTGCGGCGACGGCCATGCTCAATCTTTACGTGGACGTTCAAGCCAAGCTGCGCGGCGAATTTCGCAAGTACGGCGCCAACATCGTCGTCGTGGCCAAGGACGCGCCGTCGCTCCCGCCTGACACCCTCCGCATGGCGGAAGCGAGTGCGGGAGCCGACGGTCTGGCTGTGCCTTTCGCCTACGCCGTGGCGCGGACGCCGGGGGAGGTTCCCCTGGTCGTCGTCGGCACAGACTTCGGCAAGGTCAGCAAGCTCGACAGCTGGTGGCAGGTTACGACCTGGCCGGACGCCCCGCGCCAGGCCCTGATCG
>CAYOZX010000129.1:470-10164 GCA_964408515.1 uncultured Acidobacteriaceae bacterium | reverse complement strand
TCGTTATCTAATTCGGTCTCGCGCCCGCCCTCCGCCACGGCGGCAGGCGCAATCTCTTCCTTCTGAATCTGGCGCATAACATCCATGATGCGCTCATAGATTCGAACCAGCTCAATATCGGGTAAGGGGCCACGATTGGCGCTCTTGACATGGTTGAACACCTCCCGTTCCCGGTCGGGTTCGTAAATCGGCATGCCCGCGACCCGTTTTAATTTGCCGATCTCGTGAGCGGCATGAGCGCGCTGGCTCAGCAAGCCGACTAGCTGACGGTCCAGTTCGTCAATTTTCCTGCGCCAGTCGGAGATGTCCATAGCTCTCGGCGATCAGCTTTCCAGTCGTCAACGGAACCGCCTGCCATGTGTCCTGCAGACAGGAGCACCTGCTCTCTCCCTCGTCCGCAATTCCTATCTGATCACGGAAGGCCGCTGGCTGACCGCTGAAAGCTGCCGCACAAATTGTGCCACACTCTCAGCTTCTTTGCCGGGGTTGCGCTCGATGATCTCGACAATGGCGCTTCCTATGACCGCGCCTTCCGCGAATCCGCCCACGGCTTTGAACTGTTCCGGAGTAGAAATGCCGAAACCCACGGCAATCGGCAGATCACTGTACCGGCGCAGCCGGCGCACAAGCTTGGAGGCATCCTCGGCCAGGCGCTGGCGCGCTCCGGTTACGCCCGTTCGTGAGACCGCATAAACAAAGCCGCGCGAACCTTCCGCGATCTCCCGCAGGCGCGCGTCGGTGCTCGTAGGCGCTGCCAGGAACACCGTTGCCAACCCGCGCCTTTGCATCTCCGTTTGATAGTCTTTTGACTCCTCCACCGGAAGATCGGTGAGCAAGGCTCCGTCTGCCCCGGCGTCCTGGACGGCGGCCGCGAAATTTGCAAATCCCATGCGCAGAACCGGGTTCAGATAGGAGAAGATGATCAACCCGGCGCGCGCCCGGCTACGAATCTCCTGAGTCAGACCGAGAACCTGCTTCAGCGTGGTCCCGCGGCGCAGGGCTCGTTCGCTGGCGCGCTGGATCACGGGACCGTCGGCCACCGGATCGCTGAATGGGACACCCAATTCAATCACTTCCGCGCCCGCGTCGATAGCGGCCAAGGCGATGTCCCGCGTGGTCGCGAGATCAGGATCGCCGCAAGTGAGATAGGCTACAAGCGTCGGGCAGGTTTGGAAGTGAAGAGGCATGGGAATTGCATTGCTCGCGGGTTGAATCGTGGAGCAGGTTGGTTCATCAACTCAGCGATTCAGTCCTCCGTCCGTCCTTCCAGCATCATGTTTTCCCGCAGGATGCCGATGTCCTTGTCGCCGCGGCCGGAAACGTTGACGATCACGGCGTCCGATTTCTTCATCCCAGGCACGCGCTTGATTGCTTCCGCCACCGCATGGGCTGACTCGAGAGCGGGAATAATCCCTTCGGTGCGCGCCAGCTGGGTGGTGGCTGCGAGCGCCTCGGCATCGGAGACGGCAACGTACTCGGCGCGCCCGGTATCGTGCAGCCAGGAATGCTCCGGGCCGATCGAGGGATAGTCGAGCCCGGCGGAAACCGAATGCGTGTTGGCGATCTGCCCGGCCTCATCCTGCAAGACATAGGAAAACGTCCCTTGCAACACACCGGGCGAGCCACCGCGGAAGCGGGCAGCATGCTCTCCCAAGTCCAAGCCGCGTCCACCGGCTTCCACGCCGATCAGCCTGACGTTTCGGTCGCCAAGAAACCGGTGGAAAATGCCGATCGCATTGGACCCGCCGCCTACGCAGGCGAAAATCGTCGCCGGCAGTTTCCCTTCCGCCTGCAGAATCTGGCGCCGCGCTTCCTCTCCGATGATCCTGTGAAAATCGCGCACCATCGTGGGATAGGGATGCGCCCCCAGGACGCTGCCCAGAAGATAGTGAGTGGTGCGGACGTTGGTGACCCAATCGCGCATGGCTTCGTTGATCGCGTCTTTCAGAGTGCGCGATCCGGAATCCACGCCCCGGACTTCGGCCCCAAGCAGGCGCATGCGGAAGACGTTCAATTCCTGACGCCGCATGTCCTCGGTTCCCATGTAAACCACGCATTCGAAGCCAAACAGGGCACAAACGGTCGCCGTGGCGACGCCGTGCTGTCCGGCGCCAGTCTCGGCAATCACCCGCCGCTTGCCCATGCGTTCGACCAGGAGCGCCTGACCCAGGCAATTGTTGATCTTGTGCGCGCCGGTGTGCAGCAGGTCCTCGCGCTTGAGATAGATCTTTGCTCCGCCCAGCTTTTCGGTCAGACGGCGCGCGAAGAACAGCGGTGTGGGGCGACCGGCGAAGCTCCTGAGCAGGCCATCCAGTCGTCGCTTGAACTTGGGGTCGCGCTTGGCCTGATCGTACTCCTGCTCCAGTTCCTGGAGCGCGGCCATCAGGGTTTCGGGAACGTAACGTCCGCCGTAGGCTCCAAAGCGGCCGGGTGCAGACGCGGCTCTCAGGCTTGCTGCATGTGTGGGCCGCCGGAGCAGTGTTCTCGCAGTTGCCATGTTTTTACCCTTCCCGGTCTACCATTCTCACGGCATCCACAAACGCCCGGAGCTTGTTGTGGTCCTTTTTGCCGGGAGCTGCTTCCACGCCAGAGGACACGTCCACGCCCCAAGGCTTAAGCACGTGGATGGCCTTGGCAACATTGTCCGCATTCAGACCACCGGCGACGATCACTCTGGACAGAGTTGCGATTGTAGCAACCGCAGTCTGGCTTGCTTCCCAATCGAATTGCTGGCCACTTCCGCCCAGCTTTCCTTGCGCCCGGGAATCCAGAAGGAAGGCATAAACGGCGTCAGGAGCCCACATCATGGCTGGCCCCTCGGGGCGCTCTCCGCTCATGGAAAGAGCGGGGATGAGCTTTATCTGCGGAATCCTTCGTACCAGTTGCTCAAAACAGTGCGGGCAGCTGGCGCTGGTGGCGGTGGGTTCAGAGTCCACATACACCTGTGCCGCCGTAATCCCAAGCGAGGTTGCGCAGGAGCCCACGTCTTCCTCCGACGGATCCACAAACAGCCCGACCTTCTCAAGATTCTGCGGCAATCGCGCGACAATTCTCCGCACCGTTTCTGGGTCGATCCTTCGTGGGCTCTGGTCATAGAGCACGAATCCCAGCGCGTCCGCGCCGGCGTCCACCGCCATGAGCGCGTCTTCGAGATTCGTGATGCCGCAAATCTTGACCCAGGTCATAAGGACAGTGAGTGACGCTGTTCGTGTGGCTTCGGAGCCAGTCCATCCACCTGGCGCCAAGGCCAATGGTTCGACCTGTCACGCGCCGAAACTGGATCCTGAAAACTTGCCTGAAAACTAGCAAGCCGAGATCGGAGCGACGGCTTCCGCCAGCAGCGCCCGCAGCGCCTCACCCGGCGCCTCCGCTTTCATCAGGGATTCACCGATCAGGAACGCATGATATCCCGCGGCGCGCAGGCGTGCGATGTCGGCGCCATTGTTGAGCCCGCTCTCGGCGACGCGAATGGCATGATCCGGGATGAGCTCGGCCAGCCGATAGGATGTTTGCACATCCACCTGCAGCGTATGCAAATCGCGGTTGTTCACACCGATCAGATCACACCCGGCATCGGCGGCGCGGAGGACTTCATCCGCGCTGTGCGCTTCGCAGAGAACATCGAGTTGCAAGGCCGAGGCAGCCTGCCTGAGCGCCAGCAGTTCCCGCTGGGCCAGCGCCGCGACGATCAGCAGAACTGCATCCGCACCGTGGGCCCGGGCCTCGACGATCTGGAATTCATCAACCATGAAGTCTTTGCGCAAGCAGGGAAGACTCACTCTGGCTGAGGCGCGTTGCAGGTCGCGGAGCGATCCCTGAAAGAATTCCTCGTCGGTGAGAACGGAAAGCGCGGTCGCGCCTGCAACTTCGAACTCGCAGGCCAATTGTTCGGCATCAAAAGCGGGGCGAATCAGTCCACGGGAGGGGGAGGCCTTCTTCAATTCCGCAATGACGGCGATTCCGGCATGACTGCGGGCCGCCAGGGCCCGCCGGAAGCCGCGAGGAACGTGCTCCGCCGCCCGGCGCTCGAGGGTGCGCAGATCGGTTGCACGCCTGGTCTCCGCGAGTTTGCGGCGTGTGGCAGCGACGATCTGGTCCAGGCCGACAGCCATATGGATTGTCCAAGATTATACGGGGAGGGAACACTCGCCTCAGTTCTCAACAGCCTTGGTGCCATCGAAGGGACTCGAACCCCCACACCCTTGCGGGTACATGGACCTGAACCATGCGCGTCTGCCAATTCCGCCACGATGGCGAGTGGTGACTGATGCGGCTACGCTCACCGTCTACCAGGAGGAGCTACGAATAATATTCTACAGTGCGGGCCGATGCTGTCAAACCGGGCTGCGGGCCGCTTGGCCCTAAAGGGAGCGCAAGATGCACGAATCCTGGGTTCGCAAACCTTGGCGGGCCAAGTCAGCGCCGATCCGCAAAGCCAGAGTTACCCTTCCAGCTTCGCGCTCATCGTGATCTTCGCGTTGAGCACCTTGGACACGGGACAGCCGCTCTTGGCATTTTCTGCAGCCTTCTGAAACGCTGCGTTGTCCGCTCCCGGAACTCGTCCTACAACGTCAAGGTGAACGGTGGTGATGGTCCAGCCCGCTTCCAGTTTCTCCAGCGTGAGAGTCGCCGAGGTGTCGATGCTCGAGGGAGTAAGGTTGGCGTTTCCCAGCTGCGCGGACAGGGCCATGGAAAAGCATCCGGCGTGCGCCGCCGCGATCAATTCTTCCGGGTTGGTTCCGGGAGTGCTCTCAAACCGCGTAGCAAACGAGTAGGGCGTGTTGGACAACACTCCACTGCCCGAGGAAACCACTCCTTTGCCGTCCTTGAGCCCGCCCTTCCAGACTGCGCTCGCCTTGCGTTGCATGGACTGTTCTCCTGATGAGATGTTCGATTGCGTCCCGGCTATTGTAGACGCATGCAGGCCGGGATGTCAGGCGGAGGGAACACCCCAGAAGAGTCCGAGTTGGGATTCCACCTAGCCTGAGGGATGCTATCAGCGCTATTTTCCGGTCGGCAGGTCGCTATTCCAGCAGTCTACAGTCATGATCCACGCGCCCAGGCGCCTCCATGCCTGCAGGAATTTCCCTCGATCGACCACCGTGGTGCCGTTGGCCAGCCGAATGGCGACGGAGTAGCGCCCGATTTCCACAGCCATATCGCCGGAATGATCCACGCGGATGGTCTCCAGACGCATATTCTGGTAACCCGCCTCTCCCAGACTGCGCAAAGCCAGTTCGATCGGCTTCTGACCTTGTGCCGCCTGGCGCTGCGGGGGCATAAGCCAGCCGTCGGCAGCAAACATGCCTGCTGCCTGGTCGTAGTTTCCTGTGTTGAAGGCAGTCGCAAAGTCCTGTGTCAGCTCGCGGATGGTGGAAGGCACATCCTGCAAGGGGTTGACGCCGGGAGCGGCGCCGGTCGAGCGGTACATCGGAGAACCTCCAGGGAGACTTGCAACAGCCCACGGGGCTCCAGAATGGGCTGTCCGATTTTCGAGTAATTGTAGATCAGACTGATGTGGAAATGTGAGCATTCTCTCGCCGGCGGCAGACTACCTCGAACAAGCCAAGTCCCCGCCGGCGCGGTATCATAAGTTGCGTCTTTGATGGGCAACGAGGGGTGGGTTCAATTATGTACTTCGAACAGTTTTATCTTGGCTGTCTGGCGCACGCCTCCTACCTGCTCGGTTCGGAGGGGGAAGCAGCGGTGGTCGATCCGCAACGCGACGTCGACCTTTATGTGAAGGCCGCCGAGGAACACGGCCTGAAAATCCGTCACATATTCGAAACCCACCTGCACGCCGACTTCGTATCCGGGCATCGCGAGCTGGCCGCGCGCACCGGGGCGCAAATCTACTTTGGAGCCAAAGCCGGAGCCACCATTCCCCATGTCGCGGTGCGTGATGGAGACGAGCTGCGCCTGGGGAAGGTGAAGATTAAAATCCTGGAGACTCCGGGACATACGCTCGAGAGCCTTTGCTTTCTGGTGACCGATGAGGAGAAGGGGCGAGAGCCCTGGGCAGTATTGACCGGCGACACCCTTTTCATCGGCGACGTTGGCCGTCCCGATCTTTCCCCGAAGCATACACCGAAGGAACTGGCCGGCATGCTCTATGACAGCCTGCATGAGAAGTTGCTGAAGCTGCCCGATGCCGTTCTCGTCTATCCCGCGCACGGAGCGGGCTCGCTCTGCGGACGTAACATGCGCGCGGAGCGTTCCTCTACCATCGGCGCCGAGCGCCTGACCAATTACGCTCTGCAGATTGCCAGCCGCGAGGAATTCATCCGGCAACTCACCAGCAACCTGCCGGCGCGCCCGGATTATTTCCTGCAGGACGCGGAAATCAATCGCGGTGGCGCACCGTCGCTTTCTGACCTGCCGGAGTTGAAGGCGATTTCGCCGGCGGAGCTGAAGTCGTTGCTCGATGAAGGCGTGATCGCGCTCGATGTCCGCCCCGGCCCAGATTTCGCCCGAAGCCATGTTCCCGGCGCTGTCAACATTGCGCTCTCCGGGCAATTCGCATCCTGGGCGGGGACGATTCTGGGTTTGTCGGCGCGGCCGGTTTTAATCGCCGATACCCCGGAACAGTTGTCCGAAGCGCGGCTGCGTCTGGCTCGAGTAGGCATCGAATTGGAGCGCGGTTACCTGGCGGGCGGCACGGCGGCCTGGAAGCAGGCTGGATTCGAGCTGGCTACGACTCCGGAAATCTCGGTGCAAGACCTGCAAGGAGAACTGTCCGCCGGCCGTATGCAGGTCCTGGACGTTCGCCGGGAGGGGGAGTGGATGGCCGGTCATGTGGAAGAGGCGGCGTGGTGGCCCCTCGACCGGTTCCGGGTGTCGCCACCCGAAGTCGATCCCGCCACCGCCCTGGCGGTGCACTGTCAGAGTGGTTATCGCAGCATGATTGCCTGCAGCCTTTTGCAACGCGCCGGGGTTCAAAACGTTGTGAATGTGGCCGGGGGTTTTGAAGCCTGGAAGAAGGCCGATCTGCCGGTCTCGAGCGCCACCCCCGTGGGGGCCTGACGCGCAATGCAAGAACCTGCCCTCGGCGAGCAGCTCTCCGTACCGCACTGGTCCTTCGGAGTGAAATTGGGATGCTGCCAGCGTTGCAGACAAATTCTCGGTTCCCCGATAGAATGATGTCCGGTGGTACACTCATGCGCGTAATTCTTTCTACTCCGTGGAGCTTCGTTGTGGGCTGGGCAGTTCTCCCCAGCGGCCTCTAGTCCTCCCGAGCGTCACTCGCGTTTCCTTTACCTGCTAGAATTTTCGGATTCCAAGCCAGTCCTAGCAGCGGATCGGCGCCTGGGAGTGCAAAGTCGGCCGGCAAGCATGCCATCGGATTCCAAATACGATGCGATTGTGATCGGAGGAGGCCATAACGGCCTCACGACCGCGGCCTATCTGGCTCGGGCAGGGAAAAAAGTAGTGGTGCTTGAGCGCCGGTATGTGCTCGGCGGAGCCGCGGTCACGGAAGAGGTCTTTCCCGGATTCAAATTCTCAGTGTGCTCCTACGTCGTCTCTTTGCTGCGTCCGGAAATCATTCGCGATCTCGATCTGCCGCGCCATGGACTGGAAATCCTCCCCCTGGACGGCACCTTTACTCCCCTACCGAATGGCGACTATCTCTGGCGGGTGAACGACCACGGCAAGACGCAGCGCGAGATCGCCCGCCATTCGAAACTGGACGCGGAAGCCTACGACGAATTTGGCAAGGCCATGCAGGCCATGTGCCGCTTCGTGAAGCCGATCCTGAGCATGGTGCCGCCTGACCCGGCGACGCTCAATCCCAGAGAACTGATGAAGCTTGTCTTCATTGGCCGCCGCTTCCAGGGAATGACCAGCGAGGACAAATATAACCAGGTGCAGTTGATGACCATGAGCGCCATCGACTTCCTGGATCAGTGGTTCGAAACTGACGCGCTCAAGGCCACCATGTCGGCATCCGGCATCATCGGCACTTTCCTCGGCGTCCGTTCGCCGGGAACCGCCTATGTGCTGCTGCACCACTATATGGGAGAGATTGACGGCGCCTTTCGTTCCTGGGGATTTGCCCGCGGTGGTACGGGCGCGATCTCGAACGCGATCGCGGACGCAGCGCGCGCAGCCGGCGCTGAAATCCGCACCGAGGCGCCCATTGCCCGCATCATCATCAAGAGTGGACGGGCCAAGGGAGTGGTTCTCGCCAACGGCGATGAGATTTATGCCAACATCGTCTCCTCCAGCGTGGATCCCCGGGTCACGTTCACCAAGCTGATCGAGCCCGGGACCCTGCGCGAGGATTTTCTGGAAGAAGTCCGCCGCTACAAGTTCCGCGGTTCATCGGGCAAAGTGAATCTGGCGCTGGACGCGCTCCCCAGCTTCAAGTGCCTGCCGGGACCGGGGGCCCATCTGCGCGGCGCCATTTCGATTTCCCCCAGCGTCGAGTACATGGAGAAAGCCTACGACGACGCCAAGTACGGGGATTTCTCCCGCCGCCCCTACATCGACATGGTCATCCCAACGCTGACCGATCCCTCGCTCGCGCCGCCGGGAAAGCATATCCTGTCGTGCTTCGTGCAGTATGCGCCCTACAAGCTCCGTCCGGGGCTGAACTGGGACGAGCAGAAAGAAGCCTTCGGCGACAACGTCATCAACACCATCGCGGAATACGCGCCCAACATCAAAGACATCATTCTGCACCGCCAGGTGATTACACCCCTCGACCTGGAGCGCGAATTCGGCCTGTCTGAGGGCAACATCTTCCAGGGCGAACTGTCGCTTGAGCAACTTTTCTTCCTGCGCCCGGTTCCGGGCTGGGCGCAGTTCCGAACTCCCATCAAGAATCTCTATATGTGCGGCTCGGCCACGCATCCCGGCGGCGGCATTATGGGCGCGCCCGGTCGGCTGGCCGCGCTGGAAATCCTCAAGGACGTCAAGGGAGCGGCCTGACCCATGCCGGAGCGCAAGAGCAGGTCGGCAACTCCTGATGTGATCATCATCGGCGGCGGCCACAATGGGCTGGTTACCGCCTTCTATCTGGCCAAGGCAGGATTGAAGCCGCTGGTGCTCGAACGCCGCGCCCTGGCCGGGGGCGCTGCCGTCACCGAAGAGTTCCATCCCGGGTTTCGCTGCTCAACTCTGGCGCATAGTGCCGGACCCCTGCGGCCCGAGATCGTCCGCGACATGCAGCTGGAAAAGCATGGACTGAAGATGATCCGTCCGGCGATCGAGCTGACCGCGCTGACCCCCGACGGTCGAGCGCTTCGGTTTTACAAAGATGCGGCGAAGACGGCCCAGGAACTGGACGAGTTCTCGCACAAGGACGCGGCCAAATATCCAGGGTTCCAGGCCACTCTGGCTCGGCTGGGCCGTGTCATCGCCAAAGTACTGGCGCTGGCCCCGCCCAACATCGACCAGCCCAGCTCCGGCGACCTGTGGAACCTGCTCCAGACCGGGCGGGCCATCCGCAAACTGGGACGCAAGGATATGTACCGGCTGCTGCGGTGGGGCCCCATGGCAGTAGCCGATCTGGCAGCAGAGCACTTCGAGACCGAACTGTTGCGCGCCACCGTCGCAGCCCGGGGGATTTTCGGAACCTTCCTGGGGCCGTGGTCGGCGGGAAGCAGCCTGGTGCTTCTCATCCGCGCAGCGGGTGATGGGCATCCCGCCGGCAGTTCCTGGTTTGCTGCCGGGGGCATGGGCGCAATCACGC
>CAYOZX010000129.1:0-460 GCA_964408515.1 uncultured Acidobacteriaceae bacterium | reverse complement strand
GTCGGCTGCTTGCCGAAGCCGCGGCCCTCGATGAGCATCAGCTCGCCGACCGCAAACTGGCCGTCCGACTCGGCGCGCAGCGGGCCGGCCTGGCCGATGTGGATCGTGCCCAGGTCGCGGACGCGGCTGATCTTCGGCGTCCCCTCGGACCGCTCGACGATTTCCGCGGGCCCGAGCACGCGGGGCCCGCCGGCCCCGGGACACCGCGGCAGGCCCCCGCGGGGGGTGCAGGGTGGGGCGCGGGTGGGATGGGGAGAATCACGCCGGCGATGGGCGCGGCCGGGCAGCGCGCCGGAGCCGCGATTCGCACCGGCGCCGAAGCGATCGAAGTTCGGGTCAAGGACGGCAGCGCTGCCGGAGTCGTGCTTTCCAGCGGCGAAGAGATCGGCGCCCGCGCCGTGATCTCGAATGCTGACCCCAAGCGCACGCTGCTGAAACTCGTGGACCCGGTGCACCTGTC
>CAYOZX010000128.1:4887-10179 GCA_964408515.1 uncultured Acidobacteriaceae bacterium | reverse complement strand
ATCGAGTGGAAGGTACTGTCCCTGCTGCGCAAATTCAGCGACGGCACGCGGATGAGTTTCTCACAGCGTTTTCGCTACAACGAAATTGCGCAGCGCTACGCCATCTACAGCGACCTCTGGCGTAAGAAGGGACGCATTCGCGAAGAAGGGTATCGGCGTCCACAGGATGCCCTGCTCTCGGTACAGGGCGTGCGCCTCGAGGAGCATGAGACGCAACACAAGGTGTACGGCGTAAGCCAGGCGGCGGCTGCCGCGGCCGCGCCCGGCACCCACGTGGTGGCTAGCCCGGCTGCCCCGGCGGAGGCGAAGCCCTTCACCGTGCAGTGCGCCGACGCCCAGGCCGAGCGCGACCAGGTGCAAAAGCTCTATAACGTGCTGGCCGAGGCCAAGAAGAAATCCGGCGAGGCCGTGTCCGGCAACCTCGACAGCTTCGTCTCCTTTGTGCAGAAAAAGACCGATCAGATCCGCAAGCAGTACGGCTGCCAGGCCGTGGAATACTCGGTTGAAATGCAGGACGGCCAGGTCAAGTTGAAGGCCCGCGCCAAAGTCTAGGCTTCCCTCCAGCCACGCTCTCCCTGACGTGCATTCACGGTTGCTGATAAAATTCCCGCTGCCTCATCCGGGCACAATCCCATTCGCATTCGAGGTCCTGCCATGTCGCAGACGAAAATTCAGCGCGCCATCCTCAGCGTGACCGACAAGACGGGATTGGTGGAATTTGCCCGGCAGCTGGCGAGCTTTGGAGTGGAGCTGATTTCTACCGGCGGCACGTCCAGATTGCTGCGCGATTCCGGGGTGATGGTCAAAGACATCTCCGAGCTCACCGGTTTCCCCGAAATGCTCGATGGCCGGGTCAAGACGCTGCACCCGAAGGTACACGGAGGCATCCTGCAGCGCCGCCAGGACCCGGCCCACCGCAGCGCCGCGGCCGAGCACGGGATCGAGCCTATCGACATGGTGGTGGTCAATCTCTATGCCTTTGAGAAGACAGCCTCTAAACCCGGCGTACCCTTCGAAGAGCTGATCGAGAATATCGACATCGGGGGCCCGTCGATGATCCGCTCTGCGGCCAAGAATTTTCAGGACGTGGCGGTGGTCACATCCCCGGCCGATTACGGCGAGATCGCGGCCGAGATGGCGAGGTCCGGAGGATGTCTTTCCACGGCCACCCGGTGGCGTCTGGCGCAAAAAGCTTTCGTCACCACTGCCGCCTATGACACGGCCATTGCCTCAACTCTCGAGAGAGTGAGCTCCAATGGCCGCTTCGAGCTCCATCGCGAGGCCGGTTTGCCGCAGAACCTGCGGCTATCCTTCAGCAAGGTCATGGACCTGCGCTACGGGGAGAATCCTCATCAGCAGGCTGCCATGTACACCGACGGCTCGGGCGCGGGTGTGGCCAACGCACGCCAGTTGCAGGGAAAGGAACTTTCCTACAACAACATCGTGGATCTGCAGGCAGCCTGGGACCTGGCCGAGGAGTTCGCGGAAACCGTATGCGCCATCATCAAGCACACCAATCCCTGCGGCGCCGCCACGGGCAAAACTCTGGCGGAAGCTTACCGAAAGGCGCTGGAAGGCGATCCCGTTTCAGCTTTCGGCGGGGTCATCGGCGTCAACCGTCCGGTGGACGGCGCCGCGGCTGAAGAGATGGCCAAATTGTTTCTGGAAGTGATTGCCGCGCCAGGCTTTGACGACGCCGCCAGGGCCGTATTCGCAGCCAAAAAGACCCTCCGCCTGGTGGAAGTCAGCCACGCGCCTCAGAAGTGGGTGCTGAAAAATATCTCCGGCGGAATTCTGGTGCAGGATGCCGACGTTCGCGAGCTCGAGGAAAGTGACCTCAAGCTGGTGACGAAACGGCCGCCCACAGCGGAGGAGAAACGTGCCTTGTTATTCGCCTGGAAGGTATGCAAGCACGTCAAGTCCAATGCCATCCTGTATGCCCGCGACGGTCAGACCGTAGGTGTGGGCGCGGGACAAATGAGCCGGGTTGACGCCTGCAAGATCGGCGCCCTGAAGGCCGTCTTGCCGCTCCAGGGGACGGTGGCGGCTTCTGACGCGTTTTTTCCGTTTCCTGACGGAGTGGAGGAAATTGCCCGGGCGGGCGCGACCGCGATCATCCAGCCGGGAGGATCGGTGCGCGACCCGGAGGTCATAGAAGCCGCCGACCGGCTGGGGTTGGCCATGATCTTCACCGGCGTCAGACACTTCCGGCACTAAAGCGGAATGCCACATCCTGCGCGCTGAAGGCCACATGCCCATCGTCCAATGCTATTTCTGGAAGTCCCTGTACCTCCGAGCATTACCTTAGCGGTTCTAAGACTCCTCATACTTCCCTAACCCAGGCACTCACAGTTTACAATGGGAAAGAGCACCCGCCTGCAGCGGTTCAGCATCCAATCGCTATAGTTTGGGAGCTGAAGGGCCTCAATGAAACGCATTTTTTCTACGCTTATCCTGCTCGTGGCGGTCGCTTCCAGCTTTGCGCAAGACCAGCCTGCTGTTACGAAGACTTCTCCCGCGCCTGGCGCCCGTAAGACAGACAAAGCCGCGGCCTACTATCACTACGCCCTGGCCCATGTGTACGAGGAGCAGGTCGCGGTCTACGGCCGCAGCGAACTCGCGAACAAGGCCATTGAGGAATACCGGCTGGCCATTGAAGCCGATCCTACTTCGGAATACCTGACCTCGGCTCTGGCCGAGTTGTATGCCAAGACCGGCCGTATTCGCGACGCGGTCATGGAAGCGCAGGACATCCTCAAGCGCGATCCCAACAATCTGGAAGCGCACAAGCTGCTGGGCCGGATTTATCTGCGCTCCCTGGGCGACTTTCAAGCCGGACAGGGATCGCAGAGCGTTCTTAAGCTGGCCATTGAGCAGTACGAGCAGATCATCAAGATCGAGCCCGATAATGTGGACGACCACCTGCTGCTGGGCCGGTTGTACCGCCTGAACAATGATCTGCAAAAAGCTGAAAGCGAGTTCAAGACCGCGGTGAAGCTGGAGCCCGATTCCGAGGAGGCGGTCACCACCTTAGCGTATCTCTACAACGAAGAAGGCGATACGGCCCGCGCGGGCGAGGTGCTGGTCCCCTACCACGACCCCCGGGGTTTGGCAAAGCTGAATCTTGCAATTGGTGACACCTACGAGCAGCAGAAGCCATACAAGAACGCGATCAACGCTTACCGCAAGGCGATTGAGCTGGACCGCGAAAATCTCGACGCCATCCGCGGCCTGGCCCAGAACCTGGTCAACGACGGTCAGAGCGAAGCTGCGCTCGAGCAATACAAGATCATCGCCGACGCCAATCCGGAAGACGCCGAGGTCTATCTGCGAATGGCGGAAATCTACCGGAAGAATGGAAAGTTTGACCTGGCGCTGGAGACGTTGAAGAAGGCCGGGTCGGCAGCGCAGGACTCCCTGCCGCAGGTGCCTTACAACATCGCCGCCGTGTACCAGGCTCAGGGCCGCTACGACGAGGCCATCCAGGTGCTGCAGGACCTGCTTAAGAAGACCGAAAAGGCGGACGGCAGCTACACCCAGGGGGACAAGAACAACCGCTCGGTCTTTCTAGAGCGCCTGGGGACCATCTATCGGGACAACGGTAACAGCCCGCAGGCGCTGGAAACCTTCCGCAAGATGCTGACGCTGGGCGATGAGAGTGCCGAACGCGGCTACCAGCAGATCATCGAAACTTATCGCGATGGCAAACAGTGGCAGCAGGCTACCGACGCGGCCAAAGAAGCCACCCAGAAGCTGCCCAACAGTCGGGATCTGAGGATGGTGTACGCGGCGCAGCTGGCCGACATGGGCCAGGCCGACTCTGGTTTGCAACAGGTCAAGGGATTGCTCAAGGGCGGCAGCCCCGAGGACCGCGAGGTCTATATCACTCTGGCCCAGATGTACAGCCGCTTGAAACGCTGGCCCGACGCCGAGGAGGCGCTGGACAAGGCGGAGCAGCTATCCAGCAAGGACGACGACAAGCAATATGTGTACTTCCTGCGGGGCTCGACCTACGAGCGGCAGAAAAGGTACGAACCCGCGGAAGAAATGTTCCGCAAGGTGCTCGGTGGCGACCCCCAGAACGCCACGGCTCTGAATTATCTGGGCTACATGCTGGCCGATCGCGGCATCAAGCTGGAAGAGGCGCTGGCCATGATCAAGAAGGCCGTCGATCTCGACCCTGCGAACGGCGCCTATCTCGACTCTCTGGGCTGGGCTTATTTCCGCCTGGGCAAGTACGAACTGGCGGAAGACAGCCTGATCAAGGCTTCGCAGCGGATCGGCACCGATCCCACAGTGCAGGATCACCTGGGGGACCTGTATCAGAAGACCGGGCGTCTCAAGCTGGCGGCTGCGCATTGGGAGCGGGCCCTTTCCGAGTGGAACCGGACCGTATCCGCGGAAGTCGATCAGAACGACGTGGCCCGGGTGCAGAAAAAGCTGGAATCGGCCAAAGTGAAGCTGGCCAAGGAGGATCCGGCGAACAAGTAGTTCATTCCTCGCGACGCGAGGACAGGGATCTCACTGGCCCGGCCGAGCTCTGCTCGGCTTTCTTTTTGCCGGCAATCATCATTATCATCATCATCGATCTGCCGATGGTAGAAGCGGTTGAGCTCGAAATCCGAATCCGTCCGGCGACGGCGGACGACATTCCTGAACTGCTGCGCCATCGCCGCGGCATGTACGAAGCGATGGGACACTCCGATCCCGCCGCCCTGGCGAGGATGCTGTCCAGTTGCGAGCCTTACTTTGCCGCCGCCCTCGGCAACGGCACGCTGCGCGCCTGGCTGGCCCAATCGGGGAATCATGTGGTCGCCGGCGGCGCGGTTCTGATCAGTCCCTGGCCCAGCCATCCTTACGACAGCGGTTGCCGCCGGGCCACCATTCTCAACATGTACACGCTGCCTGAATTCCGCCGCCGGGGTATCGCACGCCGCCTGGTCCAGACCATGATTGGCTGGTGCCGGGAGCAAGGCTTCACGCACATTGACCTGCACGCCAGCGATATGGGCCGCAGCTTGTACGAAAGTCTGGGCTTTCAGACCAGCAACGAGATGCGATTGGATCTAAGGCGAGTGAGATGAGTCCGGGGCTCCCAACCCTCGGAACCACAAGTCCAGGAACGACCAATCAGGAAGGAAGGCTTTCTGCTACTCTCTTCCGCCGTGCGGGCTGCTGCCATTTTCGGGCTTTGGTCGTCGGAAGAAGATCTGGCAGCATTCCAGAAACAGCCGGATGTGGTCTGGCGCATCGGCATTCCACAGTCGACGGGTGACGCCGACGCCATCCTCA
>CAYOZX010000128.1:0-4787 GCA_964408515.1 uncultured Acidobacteriaceae bacterium | reverse complement strand
GTGGTCTGGCGCATCGGCATTCCACAGTCGACGGGTGACGCCGACGCCATCCTCATCTTCGGCGGGGATGGCACCGTGCACCGGCATCTGGGAACGCTTGTGCGCCTGCAATTGCCGGTGCTGATCGTGCCGCGCGGCAGCGGAAATGATTTCGCCCGGGCGCTGGGCTTGCGCAGCGTCGCCGGTTCGCTGGCGGCCTGGCGCGCATTTTGCTCCGGCGCCGGCAACGTTCGCACCATTGACCTGGGAACCATCAGGCCAAATCCCCAAGAAACCGGGAACTCGACCGGCACAGCCACAGCTATGGTGGGAAACTCCATCTACTTCTGCTGCGTTGGCGGGATCGGCCTCGACGGCGAGATCGCGCGCCGTGCGAACCGTCTGCCGCGCTGGCTGCGTGGTCATGGTGGCTATGTCCTGAGCCTGCCCCTGGCGCTCGCCACCTTCGCACCCATTTCGGCCAGACTCGCCGCCACCGGAAGTCCTGCGGCGGCAGGAGACAGCGCAGAATCAGTGATGTTGATCGCTTTTGCCAACGCGCCCGCCTATGGCGGCGGTATCCGTATTGCGCCTCATGCCCAGCTCGACGATGGCAGGCTGGACGTATGCGTAGTCCAGCAGATGGGCAAAGCCAGACTGCTGCGTCTTTTTCCGACCGTCTACTCCGGGCGTCACACGCGGCTTCCGCAAGTGAAGTATTTTCAGACCACCAGTCTGAGACTCGAGACGCCTATGCCGATTGATGTCTACGCGGACGGAGAGTTTGTGTGCCAGACGCCGGTCGTGGTGAGCACAGCGCCCAACGCTCTGAGAGTGATCTGCAATCTGTAACTACCGTTGGGAACCGGACATCGCCCACCGGCGAGCAGCACCCTGCGCAAAACGGCATGGAGTAGCGTTCTTCCCGGAGTCCGGTTACAAGCGGTCGGCGATCTTGCGGGCCATCTTCTCCGCCGCCGCGGGGCTGATTCCGGCCTGGCGCAAATCAAAATTCACCATCACATCGCCTTTCCGCATCATGAGCGCGGAGTTGCCGGGTGCGAGATAGGTTTCATCCCCTACGCCCGGAACCGAGGTGAAGGTGTCCATGCCGGCCACATGCGTCATGGCGCCGTGGGCGAGCTTCATGGTGATCGCGCCGCTCTCCCAGGTATATTCGACGTCGAACTGGCGGTTATTCGCGCCGTAAGTGTATTCGCAGCTGGAGGTGCCGCGCTGTTCCACGGCCGAGACCGGCTCGCCCAGTGCCTCGGAAGCTTCGCCCTTGGTCAGCATGGCGCAGGGCTGCCGGCGTCCGGTATAGGGCTTGGCGTTGGCGGTGATTTCCTGACTGAATTGCGAGAAGCGTTTCTTGGCCCGGTAGCCGATATAGATGCAACTCCCCGCCGCCACCAGGACCAGGAACATAAAGAAGCACAAGATGCCAATGATGATCTTGATCGCGGTGTTACTGCCTTTCGACGCGGGCGCAGGGGAAACAGGAACTGCCGGCGCCGCGGCTTGCGCTCCCGGCTGAGTGGCTCCGCACTTGCTGCAGAACCGGGCGCCCTCAGCCAGAGGACTCCCGCAACTCACACAGAATCCTGCCATGGGTTCGCCTCCCTTGAAACTCTGGCTTCAGTCCACCGCCTCGCAGGCCCTACGAAGGGCAACCGCACCAGGGGCGTCATGTTACGAAGCTCTGTAGCCCACGTCAAGGCCTGCGCGGCACGGGGTCTCCGATCGCATGCTTATGGCTTGTCGCGTGTCCGGTCCTGGGTCTGCAAAATCCGGAAGGTTGAGAAATGCTCGGCTGTCGCCTCCGGTGCTAAACTAACTGCCTGATATGTCAGAAGAAATCAAGCGTTCGCGCACATGGCTCTGGGTGGTAATCGGTGGAGGGGCTTTCTTCCTCTTTGTGCTGGCCGTGTTTACCCTGGTGTACCTTGCCATGCACGCCGGCGGCGAAGGTACGTCGCTGCGCGCCAGCTTCGGCGACAAGATCGGCGTGATCGACCTCGAAGGTGTGATTCTCGATCCCAGCCGGGTAGTGGAGCAAGTCAAGAAGTTCGGCGACGACGACTCCATCAAGGCCATCATCCTCCATGTCAATTCGCCGGGCGGCGGGGTGGCGGCCTCGGAGGAAATCTACCGCGCGGTCAAGCGCGTCCGCGATGAGAAGAAGAAGCACATCGTGGCCTCGATTGAAACCGTGGGCGCCAGCGGCGCTTACTATGTCGCCTCCGCCACAAACAAGATTTACGCCGATAGCGGCAGCGTTGTGGGCTCGATTGGCGTGATCACCGAGTGGGTGAACTACGGGGAGTTGCTGCGCTGGGCCAAGATGAAACCGGAGGTGCTGACCGTTGGCGAATACAAGAGCACCGGCGATCCCACGCGCGAGATGACGCCCAAAGAAAGGGCTTACCTGCAGTCCCTGATTGACAATATGTACGGTCAGTTCGTCAAAGCCGTGGCCGAGGGCCGTCATGCCAAAGTCGACGACATTAAGCCGCTGGCCGACGGCCGGGTCTGGACCGGCGAACAGGCGCTGGCCATGCACATGATCGATCAGATCGGGGACTTCCAGGCGGTGGTGAAAGATACCGCCAAGGCGGTCAACATCAGCGGCGAGCCAGTGCTGGTTCGTCCCGAGAAGGATCGCAGGACCGTGCTCGATCTGCTGTTCGGAGACGTCTCCGAGTGGCTGCCCAGCCGGGAAAAGCTCCTCGATCAGCACGCCGGTTTCTACTACCTGTGGAAGTAGCGGCCCCGGGCAGGGAAAAGCTTCTTGCCAAGAACCCCTGAAATTTGAGAAGTTTATGCAAGTCCCAGTGATGCGGTTGCGGGCTCCCATCCAGGCCGCGGTGACCATCAATCCCAAGATTTGTGACCGAGGAGCGTATGACAAAAGCTGATCTGATCGATGAGGTCTCTAAACTGGCGGAGTTGACGCGCAAGGACAGTGAAGTCATTGTCGAGACGATCTTTGACAGCATTGTGCGCTCGCTGCGCGTGGGCGACAAGATCGAGATTCGCGGCTTTGGCAGCTTCCGCACCCGGCAGCGCAAGCCCCGCGTGGGCCGCAATCCCAAGACCGGAGACCGGGTGGAAGTCCCCGCCAAGAAGATACCTTTCTTCAAGCCCAGCAAGGAGTTGAAAGATCTGGTCAACACGGGCAGTCAGACCGCCCCGCCGGTCGCTCCCGCGTAACCCCCGTGGGAGCCGACTCAGCTGTCCAGCCGGGCACGGCGCCGGCTACCGTCCCATCGGCACAATCTCGACGATCTCCGGGGAAACCCGGCCCTTCTCTACCCTCAGCCTGCCAACCGTAACCGGCAGCCGGAATCTCCTCGGCCCCGCACTGCCGGGATTGAAGTAGAGCACACCGTTCCGCACTTCCTGCTTAGGCACATGGCTGTGTCCGTAGATGACCGCCGCAAATCCCGCGACTTCCGGCTTCAGGTCGAGCTCCGCCAGATTGTGCAGCACGTAGATGGAAACGCATTCGGCCTCCACTACACCCGTGAGGGGAAGCCTTCCGGCCCACACGCTCCGGTCGATGTTGCCGCGGACGGCGGTCACAGGAGCGATGGCTTCGAGCTGAGTGAGAATCTCCGCGCGGCCAATATCGCCGGCGTGAATGATGCGCTCAGAACCGCGCAGAGCACAGACAGCCTCGGGACGGAGCAGGCCGTGGGTGTCGGAGATGAGCCCGATGAGCACGTGTAGGGGCAGATGCCTGGGGGGAATGAATTACAGGCCCGGACTCTTCTCCGCGATCAGCTTCCGGATCTTCTCCACAAACTCCGGCGCCTGCATATCTTCGGTCTTCTCTTTTCCGCGGGTGCGGACGTTCACCCTGCCGGCTTCGGCTTCCTTATCGCCCACTACCAGCAGAAACGGCGCCTTCTGCAGCGCATGCTCGCGGATTTTAGCGTTCATCTTTTCGTTGCGCGCATCCACCTGGACGCGAACCCCGGCGTTTTTCAACTGCGCCGCAACCTGGTTTGCGTACCCGGCGTGGCGCTCGGAGATCGGAATCAGCACCGCCTGCACCGGCGAGAGCCACACGGGAAACGCCCCGGCGTAGTGCTCAATCAAGACCCCGAAGAAACGCTCGACCGATCCGTACAGCGCCCGATGCACCATCACCGGCTGCTTGCGCGTGCCGTCCTCCGCAACATATTCCAGGTTGAAGCGCTGCGGCAGGTTGAAATCAAACTGCACCGTGGAAAGCTGCCAGAGCCGGCCAATGGCGTCCACCAGCTTGATATCAATCTTCGGACCATAGAACGCGGCTTCACCGGCAATGGTCGTGTACTCAATGTTCAGTTGTTTGAGAACTTTTTCCAGTGAAATCGTGGCGGTGTTCCATTGCTCCTCGCTGCCCACGAAATTTTTGCGGTCAGCCGGATTCCAGGTGGAAAGCTCAGTCTGAAACTTCTCGAAACCGAAATCCTTCAACACGTCGCGAGCAAACTCCACGCAGTCCGCGATCTCTTTCTCGATTTGCTCGGGAGTGCAGAAAATGTGGGCGTCATCCTGAGTAAACCCGCGCACCCGCAGCAGGCCGTGCATGACTCCCGAACGCTCGTAGCGATACACCGTGCCCAGCTCGCCCAGGCGCACGGGCAGGTCGCGGTACGACTTCAGGGAGTCTTTGTAAATCAGGATGTGGAACGGGCAGTTCATGGGCTTCATCCGGTATTCGGCGTCTTCCAGCTCCATCACGTCGAACATGTTCTGGGCGTAATAGCCTTCGTGCCCGGAGGTTTGCCACAACTGGCGGCGCGCCACATGCGGGG
>CAYOZX010000127.1:0-10240 GCA_964408515.1 uncultured Acidobacteriaceae bacterium | reverse complement strand
GAAACCCGGAGAGGCGCCAGTGGATTTTGCAGCTGACAGCCCAAAAAAGAGCCCCATCGAACCGGAACCGGCGGCCATTTTGACCGTTTTCACCTCCCTCGCTGTGGCAGCAACCGTAGTCAGCAGATTTCCCGCCCTGAAGGGCAGAACGCATGTTTCGTGGCAATCACCCAACCCGCGTGGACGAAAAAGGACGGCTGAAGGTCCCGGCGGAATTCAAGCGGGTGATCGACGAGAAGTACGGCACGCAATTCTACATCACCAGCCTGGATGGCAGGGTTGGCCAAGTGTATCCCTTCGAGGAATGGGAGCGGATCGAGCAGAAGCTGGCGGCGCTCTCCACCTTCAATCCTACGAAGAAGAAGTTCCTGGACCGGGTGAACTACTACGGCCAGCTGGTGGAGATGGATGGGCAGGGCAGGTTGCTGATGCCACAGCTGTTACGAGAAGCGGCTCAGATCAGGGGAGAGGTCGCGGTCACGGGCAACCTCACCCACCTGATCGTGCGCAACCTGGAGGCCTACCGCAAGGAGATCGAGGAACAACCGTTCACCGCTGAGGATGAGAAGACGCTCGACGACCTGGGCATCTAGTGGACGAGGGTTTAACAGACACCCCCGAGGGGGTTGGGCGTGGTGGCAGACACGTTCCGGTTCTTTTACAAGAAGCGATCGATTTTTTAGCCGTCCGGCGTGGCGGTACCTATATCGACGCCACGGTGGGCCTTGGCGGGCACAGCTTAGAAATCGCAAAACGCCTCGGCGCACCGGGACATTTGATTGGGCTCGATAAAGACCCCGCCGCGCTGGATGAGGCCCGCGCGCGGCTGACTGCTTCCGGGGGGGAGGGTTGGCCGGAGGTGAGTCTGTTGCACACTTCGTTTGCGGAGATTGGGGAGCGGTTCGCGGCGGCCTTCGCCGACGGCCTGCTCGCCGATCTCGGAGTAAGCAGTCTGCAGCTGGACACACCTGCGCGAGGCTTCAGTTTTCAGGCGGAAGGGCCCCTGGACATGCGGATGAATCCGCACGCCGGGCTCACCGCCGAACAGGTGGTAAATCGCATGGGCGAGCGCGAGCTGGCCGATGTGATTTACGAATTCGGTGAGGAAAGGAGGTCGCGGAGAATCGCCAGAGCCATTGTCCGGTCGCGGCCGATCTTGACGACTGTGCAACTCGCAGCCGTGATTTCAGCCGCGGCCCGGCCAATGAAGCCGGCGGAACGAAGGATTCACCCCGCGACACGGACTTTCCAGGCTCTCCGAATCTTCGTAAACCACGAACTGGAGGACCTGCAGGCCCTGCTCGAAGCAGCCCCGACGCTGCTGAAGCCGGGAGGGCGGTTAGTGATCATCAGCTTCCACTCGCTGGAGGACCGCATGGTGAAAGACGCCTTGCGCCAGGGGACGGAGCTGGGTCGCTACAGGTTGCTGACGAAAAAGCCCGTAACCGCCACGGCGCAGGAAATGGATCGCAATCCGCGGTCGCGCAGCGCGAAATTGCGGGCCGGGGAAAGAGTTTAGTGGTTTGTCATTCCGAACTGGCTTCAGCCGGTGAGGAATCTGCTTCACGGAGAACCAGCCAGAAGCAGGTTCCCTGGAGATGACTCTCCTAAGGAATGACAATCGTAAGTTTCCGGGACGGCATCGCCTCTCACAACAAAGGGCGAAACACAACCTCTACCTTCTCTCGATGCCGTCCCGGAGAGACCGCAGGTAGAACGGAGGATGGGATGTACAAGGGGACTGTAATCGAAGAACTGATGGAAGCGGTGGGACGGGCAGAAGCGCGCGCCGAAGAGCGTTCGCACGCCCAGGACTCCCAGGAAGAGAGACTCGCCTACTGGTATGCGGCGGCGCAGCGCGAAGTTGCCTACCTCGACGCCGGCCTGGCTGGGGTGGCTTAAATGGCGTCGGCCCTGAGCGTTGCCCCCTTTACGCGGCGCCGATCGAACTGGAGCGGAACCCCGGAAGTCTATTTCGCCAAGGCGATCGACAATTCCCGGTTGGTGAAGGTGGAGAACCCGCACAAGAGCCGCGAAATGAGGCAGTTTGGAGTAGCCTTGGCGTGTCTATTCGTGCTGGTGATGACCTTTGCCTGGCAACACTTTAAAGCCATCGAATACGGCTACAAGATTGAGACCTTGCGCGCGCAGCGTGACGGTCTGGTCGAGGTCAATCGTGCCCTGAGGCTGGAGGAGGCTTCGCTGCGCGCTCCGGAGCGGATTGACACTTTGGCGCGCAAGCTCGGACTGCAGTCGCCACAGGCAGGCCAGGTCATGCAAATGGATACTTCTATGCCGGATGCCGCAACGCCGGTCCTGGCCAGCATGACACCAACCACCGTGATGCCGGCAAGATAGCTGGCGCCATCGGGTTCACACCGTCTGGACGGGTGAAGGCGCCGTCCTGAAACAACCCTGTTTGGCGGCTCCGGGTGCCGTGAGCCGCCGCACCTGCCCAAGGGGCCCGCAAGGTGGCGACCAGCACACTCCGCAACCGCGCAAACCAGCGACTCTACCTGCTGGGCGCCATGCTGATGTTGTGGGCGGCGGTCATCTGCCTTCGCCTGGTTTACCTGCAAATCTTCCGCTATGGCGACTTTGAACAGAGGGCGCAGCGCCAGCAACAGCGCACCACGGAAGTTGCGGCCAAGCGGGGGATCATCTACGACCGGACCGGTCGGGAGCTGGCGATGTCCATCTCTGTGGACTCTGCCTTCGCTGTGCCGGCGGAAATGCCCGACTTAGCCGGAACCATCTCCCTGATCACCCGCATTACCAAGGATGATCCACGCGAGCTGCTGGCCCGCTGCCAAGCGGGCCGCACCTTCTGCTGGGTGGCGCGCAAGGCGGACGCGGAAACGGCGGAGCGTATCCGCTCGCTGAATCTGCGCGGAATCTACTTCCAGAAGGAGTCCAAGCGCTTTTATCCCAAGCGGGAACTGGCCGCCCAGGTCCTCGGGTACGTTGGCATGGACGACGAAGGCCTGAGCGGGATTGAGCGCGAAAACGAATCCCAGCTGCGCGGCAAACCGGGCCGCATGCTGATTTCCGTGGATGCCCGCAAGAAATGGTTTGGCAGTGTGCAGAAACAGCCTGAAGCCGGCGCCAACATCGTACTCACTCTGGATGAAAAGATTCAATATGTGGCGGAGCGCGAACTGGAGGCAGCGCTGGAGCAAACCCGCGCCGAGTCAGGCACGATCATCGTGCAAAATCCGCGCACGGGAGAAATTCTGGCCCTGGCGAACCGCCCGACATTCAATCCCAATGCCTCACGCGCTATCACCCCGGCGCGGCTTAAAGACCACGCGGTCAGCGACGTCTACGAACCGGGCTCAACCTTCAAGATTGTGACCATTGCCGCGGCCCTCGACGAGGGGCTGACCCGGCCGGAAGAGAAATTTGATTGCCAGATGGGCTCGATCGTGGTCAACGGCCGCCGGATCCATGACTGGAAGCCGTATGGAGTCCTTTCGGTATCGGACATCCTGGCGAAATCGAGCGACGTCGGCGCCATTAAGGTTGCTCTCCGTCTGGGCGAAGAGCGCTTTTACCGCTACATCCGCGCTTTTGGCTTCGGGCAGCAGACCGGCATCGAACTGCCCGGGGAAACGCGCGGCCTGACCAAGCCCGCCAATCGCTGGTCCAAAGTCTCCATCGGTGCCATTTCAATGGGACAAGAAATCGGCGTTTCTCCCCTGCAGTTAGCGGGCATGATTTCGATCATCGCCAACGATGGTGTCTGGGTGGCCCCGCGGATCGTAGCCGGGACTCCGGGTCCCGAGGAAGGGCCCCAGTCTGTGGCCGCTCACCCGCAACCGGGGCGGCGCGTAATTTCATCGCTCACGGCAGCACGAATGAAGCAGATGCTCCAGGGCGTGGTGCTGCACGGGACGGGCAGGAAGGCCATTCTGGAGGGGTACAGTTCGGCCGGCAAGACTGGAACCGCGCAGAAGATCGATCCCGCGACCGGCACCTACTCCCGCACCAAGCATATTGCATCATTTGCGGGCTTCGCGCCGGTGAATACGCCGGCAATTTCGGTAGTTGTGATCCTGGACTCCCCGCAGGGTGAACACCATGGCGGAATGGTAGGAGCTCCGATCTTTCAGCGGGTGGCGCAACAAGTGCTGGAGTATCTGCATACTCCGCACGACGTGGAACTGCCGCCCAGCCGGCAGGTGCTTCTGGCAGAGCGGCAGATCAAGGAGCAGGATGCGGAAGAGGGTTCGCCAGATCGTCTGGGCGATGCCCCGGAAGCCGCTGAGTCGGGCCCGCCGGATGCGAGCGCTCCGCCGTTTGCCAACCCCGAAAAGCCCGCGCCGGTGAAGGCTGCCGGCGTAGTCGTGCCGGCCGCCTTGCGCGCTGCCGCAGCGGTTCCCCCTGGCGAACCCCAACAGAACCGGGCGCCGGCAACCGCGCCCGGGCAAATACAGACCACCGCAAAACCTCCCAACTCCTTGGCGGCCAGCGGTATGGTTGTGCTGGATGTCGAGCAAGGAGGCATCGTCGTGCCGTCATTCCTGGGCAAGAGCGTGCGCGCGGCCATTGAGATAGCGCAAGAGAATGGCCTCGACCTCGACGCGGTGGGCAGCGGAACCGGCCAGACCCAGTCTCCTCCGCCCGGAACCCATGTCGCGGCAGGATCGTCGGTCGTCGTGCGCTTCG
The DNA here is from genome assembly GCA_964408515.1 of uncultured Acidobacteriaceae bacterium. GTDB lineage: Bacteria > Acidobacteriota > Terriglobia > Terriglobales > Acidobacteriaceae > CAYOZX01. The sequence continues at coordinate 5,572 of CAYOZX010000127.1, read as the reverse complement.
GCCGCTGACGGGAAACTCCGCTGACAACTGATCTCGGCAACGTCCGTGCACTAGAATTGAGTCAATGACCTTCCTGGACCTGCTGGACGGCGTGGAAGTGCTTGCGCAATCGGGAAAACCGGAGGTGAGCGGCCTGGAATACGACTCCCGACGGGTAAGGCCAGGCTTCGTCTTTGTGGCCATGCGGGGCGGGTCGAGCGACGGCAACCAATTCATTGACCAGGCGATTGCCGCCGGCGCCGTAGCCATCGTCACGGACTCCGCGAGCGAGAACCCGCGCCCCGGTGTGGGTTGGGCGCAGGTCGCGCACGGCCGCCGCGCTCTGGCCCGCCTGAGCGCCAACTTTTGCCGCAGGCCGGCCGAGAAACTTTCCCTTGCCGGAGTTACCGGGACGAACGGCAAAAGCACGACCGCCTTCCTGCTGGAATCCATCCTGGCGGCCAGCGGCCGGCGGAGCGCACTCATCGGCACGATTGAATACCACGTCGCTGGGAAAATTGCTCCGGCTCCACATACTACGCCGGAGTCTCCGGTGCTGAACGCCCTCCTGGCGGAGGCTCTGGAACTGGGCGCGACGGAAGCGGTCATGGAAGTTTCGTCGCATGGGCTCGAGCAGGAGCGCATCTATGGAATTCCGTTCGACGTAGCGGTGTTCACCAATCTGACGCGGGACCACCTCGATTACCATCACACCATGGAGGAGTACTTCGCCTCGAAGCAGGTTCTTTTCGAGGGATGCGGCACGGCGCCGCCCCGAGCCGCCGTCATCAATGTGGACGATGAGTTTGGCATGCGGCTGGTGCCCGTCAGTAAGAGGCTGGGTTCCGAGATCTCCACTTGCGGCTGGAGTAAGGGCGACATACACGCCGCCGGGGTGGAGATCACGAGCAGCGGAACACGATTCGACCTGGTCACACCCGATGTGACGATCCCGATTTTCTCTCCGTTGATCGGGAAGGTGAACGTGTACAACATCCTGGCGGCGTCGGGTGCGGCGTTGCAGCGCGGCTGCAATTCCGAGAGCATCGCCCGCGGAGTCGCGGGGCTGGCGCGAGTTCCCGGGCGCTTCGAACGGGTGGATTGTCAGCAGCCCTTTACCGTGGTGGTCGACTATGCTCACACCGATGACGCCCTGAAGAACCTGACCGCCCTGGCGAGGGAATTTGTGCAGCAGGGCGGAGCCAAAGGGAAGGTGGTCACGGTGTTTGGGTGCGGCGGCGATCGGGATCGGGGCAAGCGGCCGCTCATGGGGGAGGCAGCCGGCCGGGGAAGTGACTTGGTCGTGCTCACGTCCGATAATCCCCGCAGCGAGGACCCGCTGGCCATCATCAACGATGCCACAGTCGGACTGCAGCGCTCCGGCGTGGCCTACAAGACGGAGCCTGACCGGCAGGCGGCCATTGCCCTGGCCATCGGCGAAGCCAATCCCGGCGACATTGTGCTCATCGCCGGCAAGGGGCATGAGAAGACCCAGATCACCCGGCAGGGTGCGATCCCCTTCGACGACGTGGAAGTGGCGCGGAAAGTGTTGCGCACCGCCGGGTATCCCTGCGAAGTAGCCAAGGCCGCCGGAAAGCGTTCATGAAGCTCCTGCTTTCCAGGGCCGCCGAGTGGCTTTCGGCGCGCGGCCATTTCGATCCCAAAGCCGTGGCGCAGGGTTATTCCATCGACTCGCGCACCATCCGCCCAGGAGAATTGTTCTTTGCCGTGAAGGGCGAGCGTCTGGACGGACACGACTTTGTGTTGCAGGCGCTGGAGAAAGGCGCGATCGGGGCTGTGGTCGGCAACGATCGGGCGGCGCAATTTCCGCCCGAGGCGCCTCTTTTGAGGGTCGAAGATACGCTGGCCGCATTGCAGGCGCTGGCCGCGGCCGTCCGCCGATCGTGGGGCAGGCCGGTCGTGGGCGTGACCGGGTCGACGGGCAAGACAACCACCAAAGAGGCGATCGCCCACGTACTCTCGACCCGCTTTCGAGTGCTCAAGTCGGAAGGCAATTTCAACAATCACTTTGGATTGCCCCTGATGCTGCTGAAGCTGGAGCCGGAGCACCAGGCGGCGGTCATCGAAATGGGGATGTCGCACCCCGGAGAGATCGCGGCGCTGGCCAAAATCGCGCAGCCGGAAATTGGCGTGGTCACCAATATTGCTCCGGTACACCTGGAATTTTTCCAGTCGCTAGCGGAAATCGCTCAGGCAAAATATGAGCTCATCGCCGCCCTGCCACCGGACGGAACCGCGGTTCTCAATGCCGATGACGAATATGTTTCCCAATTTGCCCGCCATTTCCAAGGCAAAGTAATCCGGTTCGGACTGGAGGCTGCGGCCAACGTGCGGGCGGAGAACGTAAAATTGCTGGGCAGCTCCGGATCGACATTCGATCTGGTCACCAGCGCCGGCCGCGATCCTGTCACTCTTCATCTGGTGGGCCGGCACAATATCTACAACGCCCTGGCGGCGGTCGCGGTCGGAGTGGCGCGAGGGCTCAGCCCGAATGAAGCCGCGGGCGCTTTGGCAACTCTCTCCGCGGTGGACAAGCGCGGAGCGGTCGTCCAACTGGGCAACATGAACGTCATCAACGATTGCTACAATTCCAATCCGGTGGCTCTGAATGTGATGGTCGATCTTCTGGCCAACATGCCGGCCAAGCGGCGCATCGTGGTGGCCGGGGAAATGCTGGAACTGGGAGCGTCGGGTGAGGAATTGCACCGGTTCAGCGGCCGCCACATGGTGGAGGAGGGAATCGACATTCTGGTGGGAGTGCGTGGGCTGGCGCAAGCGATGGTAGAAACTGCAGCGGCCGCGGGAATGAAAGCTGAGTTTGTATCCACGCCGGAAGAGGCTGGGGAGTGGCTGTCGCGGGAGGTGCGCGACGGAGACGTGGTGCTGCTCAAGGCGTCGCGTGGCGTCCAGCTGGAACGGGCGCTGGAAAAATTCACCAGCCTGCGGTCGGCAGCGATCACCACAGGCAAGGCCGGCGGGCCCAAGGCCGGCTAGGCGGGAGGCGGATTGCTCTATTGGCTGCTATACCTGGAGCTGTTTCACTACTTTCCGCCCTTCCGCATTTTCCGCTATCTGACTTTTCGCACCGCGTTTGCCAGTCTCACGGCGTTGTTCACGGCTCTGATCGTCGGTCCCCTGGTGATCAACCGCCTGCGGGAGTTCCAGATTGGCCAGTTTATCCGCGAAGAAGGTCCCAAAGCGCACCAGAAGAAGGCGGGCACGCCCACCATGGGCGGCCTGCTCATCGCCATCTCGGTTGTGGTTCCGACCCTGCTCTGGGCTGACCTGAGCAACCGTTTTGTCTGGATCGCGGTCTTCGCGACCTGCGCCTTCGCGGCCATCGGATTTACCGACGACTATCTCAAAGTGGTGCACCGCAGAAATCTGGGTCTGACGGGCAAGGCCAAGCTGGGCCTGCAGATCGCGACCAGCATCCTGATTGCGGTGGCCCTGATTGCCATGCAGACGCGCGGGTTGTACTCCACCAAGCTGCTGGTGCCCTTCCTCAAGCAATTTCACCCCGACCTGGTAATCGAAAAGCTGGTGAATAATCCCGGTCTGTGGCCGCTGGCATTTCTGCCATTTGTCGCGTTCGTGATCCTGGTTATCGTGGGATCGAGTAACGCGGTGAACCTCACCGATGGCCTGGACGGCCTGGCGATTGGCTGCACCGTGATTGCCGCCGGCGCCCTGGCGGTGCTTACCTATGTCAGCGGGCACGCGATCTTCTCCAGTTATCTGGAACTGCAGTCCATGCCGCTGGCGGGCGAGCTTACCATTTTCTGCGGCGCCATGGTGGGAGCAGCCATTGGCTTCCTCTGGTACAACGCGCATCCCGCCGAAGTGTTTATGGGCGACGTGGGTTCGCTGTCATTGGGGGGAGCCATCGGCACGGTAGCGGTCATGATCAAGCAGGAACTCCTGCTGCCCTTCATCGGAGGGGTGTTCGTGATCGAGGCCCTGTCGGTGATTCTGCAGGTTTCGTCTTACAAGCTGCGCAAACGCCGCATTTTCAAGATGGCGCCGCTGCACCATCACTTCGAGCTGCTGGGCTGGTCAGAATCCAAGATCATCGTGCGCTTCTGGATCGCATCGCTGGTGTTCGCCCTGTTCGCTCTGACGACCCTGAAGCTGAGATAGTCCCTGCCCCGTATCCCTCCGCCTTCACGGCAGCCTCGTGGTAAAAGATAGATCTGTGGACCTCGCCAACAAACGCGTGCTGGTGGTTGGACTGGGAAAGTCAGGGGTAGCGGCGGCCCTTTTCCTCAAGGCGCGAGGCGCGCGGGTCACGGTTTCGGATGCCAAGCCGCAGGAGGAGCTGGGAGGGGAAATTCCGGAACTGCTCGACCGTGGCATCGCGATCGAGACCGGCGGACACGGGGAACGCACCTTCAGAGGCCAGGACTTGATCGTGGTGAGCCCGGGCGTGCCCGTCGACTCGCTGCAGCTGGCCCAGGCACACGCCCTGGGCGAGACCGTGATTGGGGAGATCGAGCTGGCATCGCGATTTCTGCCGCGGAGCATCGTGGCTATCACCGGCTCCAACGGCAAGACCACAACTACGACACTGGCTGGCCAGATCATCGCGGCTGGCGGTTTACCGGTCGCGGTCGGCGGCAACATCGGTACGCCCGCGGTGTCGCTGGTAGAGCAGGCCACGGCGGAAACCGTCATTGTGCTGGAGGTTTCCAGCTTCCAGCTCGAGACCATCGACAAGTTCCGGCCCAAGGTGGCGGTGGTGCTGAATATCACGCCCGATCATTTGGACCGGCATCGCACCTTCGCCGCTTATACCGACGCCAAGGCGCGCATCTTCGAGAACCAGCAGCCGGAGGACTTTGCGGTGCTCAATGCCGATGATCCCACATGCGCCGGACTCGCAGGACGCACGCGAGCACAAGTCTACTGGTTCAGCCGGAAGGAAGAAGTAAGGCAGGGGGCATTTGTCGCGGAGGGACGGATCCTGTTTCGCGGTCCCCAGGGACAGCGGGAGATCATGCCCTTGAAGGAGATTTCGCTGAAGGGTGCGCACAATGTGGAGAACGTTCTGGATGCAGTCTGTACCGGCCTGCTCATGGGATGCGGAGCCGAGCAGAGTTGCGCTGGCGTACGCAACTTCAAACCGGTGGAGCAGCAATCCTCGAGGAAGGCCCATTCAACAGCCCGAATCAATAGGACTCAGGTACGGATTTCCATTTTTAACTTCGCCTCCGAACCTTTCGTCGCCAAAGGCGGCGGCGCGATGGCAGCATACGAGAATTGTTGGACAACAGGAACGAGTCTGGACGTGATTCGTCCGGATGGGCCGGCCAGGATCGGTGAGACGATGCCCGGCAGGCTGACGGAGCAGCCATCGTCAAACAAGGTTTCCGGGATACGCGTGGCGTTTGGTTTGCCCAAACACCCACCCAAGCGACGACGGCAGCGGCAACGGCAACGGCTCGAAAGACTCCGATCCGCCCTTGAACGGAATTGAAAAATAACGCCATGGCGAGCTACTTCCTATGTGGGGCTAAAGCCCCTTATCTAGTAGGAACCCGACACGGGGAAGCAATCTAAACAACCTCCGAAA
>CAYOZX010000126.1:0-10257 GCA_964408515.1 uncultured Acidobacteriaceae bacterium | reverse complement strand
GGGGTTTGGCGGAAGCGTGAGGTAGAAAGCGAAGGCCAGGACATCGGCGAATACCGGCGGGACGCCGGCGCTGCGAGTTCATCGATGACGTTTTCGGCCGAAAAATCGGCGGGACGGGGAGGGGCGGGACACGCCGGCAAGGACGTGCGTTCCGACCTGCACGTGGCCATCGCGGCACGGGACAGCGGCGGCCTGGAGATCGCGATGCAGTCGCGGGTGGCGCCGTATTATGGCGACGCGATCCTGGCCCAGGCCCGGCAGGTGCTGGAAGCGCTCGGCGTAAAGCATGCGCGGGTGGACATTCAGGACGAGGGCGCGCTGCCGTTCGTGATCGCGGCGCGGATGGAAGCGGCCGCCAAGCGGGCTGGACTGGGCCTGGGCCGGAAGGCATCGTCGGAAAAGATCGAGCCTGGGGAACTCTCGCCGCGGGACCGCCTGCGCCGCTCGCGGCTCTATCTGCCCGGCTCTGAGCCCAAGTTTTTCATCAACTCCGTTCTGCACGCGCCCGACGCCATCATTCTCGACCTGGAAGATTCCGTCCACCATGCGGAAAAGGACGCGGCCCGCATACTGGCGCGGAACGCGCTGCGAACGGTGGATTTCGGCAGGTGCGAGCGCATGGTGCGCATCAATCCGCTGCCTCTCGGGCTGGAGGATTTGGCGGAAATCGTTCCCGAAGGTCCCGACCTCCTGCTGCTGCCCAAGGCCGAGCGGGCGGAACAGGTGGCGGAGACAGATCGTATGGTCGGCGAGCTGAAGGCGCGCTATGGCATTACTCGCCCCATCTGGGTGATGCCGATTCTGGAGTCAGCGTTGGGAATTGAGAACGCGTTTGCCATCGCGACAGCCAGCAAGAGCGTAGTGGCGCTCACGATCGGCCTGGAAGACTACACCGCGGATTTGGGCGTGGTAAAGACAGCCGAAGGGCAGGAATCGCTGTACGCGCGCACCCGCGTGGTGAACGCCGCCCGGGCCGCGGGCGTTCAGGCCATTGACTCGGTTTTTGGCGACGTAGGTGACCTGGCCGGGTTGCGGCGGTGGGCGGAGAATTCCCGCGCCCTGGGTTTCGAAGGCATGGGATGTATTCATCCCGCCCAGATTCCGGCCATCCACGAGGCCTTCGCCCCGTCGCAGACCGAAATTGACAGAGCGCTCAAAATCGTCGCCGCGTTTGACGAAGCGCAACAGCGAGGGTTGGGGGTGGTGAGCCTGGGATCGAAGATGATCGACCCGCCAGTGGTGCAACGGGCACAGAAACTGGTAGAGCAGGCGAAGAAGATGGGAAGGCTGTAGCCGGATGTTGAATCCGCGACCGCAGCTCTGCCGGACCGCCGGGTTGGCCGCCCAGGCGGCCAGCGGAACGCTTGGAATGCAAATCTCACTGAAGAACCCATGACGGAGCGACCGGAACTCGTGCAAAACGCGGCGGGACGCCTGGTTCCGGCCATGGTCAACGGAAAGCCGCAGCTTCCTTACCTGGGAGTGGGCCGGCATCAGCCGCGAGGCCGCAAGGCGGCGCCTCCCATCCGTTCGAACAAGAACTATCCCCGGAACGGCGACAAGCGGGTGACCGATCTCGAGAGTGCGCTCCGGCAGTGCGGCCTGCGCGACGGCATGGTGATTTCCAATCACCACCATCTCCGCGATGGCGATCGCGTGGCGGTGATGATGCTGGAGGCCGCGGCGCGCATCGGGGTGAAGAATCTCACCTGGTTCCCCAGCGCGTCGTTTCCGTCGCAGAAGAGCGTCATCGAGCTGATGCAAGCCGGCGTGGTGCATCACATTGAAGGTTCCATGAATGGCCCGCTGGGTGACTACTGCACCCAGGGCAAGATGGCCGGTCTGGGAGTGTTGCGCTCGCACGGCGGACGCTGGCAAGCGATTCAGGACGGCGAAGTGCATATCGACATCGCCGTGATCGCCGCACCCACGGCCGATGCCTTCGGCAATGCCGACGGATCGCAAGGAAGGTCGGCGTGCGGATCTCTGGGGTTTGCGCTGGCTGACTCCATCTATGCCGACAACGTCATCGTCGTCACCGACAACCTGGCGCCCTTTCCGTGCGTTCCCTGGCAGATTCAGGGCAACAACGTGGACTGCGTAGTGGAGGTGCCGTCAATCGGCGACCCAGCGAAGATCGTCTCGGGCACGACCGAGATCACCCGTTCGCCCGACCGATTACGGGTGGCCGAGTATGTGGCCCGCTTCGTGCGTGATGCCGGCATCATGCGCAATGGCTTTTCCTTCCAGGCGGGCGCCGGCGGAATCGCCCTGGCGTTTGTGGACTTTCTGCGGGTCATGATGAGGGAGGCCGGGGTCAAAGCGCGCTTCGTGCGCGGCGGGTCCACCCGCTATCTGGTAGAACTGCTGCAGGATGGATTGACGGACTACATTCTCGACGGACAGACGTTTGACCTGGAAGCGGTCAAGTCGATTGCCCGCGATCCGCGCCACGTGGCGACTTCGCCCTTTACCTCCTACAACTACCACGGAAAAGGCTCCTTCGCGTCCCTGGTCGATGCCGTGGTGCTGGGAGCCACGGAAGTCGACGTGAACTTCAACGGCAACGTCGTAACTCACTCCGACGGCCGCCTGCTGCATGGCATTGGCGGATGGCAGAATTGTCTGGAGGCGGGATGTACCATCCTGGCAGTGCCATCATTCCGCGACCGCATTCCTGTCATCGTGGACGAAGTGACTACTCTCACCGGCCCGGGCGAACTGATCGACGTTGTGGTAACGGAGCGAGGCATCGCCATCAATCCGCGCCGCCAGGATTTGATGGATGCAACCAAAGGATCAGGCCTGCCCATCCGTCCCATCCAGGACATCAAAGCGGAAGTTGAACGCATCTGCGGCGGAAAGCCCGCGCGCCCCAAGCTGGGCGACCGGCCCGTGGCGGTCGTGAAATGGGTGGACGGCACGGTGCTGGATACCGTCTGGCAGGTCGTATGAGGATTCGGCGCGGATGTTTTGGAGTATGTCAGGAATTCCAACTACAGCGGTCACACTCCCATCTTGTCTTGTCAACTGCGAAGCTCATCCCTGTGATCGCTAGCCAGCCGTGGCCCCAAGTCTTTCCTACTCGTTGATCATCGCGTCAATCAGCTGAAAAAGCTGTGTGCGATCGACCACCTCAACGAAGGGCTTTCCCTGGGTCCGGTTGCTGACCACATAGATGGTAGGGGTGTGCTCGATGCGGATGCGCTGGCCCAGGCTCTTGTCCTGGTTAATAAGGGCTGCCAGCTTGCCCTGGGGATCGACCACGAAGGGCAGGTCTACTTTCCGCTCGGTAGCAAATTTGTCGGCAAAGGAGCGCAGGTTCTGAGGCGTCACTTCGGGCTGGTGTTGAAACATGTAGTCGCGGAAGTCATTGCCCAACTGCTTGGAGTGAGTGTCAAAATAGCGGGCGATGACCGCGGCATCAAACGACCAGTTGTGCATGGGTAGAGGGAAGTCGTGGCGCACGACGGGAATCCTGTAAGTGCGGGCAGCTTCCTCCAACAGGGGGGCGGCCCGGCGGCAATCGGGACATTGCAGGTCCTCAAAAACTACGATCGCTACCTGCGTTCCTTTGGGCGGCCGCAGGGCCGGATCGACGTTCTGGCCGAAGGCCAGGGAAGCAACAAGCAGGGTCGCGACCGCGAGCGAGATGTGGCAGTTCATAGGAGTATTAGATGCGTGTCTACGTGGCTTCTATGGTAACCGAAGGAGAAGAGGCAGAGTAGTGATCCACGCGGGCGCCCGGCCGGCAGACTCACAATAGCCGTAACTGGCGACGCTCCAGCTCCAGCAGCTTTTCCTTGATGGGCAGCCCGCCGCCGTAGCCGGTCAGTTTTCCGTCGCTGCCGATGACCCGGTGGCACGGAATCACGATGGCTATCGGATTGGCGCCGTTGGCCAGCCCCACCGCGCGTGACCCCTTTGGATTTCCGATGCGGCGGGCCAGTTCGCCGTACGAAATGGTTTCCCCATAGGGAATCTCGCGGAGCCGGCGCCACACCGTCTGCTGAAAGAAAGTGCCTCGCGGCGCCAGCGGAAGGTTAAAGACCTGCAGTTCTCCCGCGAAATAGGCGCGAAGCTGATGCATAGGCTCACGGAGCAGGGTCTCATCGTGGCGCCACGCCGGAACCGGCCGCTGGATGCTTCTGCCATGCAGGAATTCGACCCGGCACAGGCCGGCCTCATCGGCGGCCAGCAGCAACGGCCCGACCGGACTTGCCATCTCGCAAAACCACGTGACAGCGGAAACCTGAGGAGCCGTTGCCATTTTCATTCCTCCCGTCCGATGTTACGCCGCGGGAGTTGCCGCCGCTACCTTTTCAGCTCCGCCAGCAGCCTTTCAATGTCTTCCTCCGAGTTGTAAAAGTGGCAGGAGACGCGCACGCCACCCACGTGCGACGTGTATCGCACGGAGACCAGAATCTTCCTTTCCAACAGCCGGTTCATCAACTCTACGTTGTCCGCAGCGCTGCCGACGGAGAACGTAACAATGCCAGAGCGACTTTCGTGAGCCCGAGGCGTGACGATCTCCAAGCCCAACTTCTCCAGGCCGGAAATGAGTTGATCAGTAAGGGAATAGATGTAGGCTGCGATGTTCTCGTGTCCGAGGTCGTCCATCATCTTGAGTGAGGCGGCCAGCCCCACAGCGCCGGGATAATTGGCCGTGCCGCCGTGCTCATATCGCCTGGCCGATGAAACGAAGTCGTAATCCCGCACCGGGGTAATGGCTGGCGTCTGAAAATATTCTCCCCAGCCGCCAGGCGGATCCTGAACCGAAAGATATCCCGGAAGTGGAGACTTCAGGCGGGGCAAGACTTCGCGACGGATGTAGAGAAATCCGCAACCGAATGGAGCATTGAGCCACTTATGCCCGCCGCAGGCCAGGATGTCGACCGGTGTCCTGCAAACGTCGAGCGGGATCGCGCCCAGTTGCTGGATGGCGTCCACCACCAGCCAGACGCCGCGGTCGCGGCACAGCCGGCTGAAAGCCCCGAGATCACAGCGGTAGCCGTTGGTCCATTGCACCGAACTGAGGGCGATTACGCGGGTGCGGCTCGTCAGACGATCGGCAAAGTCTTCGGCCCGGACCTCTCCCTTCCGGTTGGGGACCACGTCGATTTCGATGCCGTCTCTTTTCTTCTGCGTCCAGGGCACGGCGACTTCCAGAAATTCCAGATCGGAGAGCAGGACGCGATCGCCGGGCGCAAGTGGGATGGCATCGGCCGCCAGAGCCAGTCCATGGCTCGTGCTCTCAACCAGTGCGATCTCGTCTTCTTCGGCATGAATGAGCTTGGCCACGGCCGGGCGGGCAGCCGACCGCATCTCGTCCATAAGGATGTGATGCTCGGTCGAAGACCCTCGGGGGCAGATCATCGCGAGATCGAGAAACTTCGAGATGGCTTCCACTGCGGGCCGGGGCGCCAGGGAGACACAAGCGGCATCGAGAAAAACTTTGCCCAAGAGTCCGGGGAAGTGCTGGCGCGCCGCGAGCATGGAGACACGATTTAATCACACCGGCCGGGTACGGCCGAGAGAACCGGAAATCCGCTCCCGATCCTGTTCTGTATACTTGCGCTGGACGGTGGCCCTGATGTCAGAGCAGGTATTCGGACTCAGCGTCAATCAGATCATGGCGTACACCGCCGTGGCCAACGTGCTCTTAGTCCTCGTGCTCACCGCCATCAACATCTACTACGCCTGGTACGCCAAGCGCCAGTCGGACGCGAGCCGGGAACAGGTCTTGGCGTCGATGCGCCAGGCCGAGATCGCGGCCGAAACGCTGTCTCTGCTCCACAGCCAAATGGACCAGCAGCGCAGCACCGACATTGCCAGCGTCACCCTTCAACTCAAGGTCGCCATTCACGTGATTGAGGACTGGCTCAAGAGGATCAGCTCCGCGGGCAATCCGCAATTACCAGCCGAAATTGACATTCTCCACGACGACTTCAGCCTCGCCACTCAGCGAGCGCACTCCATCGATCCCATCTCGGCGGAGAACATGGGAGCCGCGGCCGTCTATGTGAAAGAGGCGGAGACCAACCTGAAAGTATTGCGCACCGTGGTTCCGGATTCCGGAATGTCCAAGGAAATGAAGGAGAAAGCCATCGGCAATCTGAACGTCGCCAAGTACAAGCTGGGCGTAGCCCGGACCCGCTGGGAAGCCACTGCCGATCAACGATCTTGACCCGCCGGGCCAGGCGGCGGATAATGACTCGCCTGATTTCCGGTCACTGCCCGAGTTCCACCCCCTATGGAACGGTTGACGGGCAAATGAAACCTCATTGCCGGCAAGGACACTCGACGAGACCTAGTTCTCAAACCGGAGTACGGAGCTTCCCATGAGCGAAGGCAGCAACCAGCGCATCGGCGATTACCTGATTCTCAATGAGTTGGGCAGCGGCGGCATGGGCCGCGTCTATCGGGTGCGCAACGTCATCTCCGACCGCATTGAAGCCATGAAAATCCTCCTGCCTGATCTTGCCGGCCGTCAGGAACTCGCGGAGCGGTTCCTGCGCGAGATCAAGCTCATGGCCAGCCTGAACCATCCCAACATTGCCACCTTGCGAACCGCTTTCACGGCGGACAACCAGCTGGTGATGATCATGGAGTACGTCGAAGGCTCGAACCTGGCGGAGCGCCTGGAACACGGGCCGCTCCCGGTGGCCGATGCGGTGAACTACGCGGCCCAGGTGCTAGGCGCACTCAGCTATGCCCACAAGCAGGGCGTGATTCATCGCGATATCAAGCCCTCCAACATGATGCTGACGCCTGAGGGCATCGTCAAGCTGATGGATTTCGGAATCGCCCGCGGGGGCGCCGACCGCAGCCTGACCATGACCGGCACGACTCTCGGGTCTCTAGCCTATATGTCGCCGGAGCAGGTCAAGGGCGAAGCTACCGACGCCCGTTCTGATCTTTACTCCACCGGGGTTTCCCTCTACGAGATGGTGACTGGGCAGCGGCCGTTCCAGGCGAGCAGCGATTATTCCATCATGGCCGCCCACGTGAAGGAGACGCCCAAACCGCCGGTAGAGCTTCAACCCGGCCTGCCGCCGGCGTTGAATGAGATTATCTTGATGGCTATCGCCAAGGACCCGGGGCGGCGCTTCCAGACAGCCGACGCATTCTGCAATGCGCTGGGGACAGTGCAGCCGCTGGCTGTAACTCCGGCCCCTGCTAAGGCCGGTCCGGATGCCCCCACCGCGGACAGCCGGCCGGTAGCTGCATTTCCGACGACTGCTCCCGCCCAGGTCCCGGTAACGCCCATCACGGCGCCGGTGGGGGCCAAAGCGCCGACGATACCGGCGCCGGTGCCGACGCCGCTGCCCACGCCTCCGCCACCTGCACCATCAGTTGGTCATCGCGGCCTGTACATGATGCTGGGGGCTCTGGTTGTGCTCGTGGGACTCGTCCTGGCCGGACTCTATCTGCCCAGCAGCAGCCGGACCCATGCGAAGAGTCCAGACACCGGTTCGTCTGGTAATTCTCAGGGCGAAGCTTCCGGCGCGCAGCCCGCATCGCAGCCGGCCATGCCCGGCCCCGCAGCCCCGAGTGCAGCCTCTTCTGACTCCTCTCAGCCTCCTGTCCCGGCTAATGCCGCGGCGACAGTGAGCGGCAGCGCATCGGATCAGGGCGCATCGGCCCCTACGCCTCCTGCGCCGCCTGCGGACACGGCCGTCAAGAGCGCCGCGCCGCCGGCAGCAAGCTCCGCGCCGGCAAGGGCGATGCGCATGGCAAGAGAGTCGGCGGGCCAAGCCAGCCCCACGGCGGGTGGTGTGGCTCCCTCTCAAGGCGAGGCAACCTCGGCTACGCCCGCTTCTGCGGCGAGCAACGAAGCCCTGGAGGAGCTGGAGCACGAAATCGATCAGCTTTCGAACCGCGCTGCCGCCATCAGCAGCGGTCTGGATCGCCTGCAGCAGCAACAGGCCTCCTCCGGTTATGGTCTTCGTGGCGATATGGTGGAGCGCGGGACGAGCATGAACAACAATCTCGCCAAGGCCACTGATGCGCTTCACCAGGGCGACATCGCTAAAGGAAAGAAGTACACCAAGATGGCGGAGGGCGATATCGAGGTGCTGGAGAAGTTCCTCGGGCACTAGAGAAGTAAGGGGCATAGCAGCCTGCCGTGTCGGTCGAGTCGAGGATTGGGGCTGAAGGTTGTGATCCGCGGCGGTCTAGCGGCTGTACTGGTTCTTCTTCTTTTCCTGATGCCGTTCGATCCCCAGCTGGATCAGACGCTCGATCAGGTCCGGGTAGGCCAGGCCGGAGGCCGCCCATAACTTGGGATACATGCTGATGGAAGTAAAACCAGGCATGGTGTTGATCTCGTTCAGATAGATCTTACGGGTCTTGGGATCCATCAGAAAGTCGACGCGGGCGAGGCCGGAGCAGTCGACAGCTTTGAATGCGCTGATCGCCAGTTGCTGGACCTTTCGAGTTTCCCCCCGGCTGAGCTTGGCCGGGATGATCAGCTGCGAGCCTTCGTCGAGGTATTTGGCGGTGTAGTCATAGAACTCTTTGCCGGGGACAATTTCTCCGGGGATGGAAGCGGTGGGGTTGTCGTTGCCGAGAACGGAGCATTCGATCTCGCGGGCCTTGTGTTTTTTCCCTCCCACGCCCTGCTCGATGACGATTTTGCGGTCGAATTTGGCGGCTTCTGCAATCGCCGGGCCGAGTTCTTTGCGGTCATGGGCTTTCGAGATTCCCACCGACGAGCCCAGGTTTGCGGGCTTCACGAACACAGGATACTTCAGCCTGCTCTGGACTGACTTTTCGATCTTTTTGGGGTTGGCCTCCCAGTCGCTGCGCAGAATAGTGACGTGCTTGACGATGGGCAATCCGGTGGCGCGGAACAGAGACTTCATGACGTCCTTGTCCATGCCGGCGGCGGAGCCGAGTACGCCGGCGCCCACGTAGGGTAGATCGGCGAGTTCGAGCAGGCCCTGGATGGTACCGTCTTCGCCGAAAGTGCCGTGCAGGACCGGGAAGATGATGTCCACGTTGATGGCGCGGTCGGAAGCGCGGCGGGCGAGGCCGGCATCGCTTTGAAATGGGGTGAGGGAGGTTTGCCGGTGCGGCTCGGGAGGAACGATGACGGCTTCCCCGCTGGCCAGCACCGCGGCTCCTGGGGTGGCTTCCGGGTCGCCCGCCCGGAGGTGAGCCTGGGCAGGCGGCGCAGTTTGGCCGCGCAGCAGGCGCTCAGCGTCGCCGGCGGTGACCCAGCGGCCCTCCCGGGTGATGCCGATGGGAACCACCTCGAACTTGCTCTTGTCGATGGCATTGGAGACGGAGGCAGCGGAGAGGAGAGAAACCTCGTGCTCGCCGCTGCGGCCGCCGAACAGGATTCCGACGCGCAGTTTCTTCATGGTTTATGAGCTTGCGAAGACTTCACCATTTTTGCACAATGTCATACCGGTTTGGGTTGACGAGCCCTGTACGTCGCAAGCGTTCGGCTTGCGCCCGCGGGCGCGTTTCCGCAATGATTCTTTCCAGGGGAAGGTGATGCTATGAAAAAAGTAATCTCGATGGGGGCCTTGTTGCTGTTCCTGGCAGGCGTGGCTATGGCGCAGAGTGCGCCTGCCGCGGCGGCCGCGCCCCGCAAGAAACGGGTCGCCGTCTTCGACTTCGACTACGGCACGGTCCATGGCGGAGTAGCGTCGATCTTCGGCCAGGACGTGGACATCGGCAAGGGCATCTCGGACATGATGGTGACCAACCTGGTGAAAGACGGCAGCTATTCGGTGATTGAGCGCAAGGCGCTGGACAAGATCATGGCCGAGCAGAACTTCTCCAACAGCGACCGGGCCAACCCGGCCTCTGCCGCCAAGCTGGGGAAACTGTTGGGCGTGGATGCCATCGTCGTGGGCAGCATCACCACCTTCGGTAATGAGACCAAGAATCTGAACCTGGGCGGAGCGGGGGCGGCTTTGGGAGGTTTTGGCCTGGGCGGGTTCGGACACAAGAAGTCCAAGGCCATCGTGGCTCTCACCGCGCGCATCGTGGACGTCGACACGGGCGAGATTCTGGCGGTGGCGGAAGGGCGAGGCGAATCCAAGCGGGAGAGCACTAACCTGCTCGGCGGCGGCGGCCACTGGGCGGGGTCGGGCGCGGGCAATGTTGACTTCGGCAGCAGCGACTTTCAGAACACCATCATCGGCGAAGCCGTGAAGGCGTCCGTTGACCAGACCAGCACCCAGGTGATTGGGTACAAGGATAAGTTTGTTGCAAGGACGGATGCGTTGGGAGCGCTTGTCG
>CAYOZX010000125.1:0-10267 GCA_964408515.1 uncultured Acidobacteriaceae bacterium | reverse complement strand
AGAACGGCGGGGCGGTATGTTTTCTGTGGCACTTTCCGTCGAGTCGGATTTCCAACCCTTCGCAAAAACCGCGGAGTTTGGGCATCGGTCCCGCCCGGACGTTATCCGGCACACTGCTCTGCGGAGTTCGGACTTTCCTCCCGTCCCCGCCCGAAGGCGGGACGAGCGACCGTCCGGTCCAGCTGCCAACACATTCATTATAGTCGACTTCGAAGGCGTCCTTGGCGGCCGCGTCAGAGTCGGCCAGCGTGGGCGCCGGCCAGGAACGTGGCGCGGGCGAATCCTTCCACACCGGCAAGCAATGGCCCGTGTTTTGTTAGCCTTAGCCGTTCGGCCCCGAACGCGGCCTGCTCCTGTCAACCGCGGTCCACCACTGCCGGCGCCTGTTTCTGTTAGAGCGTTACCAGATTGGTGCATCCGGCGTGCAGCTTGAATCCACGGTCAGGCGGTGGACATAAACTGTCCCTGTGAGCATCGAGAAATTCATTCCCAGGAAGGGCCAGATCGTTCTGGTTCGAGGCCAACCCGGCACATTCAAGGTATTGTTTGTTTCTGAGGGCGGGCAGACTGCGGATGTCCAGCCTTTCAGTGTGTTCCTTCGAGAGACGCTTGGCAAGGTCATCAGGGTAGCGCGTTGCAGCGAACTCATCCCCTTCAAAGCGGGCGCAAGTCCAGGTGACGCTCAGTCGCGTTTGACGGGAAAACATCGCTTCTGACCGGCGTCGCCGCTCTGGAAAAGCCAAGGCGCCCTGCGGGTGCTGACTGCCCTCGAAAGCAGGCGAGGAGATGATGAGCCATCTTCCTCGAGTGGGCCAGCAGGCCGGCCAGTATCGTCGCGCGGCGAACCCTGCATCTCGCCAAGTAACGCCACCCCTGTTTTGTTAGACTTAACAGTTAAGCCGTGGACACGCGCTCGCCCTGCGCCGCGGCGGTCCACCACTGTCCATGAACGCTCTCGAAGCCCTCCGCGTTGCGCTGCATTCGCTGTGGGCGAACAAACTCCGCTCGGCCTTGACCCTGCTCGGGGTTGTGATCGGCGTAGCCGCGGTGATCGCCGTGGTCACGTTTGTCAATGGGATCAACGGCTATGTGGCGGAGAAGATTTTCAACCTGGGCGCTGACGTTTTCATCGTCAGCAAGGTCACCCCGGTCATTACCAACGTGGACCAGCTTCTCGAGGGTCAGAAACGAAAAGACCTCACCATGGAAGACTACCAGGCGGTGCTCGCGTCCTGCCCGCACTGTTCCATGATCGGCGCTTCCACGATCAATGCGAATGGCCACGTACGCTACGAAGAGCAGTCCATCAGCGACACCTGGATTCGCGGGCTGACGCCCTCCATGGCGACCATTCTCGACCTCGACTTGACCTCCGGCCGCATGCTCAATGCGAACGACGAGGAAAATCGCTCGCAGGTCGGAGTAATCGGCACCGACATTGTGGACACCCTTTTTCCCGGTGTCGATCCTCTGGGCAGAGAAATCCGGGTGGAAGGGCAGTTGTACCGCGTGATCGGAGTGGGCAAGAAGCAGGGAACGACTCTGGGCCAGAGCCGCGACAACTACGTGGCCATTCCCATCACCACATATTTGAAGCAGTTCGGCGTCCACACCAGCATTCGAATTTCCGGCAAGGCCAACGGCGTGGGATCGCAGCTGGATGCCGCTATCGACGACGCCCGCGCCGTCCTGCGCGCCCGCCGCCACGATCTGCCGGGGCGACCCGACAGCTTCGCCGCCGAAACCAACGCCAGCTTCCTGAGCATCTGGTCCAATCTGAGCAGCACGTTTTTTATTGCCATGATCGCTATTGCCGCCATCTCCCTGGTGGTCGGCGGAATCGTGATCATGAACATCATGCTGGTTTCCGTCACCGAGCGCACGCGCGAGATCGGCATCCGCAAGGCCATGGGCGCGCGCCGCCAGGATGTGCTGCTGCAGTTTCTCATCGAATCCGGAACCATGGCGCTGATGGGAGGCCTTCTGGGTGTGCTTTTCGGCATTGCCATCGCCAAGGGCGTGACCGCGGTCATTGGCATGCCGTCCGAGATCAAACTCTGGGCGGTCGGAGCGGGACTGCTGGTCTCCGCCAGCGTGGGGGTGTTCTTCGGAGTGTATCCGGCGAAACGGGCGGCCAGGCTCGACCCCATCGCGGCCCTGAGGTTTGAACTGTAGCAGCCGGGAACGGAGGAATTGAATCGCAGAATTCAGTCATTGAATAATCTGGTAATTGGGTAATTGGAAGCGGCGCGCAATGCCGGCGCTGGAGCTTCTTCAAACTGGCCCTCAATGACCCAGACATCTTCAATTACACAATTACAAAATTACTCAATGTTCCAATTTCCATGGATCCCGCTCGAGCATGATGACTAAACGACGCGATTACGGCGAGATCATCCAGATGGCTCTGGACACGATCCGCACCAACAAGATGCGCTCGGCCTTGACCGTGCTGGGCATCGTGATCGGTGTGGCGGTCGTGATCGGCATCTCCTCGGTGGTGCGCGGGCTGAATGACAATGTCAGCCAGGTCATCAGCAGCCTGGGCTCGAACATTGTTTTCGCCTACCATCAGCCGCTCACTTTTGGCCGCCCGACGGAAGAAATCCGCACCCGCAAGGAACTGACGTTGGAAGACTTCGCGGCCGTGCAGCAGTTGCCTCACGTCAAAGTGGCTACCACCGGCCTGCGCTTTTTCCGCCAGGAGTTCGGCACCGGGACTTACGAGGTGAAGTATGGCGGCCGCAAGGTCAAGAGCACCATCCTCGAAGGCGACACCGGCACGTGGAAGGATGTTTTCGACCTGGACATCGCCTCCGGCCGCTGGATGAACGAGATTGACGAGGAGCATCACTCGGCCGTCATTGTGCTCGGCTCGGACACGGCGGAAGAGCTGTTTCCCAACCAAGACCCGCTGGGCAAAGAGATCAATATCGACGGCCAGCTATTTTCCGTGATTGGCGTCGCCGCCAAGCGCAAAAGCGTCTTCGCCGGAGGGAAAAATCCGGACGACAACATCGTATATTTTCCGCTGTCCACCTTCCGCAAGCTGCATCCTGAGCTGAAGCAGTACTGGATCAGCGTGAAGGCCACATCGCATGATGACATGCCCAAAGTCATCGACGAAATTCGCGACCTGCTGCGGCGGCGCCGCAAAGTCCCGCCCGACAAGCCTGACAACTTCGCTGTGTTCACTCAGGATTCCCTTTCCGATGTCTGGAACAAGGTTACCGGGGCCGTCTTTGTGTTCATGTTCGCCGTTTCCAGCGTGGGGTTGATTGTGGGCGGCGTCGGGGTGATGAACATCATGCTGGTTTCGGTGACCGAGCGCACGCGGGAAATCGGCGTGCGCAAAGCAATCGGGGCGCGCAAGCGCGACATCCTTTTGCAGTTCACCCTGGAGGCGATCACTTTGACCGCCATGGGAGGAGTGCTGGGCCTGCTGCTGGGCGCATTGATTACCTGGACGATTCCCGCCATCTGGGATGCGCTGCCGGCGCGCATGTCGTTCTTCTGGGCGGCGTTTGGCCTGGGGTCGGCTGCTGCTGAGGGCCTGCTGTTCGGCATCTACCCCGCATGGAAAGCTGCTAACCTCGATCCCATCGAATCCCTGCGATACGAATGACTTTCTTCTGTACTTTGATCGCCCGTGTGGTTTATGTCTTTTCCACCGTCAAAAACCCTAGGTTGCACGAAGGGCCTTGAGTGATTTCTCATCTTCCCAGCGCGATCGCAGCGCTCGCCGCAGGTTTTGCGGTCTGCAGCCTTGGCTACTGTGGGCTTTGCCTCTACGGCGGGATTGTTTTCCACCGTCAACAGCGAGAGGCTGGCAAGGATGTCCTGCCCACCCGGCCGGTTCTGCCTTTTTCGATCCTGAAGCCGCTCAAGGGCGCCGACCCGGAAATCTATGAAAACCTGCGCAGCCACTGCCGGCAGGAATATCCCGAATTCGAAATCATCTTCGGAGTGAGCGATCCCGGTGACGCTGCCGTCGAAGTGGTGAAACGCCTGCAGGCAGAGTTTCCGCGGCGCGTGATCCGGCTCGTTGTCTGCGACCAAGTTCTGGGCCCGAACCGCAAAGTGAGCAATCTGGCACAAATGCTGCCCGCCGCGCGCTATGAAACCATCCTGGTGAGCGACAGTGACATCCGTGTCCCGCCCGGATACTTGCATCAGATTGCGGGCCCGGTGCGCGATCCCAACATCGGGCTGGTCACATGCCTCTATCGCGGCGTCCCGGCTCCCACCTTGTGGTCGCGTCTGGAGTCGCTCGGGATCAGCACGGATTTTGCCGCCGGCGTGCTTGCCGCGCGGCAGCTCGAAGGAGGGGTGCGCTTCGGTTTGGGTTCTACCCTGGCTTTCCGGCGCAGCAGTCTTGAGGCCGCTGGCGGTTTCGAGGCACTCACCGGCTACTTGGCTGATGACTACCAGATTGGCAAACGCATCGCGGATCGCGGGCTGCGCGTCGAGCTCTCCGCGGTTGTGGTTGAGACTTTTCTCGCGCCTTACTCCTGGCACGCCTTTTTCCAGCATCAGGTCCGTTGCGGCCGCGCCGTTCGCGACTCGCGCCCTTCCGGATATTTGGGCCTCATCCTGACCTTCGGGTTTCCCTGGGTGGTGGTGGCGTTGCTGGCGGGCGGCGGGCGGTTCTGGGCCTGGCTTGTGCTGTCGGCCGGTTTGTGAATGGGCGTGGCGGTCGCTGCGGTTGTTGGCTGGCTGGTGCTTGGCGCCCGCCGGGCGCTAACTTTGCTACTCCTGCTGCCTCTGAGGGACCTGATCGCACCTCTGATCTGGATCGCTACCCTCGCTGGTCGCAGGGTGATTTGGCGCGGCGAATCATTCGTATTGAAGAACGGGAAACTGGCCCCTGCCGCTCCGAAGTAGACTTTTCCCGTTTCCTCTGCGTCGTTCGTGGTTCAATCGTGGCCTGGTTACAACTTCGCTTCCACCGCACTCTCAGCCCGCCGATTCTGAGGAATAATCCTTCCGCCCTTGCTGAAGCGATAGCTTTCACCCCGCCAGTAAAACGACTGGCTGCTGAAGCTTGCCATCCACACGAAGAAGCCAACAAGATCGCGCACTGGGTAGAGCCAGGACAGGAACAAGGCGCGCCGGTCGCCAAGGGTGGCCCAGCCCACGACGATCGATTGCAGCATGCGGTTCGCAAGCGAAGCCAGCACCAGCCCCACGCCCAGCTTCCAGTATCCCAGGGCCGTTGCCGCCAACAGTCCCAGGAGGCCGAACGGCACCGCATAGGTAAGCCCGGCGCCCACATGGCCCAGCGGGCGGGAAAAGCGCGTGCTCTGCATCCAGCGCAGCTGGTCACCCAGAGTGCGCTTGAGGGAACGCGGATTGAGCACGTGTTGGATCACATGATGCGAAAAGATCACTTTGTATCCCGCCGACCAGATCAAATTTCCCAGGACAAAATCGTCGGAGTAATAGTCCGCGGTGGCGGCGATGCCGCCGATTTTTTCCAGCGCATCGCGCCGAAGGGCGACGGCTGGGCCCAAGGCGAAGCGTATGCCTTCCAGCATCTCCGCCACCATCACACCAGATGGCATCTCCACCGACATGCCCAATGCCTCCAGCGTGGAGGAAAAATCTCCCGCCGGAACGCCACGGTAGGGACAGGTGGCGAGCCCGATGCGCCGGTCAAACAGAGCGGGAATTACCTCCCGCAGAAAACGGCGCGAGACCTGCACATCGCTGTCGCTGATCACAAAGTATTCGTTCGCGGAGCGGGGGATCATCTTGCTCAGCGAGAAAACCTTGGCATTGGGCCATGTGGGCGGTCCCGAAACGACCATGGAACTTTTCACTTCCGGGTGCCGCTCGCGAATTCTCTCCGCCAGTTGCAGACCGGCGTCGTCAGCGCTTCGCGCGCCCACGATGATCTCAAAGCGGGGATAGTCCTGCTGAAAGAAGCTTTCTAGGTTCTGTTCCAGGCGCGACTCCATTCCGTGAACCGGCTTGAACACGGTGACGGCAGGAAGGGAAGACTCAGGAGTGGCGGAGGCTGCCTTCTGCTCGGTACGCGCGGCGCGCCGCCAGCGGCCTGCGGCCACCAGTACCATGAACAGAAAAATTGTGGCACTCGCCGCGCCCAGTACCGCGATGGCCAGCATCGCCTGCCACACGAGGGTCAAGGCCGCGGCTCCGCCCGGCTCACTGCGATCATCCCCGCCGCCGGCTCACTCCCAACAGCGACTTCATCAGCTGGGAGTGACACCAAGCCGGGACATTCGGGCTGGGGACGCGGCGGCGCGAGCGATCTCATCGATTTTCCCGCTGGCAATTATACGGGAGGGCAACCATGGGACGCTGTTTGCGCGGCTGGAACCGGAGAGTGACTCCGGCCTACCCGCCGGCCGTCGCCAACGCCGGCACGTCCGCGTCCAGGACTTCGCGGATCTTACGCGCCAGCGCTTTCAGCGAGAAAGGTTTCTGCAGGAAACGGGTGGTGACGTCGATGGGACCGTGCCGCTGCACCGTGTGCTCGGCATATCCAGAAACGAAGAGCACCTTCATCTCCGGGCGCTCGCCTGCCAGCTCCGCCGCCAGCTTGGCCCCACCCATCTGCGGCATCACCACGTCGGTAATCATCAAATCGATGGGACCGGAGTGCTGCCGGGCGCGCGTCAGCGCATCCGCTCCATGGACAGCTTCCAGGACCACGTAGCCGTTGCCTCTCAGAAATTCGCTGGTCGCCAGCCGCACTGCGGCTTCGTCCTCCACCAGAAGCACGGTTTCGCTGCCTCGCGGGCTGCCGTCGCCGGTGTGGGCGGGAGCGGGCGCGGCCACGGCTTCCCGCACCCGTGGCAGATACATCTTGAACGTCGAGCCCAGGCCGGGCTCGCTGTAGACCCAGATGAATCCCGCATTTTGCTTCACGATGCCGTATACCGTCGCCAGTCCCAGACCGGTGCCCTGTCCCTCGGCCTTGGTCGTGTAGAAAGGCTCAAAAATATGAGACAGGTGTTCCGGAGCAATGCCTTCCCCGGAATCGCTGACCGCCAGTAGGACATAGTCGCCCGGCGGCACCATCGAGTGCTTTTGAACATAGGTGTGATCCAGGCTGGCGTTCGAGGTTTCGATGGCCAGCTTTCCTCCTTCAGGCATGGCGTCGCGCGCGTTTGCGACCAGATTCATCAACACCTGCTCGATCTGCACCGGATCGGCTTTTACCTTCCCCAGTTGCGGCGCCAGCGAGAACACTAACTCGATGTCCTCGCCGACCAGGCGGTGCATCAACTTGCCGATGTCCTCAATCACCAGGTTCAGGTCCAGGAACTGTAGCGTCTGCATCTGCTTGCGGCCGAAGGCCAGCAATTGCCGGGTCAAATCCGCGGCCCGGCGGGAGGCCTTCTGGATTTCGTCCACGTTGCGGCGCAGGGGATGCTGCGGCGTCAGGGAATCCAGCATGAGCTCTGCGTAGGAGCTGATCACCATCAGAAGATTGTTGAAGTCGTGCGCCACGCCTCCCGCCAGCCTTCCGATGGCATCCATTTTCTGCGCCTGCTGCAGCTGGTTCTCCAGGCGGCGGCGTTCGGTGATGTCCCGGTCATTGGAAATGAAGTGGGTGATCGCGCCTTCACTGTCGCGCAAGGGCGTGATCGTTCTCTCCGCCACAAAGATCTCTCCGTTCTTCTTGCGGTTGACCAGCACGCCGCGAAAAACGTTACCCGCAAGAATCGTCTCCCATAGCTCGCGATAGACGTCAGCCGTCTGCTGGCCCGACTTGAGGATGCGTGGGGTGCGGCCCAGGACCTCCGCCCGCGAATAGCCGGTCAAAGCCTCGAACGCGGGGTTGACGTACTCGATCGCCCCGGCGCGGTCGGTGATGATGACCAGGTCGGCCGACTGCTCCACTGCGCGCCACAGCTTGCGCAGCGTATCCTCTGCTTTGACCCGCTGCCGCTCCTTGCAATAAGCGTCAATGGCCGTGCGAATGCCAAGCTTGACGGCTGCATTTTCGCTGTCCGCCGGCTTTGTCTGGGCGTCGCTGTCGACATGCAGGGCCTCTTCGACCGCTGCAGTGTCCGTGTGGTCGCTGAGAAAGATCACTGGCAGCCGCGATCCGCCCTTGTGCACTTCCCGCAGCAGATGCAGGGCGGTGCCGGTCTGCGATTGGTAGTGGCACAACAGCAGATCGTAATGTGTACTACTCAATCGCTGCCGCGCCTCCTCCAGTGAATGCGCCAGATCCAGTCCCAGGTGCCCGTCCCCGGCCTGGGCCAGGAGATGGCGCAGGTAGGCGAAGTCCTGCTCGCCGTCTCCCAACAGCAGCACCTGCATGTGGGGATCGCCGCCCGCGGGCGGTCGCACTTCCGGCATACTCTGAGCCTCGCTACGTGCTACATCGGAGGGCGATAGAGACACCATGGCCGCCGAAGCGTGGGCCGCGACAATGAGGGCAAAATCGGGGGCCAATTCGGGAAACGTACAGCAATGAAACTACGGCCCGGCAGAAGCATGCCTTCCCGGATCCACCGTTGTCCGCGCCATGGCGTCGGTGACGGAGGCCTTCGGCGGCCGAATCCGGCACGCATCCCGGCTCATCCGTTATGCTAGTACTGGGCTATGGCCACTCGACCGAGAGCTGCAGAATCCTCCGCTACCGCTGTGCTTGAGGCTCCCAATCCGGAGCGGGAGCGCGTATTCGATCCCTTTCGTCACTGGGGATACCTCGAGGCCGATCTCGACCCCCTCGGCTTCCTGCCCTCGGTGCCGCATCCGGAGCTGAGAATCGAAGGCGAATGGGCGCAGGAAGCGCGGCGCATCTACTGCGGCACAGTCGGCGCCGAATTCATGCACATCACCAGCCCGGAGCGGCGGCGCTGGATACAGCAGCGCCTGGAGGGCCCCCAGCCGGACGTCAATCAGAAGCATGTGCTTGAGCAGTTGATCCGGGCTGACCTTTTCGAGCAGGTGCTGCAGCAGCGCTATCTCGGGAGCAAACGTTTTTCTCTCGAAGGAGTTACCGCCTTATTCCCCCTGGTTGACGAAATTCTGGAAGCCGCTGGCGAGCGGGGTGCGGTTGAGCTGGTGATGGGCATGAGCCACCGCGGCCGGCTCAACGTGATTGTGCAGGTAGCGCGGCGCGCTCCCGAGGAAGTCTTTGGCGGTTTTGAAGACGTTGACCCGCGCAGCGTGCTGGGCGGCGGCGACGTGAAATATCACATGGGCGCGACCGGCGAGTACGTCACGCGCTCGGGCGCGAAAATCCACATCCATTTGGTTTCCAACCCCAGCCATTTGGAGGCGGTCGACGCGGTCACAATCGGCCGCACCCGCGCCAAGCAGGACCGCGCCGGCGCTGATGGCCGAGCGAAGTATTTGCCTTTGCTTGTGCACGGCGATGCCGCCTTCGCCGGGCAGGGTATTACGGCGGAGACGCTGAACCTCTCCGACCTCAAGGGATACACGGTCGGCGGCACCATCCACATCATTGCCAACAACTTGCTGGGATTCACCACGCTTTACAGTGAGGAGCACTCTTCCCGCTTTTCAGCGCAGCTGGCGCGCCGCCAGTCCATCCCCATTTTTCACGTCAATGCGGAAGACGTGGACGCGGTGGTGCGCATAGGGCGCCTCGCCCTGGAATATCGCTATCGCTGGGAAGGCGATGTAGTCATTGACCTGATTGGCTATCGCCGCCACGGCCACAGTGAAGTCGATGACCCCACGGTCACCCAGCCCCTGCTGTATAAGGCGATCAAGGAGCACCCTCCGTTATGGGAGATTTACGCCCAGGACACAGATGCCGAGGGCGCGCAAGCCCGGGTCGAGGAAATTCGCGCCGAGCTTGAAGCCGCGCAGAGGAAGGCGAAGTCGCTGCGCAAGAAGCCCTCGCTGCGCCAACTGCCCGCTTATTGGGATGATTACACGGGTAGCCGCTTCAAGCCGGAGTACGAAGTCGATACCGGTGTGGCCGCCGAAGAATTGGCCGAGATCACCGCCCGCCTGACCACTTTTCCCTCGGACTTCCACATTCATCCGAAAGTCAGGAAGCTCCTGGAACAGCGCGCCGAAATGGGCGCTGGCAAACGGCCCGTCGACTACGGCATGGCGGAAGCGCTGGCGTTCGGGAGTCTGGTAAAGGCAGGAATACCCGTTCGCCTGACGGGTCAGGATACGCGGCGTGGCACCTTCAATCAGCGCCATTCCGTCCTCATCGATATCGAAAATGAGCAGGAGTATATCCCGCTCGAGAACATCGCCTCCGGCCAGGCGCGCTGCGAAATCTACAATTCCCCGCTCTCCG
>CAYOZX010000124.1:0-10298 GCA_964408515.1 uncultured Acidobacteriaceae bacterium | reverse complement strand
CGGCGAAGCAGGGGGCTTGACAGGCTTTCCGGCCGACACCGTTTCCGGCCAAATTAAGGCCGCTCGCAGGGGAATTCGCGCCGGACGTATTCCATGGCGGCCTCCTTGGACCGCAGCCGGCCCTCGAGTTGGGCATCTTCCACCAGCGACAAGATTTCCTTGAAGCGCGGCCCTGGCTTGTACCCCGCGGCGATGAGGTCATCGCCTCTGACCAGCGGCGTGGGGCGAATGGCTTCCGCGGGCGTGGCCGCAATTTTTTCCCGGACGGCATTGTAGGTGCTGAGATCGCCGTGACTGGCCAGACAATCCAGCCGGTGCAGGGCGAGGTGCTCTTCGAAGCGCGGCATGCGCACAAATTTCTTGAAAGTGGATTCTTTCATGCGCGGTGTGTGGGCGAAACGCATGTGATTCTCCACCAAGGCAAGAATCTGTTCCCTGTCGTCGTTCGAGAAACGCAAGCGCTTGCAGATGTCTTCGGCCATTTTCGCGCCCACATCCACATGATTGTCGAAGCGGATTCGTTCTGCCACGCGAAACGTGGGCGGCTTGCCCACGTCGTGCAGCAGCGCGCCCCAGGCTAGGGTGGGTGTTGCGGGCTGGGGCAAATTCTCCAGCAAAAGCAGGGTGTGCACGAACACGTCGCCTTCGGGATGGAACTCCGGCGGCTGTTGCACGCCTTTCATCGCCGCGATCTCAGGCAAAACCTGCGACAGCAGTCCGGCTTCATCCAGCAGGAGAAACGCCCGGCGAGGATGGCCCTCGGTGAGCATCCTGGTCAACTCGTCGCGAACCCGCTCCCGCGAGACCTGATGGATGAGCGGCGCCAGTTTTTTGATGGCCGACAGCGTCTGTGGCTCCATGGTGTATCCGAAGCGCGCTGCAAAACGGACCGCCCGCATCATGCGCAACTTGTCCTCGGCGAAGCGTCGTTCGGGATCGCCGATGGTGCGGATGATTCCGGCAGCGAGGTCTGCCTGGCCGCCAACATAGTCCAGGACATCTCCCGTCATCGGGTCCAGCAACATGCCGTTGATGGTGAAGTCGCGCCGCTTGGCATCCTCCTCAGGACTCGTGCTGAAGCGGACTTCGTCGGGGTGCCGGCCGTCGGAGTATCCGATATCGGATCTGAAGGTGGCGACCTCGACATACCGGGCCAGTGTGCTCACCGGCGCGCCTCTGCGTCCTTCGTGCT
Organism: uncultured Acidobacteriaceae bacterium; assembly: GCA_964408515.1. Lineage (GTDB taxonomy): Bacteria > Acidobacteriota > Terriglobia > Terriglobales > Acidobacteriaceae > CAYOZX01. The sequence continues at coordinate 9,106 of CAYOZX010000124.1, read as the reverse complement.
CCCCGTGGCTGTTCGCGTCAACCGGCACCAGCACCACTCCAAACTGCGCGCCCACAGCGTAGGTCCGCGGAAAAAGGCGCATTACTTCATCCGGCGTGGCATCGGTCGCGACGTCGTAGTCCCCTGGTTCCCGGCCAAGGAGCAGGTCACGAACACATCCGCCCACGAAATAGGCCTCATGGTTATGCTCGCGCAGCTTGCGCACGATCGAGATGGCGAAGTCTTTCAGCAATGGACACTCTGCCTTCAGGAGTCAGCTATCAGCGCCCGCGTTCCACTCTCTCCGCAGCCCGTCCCGTTCCCTCTCACTCAGACCGAACCAGGATTCGGCTACGTCACGTACGCGCTCCAGCGCAGCCTGCATTTCCGTCTGCTTGCGCTTCAGCTCGTCGGCGTCAGCGTCCCGAGACACGCGGATCAGCGGCGCTGCCACCAGCACCGCTCGCGAAAAAGGATAAGGCAACTGCATCAGGTCCCATGCCTTCTGCAGCGTGTGCGCCCTTTCCAATCCAATGTGGAACAGAAATAATCCTCTGCCGGTGCGCCGGGCCAGCATGACCGGGCCGGGCTTGGCCACGTACCGCGGACCGCGCGGACCATCGATGGTGAAGGCGGCGTCGAACCCTTCGTCCAGGCGGCGCGCCATGACTGCGAGCCCGCGCAGGCCGCCCCGGGTCGAGCTGCCCTGCGCCGTGCCGAAGCCGAAGTGCTCGATCACGCGGCGGGTCCACTGCCCGTCGAAGTTGGTGGTGTTCAAGACCACGACCCCGCGGTTGCGCCAGTACCAGGTAGCGGGAATGATGCAGCGGTGCCAAAAGGCCGAGACTACCGGTTCTCCGCGGGCGCGGGACTGCGCATAGTGATGAAATCCCAGGCTTTCGAAGCGGAGTGTGGGTCCGAGCGCGCGCACCACAGAAATGACCGCGGCGGCAATCACGGGAATCTGCATGCGGCGCCAGAGGGAGTACCTGGGCAGCCGGGTATCGTAGAGTGGGCTGACCTCAGTGGTGGCGTCCGGCATCTCGGGAGACATCAGCAACATTGTAGCCAGAGTAGCCAGACAAAGGAGACCGTTGGATTTGGCTTGGGGCGGCTGGGCCGCTCGTGCCTATGGATCGCGGCTCCCGCATGAACCGGGCCGGTTTAGACTTGAGATAGATGGCCGATACTTACATCCTTGGTATTGAAAGCTCCTGCGACGAGACTGCCGCTGCGGTCGTGTGCTCGGGTGAGAGGCTGATTTCCAACGTCGTGGCCTCACAGATCGGAACCCACCAGGCTTACGGCGGGGTTGTGCCCGAGCTGGCCTCGCGCGAGCATCTGAAAGCCATCGTGCCCGTGGTGCGCACAGCTCTGGCCGATGCCGGGCAGACCTACCAGTCCCTTGACGCCCTTGCTGTGACCCAGGGTCCTGGCCTGGCCGGCGCGCTCCTGGTAGGCATCAGCTACGCTAAGGCCCTGGCATTCGCTCTCGACAAGCCACTGATCGCGGTCAATCACCTGGAAGGACACATTCACGCCGTCCTGCTGGAAGAGCGCCAGAAGGGGAACCGGGAGGTCCGGTTTCCAGCGCTGGCGCTGGTAGTCTCGGGTGGACACACACATTTGTACCTGGCGGAGCAACATGGCGAAACCTGGTCGTACCGCAACATCGGACACACCCGCGACGACGCCGCCGGCGAGGCCTTCGACAAGGTGGCGAAGCTGTTGGGACTGGGATACCCCGGTGGTCCGGTCATCGACCGGCTCTCCACCCACGGCGATGCCCGAGCGGTAAGGTTTCCCCTGTCACAGATTAAGCATCGCGACCGCAACCAGAAACTGAAGGAAGACGGGTTGCGCTTCGATTTTTCCTACAGTGGCCTCAAGACGGCAGTGCTTCGCTATGTTGAAACGCATCACATGCAGAAGGCGATCGAGCACCGCCGCCAGGTTCTGGGTGCCATGGGGGAGCCGAAACTGGAAGACCTCCTCAGGCATTGCGATCGCACAACCTTGGACCTGGTGGCCTCGTTTCAAAGGACGATGGTCGAAGACCTGATCGCTAAGACCCTGAGCGCGGCGCGCGCGTGCGACGCGGCGACACTTTTCGTCACCGGAGGCGTAGCCGCCAACAGCGAGCTGCGCCAACGTTTTGAGCAGGATGCCGCACAAGAGGGCTTGCCGGTGTATTTCCCTTCGCGTGCTCTCTCCACCGACAACGCCGCCATGATTGCGGCGGCTGCCTATCCCAAGTTCGTGGCCGGCGATTTTGCCGCCATGGACTTCTCTGCCGAGGCGGCGATGAAGTTGTAGGAATGACGGAATTGGGTTTGCCGGAAGCGGATTCAAGAAGAACAGAGACCGGTTCTCAGTTCCCGCGTGAGCTCCTGGTTATTGCCCCGCGCTGTGCTCCATGCCCTGAGTTCCGAGCACCGCATCGAGCGCCTTGGCAAGCTGGTATTCGATGTCGATATCCTTGAAAATAGAAAAGTTAGCCCGTTTTTCCTGAGTGTCGAATCCGCTGTTCTTGCCGGCTACGATCACGATCGGTATCTGCGCCGTCTCCGGCTGGGCTTTCAGCGCGGTGATGAGTTGAGAGCCGCCCATCTTGGGCATCTGCATGTCGGTCACAATCAGAGTAGGGTGAATACGCCGGGCCAGAGGAAGGGCCTCTTCACCGTTGGTAGCCGACTCAACCGTAAAGCCACGCTCCTCGAGGAAGCGGCACACGGTGTGGCGGATCAGCATGGAGTCGTCGACAACGAGGGCGACCGGTGGAGTTTGGCTGCTTCCAGGCAAGAGTATCCCCGTCCGCGACGTTAACAAAGTGCTGCCGGCGTCACAAGGATAAAGGCCCGCCTCCGGTTACGATTGTCACCGCGATTCAGGGCTCATTTTTCAGCTTGGTGTCCTCGATGATCATGTCCTTGAATTCACTGGACTCGAAGATCTCGCCGCACTCCTGGCACTCCACAAATTCCGCATCCTCGTCGCGGGAAACAATCTGCACACGGGGATGCTTACAGGGGACCGGGTTACTTTTGGCGGGTGGTGGGGAAGGCGGGGACGGAGTCATAAATCCCGGAATTTTCGCGGGAAATTGGCGGTATTGTGAGACTGGGTCTGGCGGTTGTCAAGTCTTTTGCCTTCAGCCGCGGTTGAACCTCAAGTGGCGCCTTTTCGCCAGCGATTTTTGCCTGTTGCCTGCAAGGGCTTGCAATTCCAGAGGGTTGGGTCCTACAATAACATATCCGACTGAAACAGTCGGATATACCGATCATGCTCAAGCTGACCAAGAAGGCTGACTACGGGCTGATGGCCATGAAGCATCTGGCAGAGCATGCGGAGCAGGGAGCGTGCAGCGCCAAAGATGTAGCGGACGCCTACGGGATCCCGCAGGAAGCTCTGGCCAAGATCCTGCAGCGGCTGGTCAAGGCGGGGTTGCTGCACTCGCAGCATGGAACCAGTGGCGGCCACGAGCTGGCCACCGATTCGGCAAGGATTTCGGCATTCGAGGTCATCCGGGCGATTGACGGGCCGCTGCTCATTACCTCGTGTGTGACGGTTCGGGGCGAATGCGGTCAGAGCGACCGCTGTAACATCCGCGAGCCCCTGCGCCGGGTCAATCACCGCATCGAGGAGCTGCTGCGGCGCATCACTATCCTGGAGATGAAGGAAGAGCCCGAGCCCTCCGAGGGCGAAAAGGCGAGCAGCGAACTGGTGACGATTCACGGGTAGCGGCGATTGCCAGACGAGTTTGCAGGTTCTGAGGAGAGAAAACGATGAGCACGGATGTCAAGACGGTCCCGCTGGGTCAGAACGGACAGAGCGAGCAGCCGATGGAGCAGCGCGTCGCTCCCGACGGAGTGAAGCTGCCGGTGTACATGGACAACCACGCCACCACGCCGATGGATCCGCGGGTCCTGGAGGAAATGCTGCCCTACTTCATGGAAAAGTTCGGTAACGCGGCCAGCCGCAATCACTCCTTCGGCTGGGCGGGCGAGGAGGCGGTGGAGACGGCGCGCGAGCGCGTGGCCAAGCTGGTGGGGGCAACGCCGAAGGAGATCATCTTCACCTCGGGCGCGACCGAGAGCGACAACCTCGCGATCAAGGGCGTAGCCGAGATGTACCGGGAGAAGGGCAATCACATCATCACCGCGGTCACCGAGCACAAGGCGGTGCTCGACACCTGTAAGCGGCTGGAGAAGTACGGCTACCGCGTAACTTACCTGCCGGTGCAGAAGGACGGCCTGATCGACCTGGAAGAGCTGAAGCGCGCCATCGACGACAAGACCATCCTGGTGACGGTCATGTTCGCCAACAATGAAATCGGCGTCCTCCAGCCGGTGGCCGAGATCGGCAAAATCTGTCACGAGCGCGGCGTCATCTTCCACACCGACGCCACCCAGGCCATCGGCAAAGTTCCCGTCGAAGTGAACAAGATGAACATCGACCTGATGTCGATTTCCGCGCACAAGATGTACGGTCCCAAGGGTGTAGGGGCGCTGTATGTGCGGCGCAAGAATCCGCGGGTGCAGATTTCCGCGATTATCGACGGAGGCGGACATGAGCGTGGCATGCGGTCGGGAACGCTGAACGTGCCGGGCATCGTAGGCCTGGGCAAGGCGTGCGCGATCGCGACGGAAGACATGCCCAAGGAATCGTGCCGGCTGGCCGGGCTGCGGAACCGCCTGCGCGACCGGATCATGAACCGGCTGGACGAGACCTACATCAACGGCTCGATGGATCATCGGTTGCCGGGGAACCTGAACATCAGCTTCGCCTATGTGGAAGGCGAATCGCTGCTGATGGGGATCAACGATGTGGCGGTGTCCAGCGGTTCGGCGTGCACCTCCGCGACCCTGGAGCCATCTTATGTCCTGAAGGCCCTGGGCGCGGGTGACGACCTGGCGCACAGCTCCATCCGTTTCGGGCTGGGACGCTTTAACACCGAGCCGGAGGTGGATTACGTAGCCGACCGGGTGGTGGAAACGGTGCAGCGGCTGCGCGAGCTTTCGCCGCTCTACGAGATGGCGAAGGAAGGGATTGACTTGAAGTCGGTGAAATGGGCGGCGGAGTAAATTCCCGCCCGGTGGCAAAAAGCGCCGCCAGGATAAGGGAACCGCGGCAGCCCGAGATGACAAGAAATCGGATTTCATAAGAGAGGACAGAAATGGCATATAGCGACAAGGTACTGGACCATTACTCAAACCCGCGCAATGTGGGTTCACTGAATAAGAACAGCCAGGAGGTCGGAACCGGACTGGTGGGCGCTCCGGAGTGCGGCGACGTGATGAAGCTGCAGATCCGGGTGAATCCGCAGACCAGCGTGATTGAAGACGCCAAGTTCAAGACGTTCGGTTGCGGCTCGGCGATCGCGTCGTCTTCTCTGGCCACCGAGTGGGTGAAAGGCAAGACGGTGGAGGAGGCTTTGCAGATCAAGAACACCGAGATCGTGAAAGAGCTGTCGCTGCCTCCGGTGAAGATCCACTGTTCGGTGCTGGCGGAAGACGCCATCCGGGCGGCCATCCACGACTGGAAGAAGAAGCAGGAAGCGGCGAAGCCAGCGGCGGTGGAAGCGAAGTAACCGTTTCTGGCTGCCGGCCTCGGGCAGTTGACTGAGCCGCCGGGCGGCGGGCATGAGCATGGCTTATGAGTCCTGTGGGGGAAGAAACTAAGACCGCGCCGGCGAAAGGCGTACAGGTCACGGATAAGGCGCTAGCCAAGATTCGGACGGCCATCGTGAAAGAAGGCATTTCGCCCGCCCAGGGCGGGCTGCGCCTGGGGGTGCAGGGAGGCGGATGCTCAGGACTGAGCTACAACATCCGCTTTGATACGCAGCCGCGAGAGCGCGACCGGATTTTTCAATTTGGGGATGTGCGGGTTTTTGTGGATCCGAAGTCCTTCATCTACCTGCACGGCATGACGCTGGATTACCAGGAGACCCTGATCCAGCAAGGATTTGTGTTTGTGAATCCCAACGCATCGAAGTCCTGCGGATGCGGAACGTCGTTCTCAGGGTGATGGTGTGGGGCGGGCGCTCCTGCCCGCCGGGCCTGGAGCGGAGTCATCTGCCACGCTCCATTTTCTCCACGTGAGCACTGAAACCCGCGGCAGGGTGTCTGCCGCGCAGGGGCGGCAGGGCGAGGGCGATGGATACTTCAAGAGCGGTCACGCTAACGGGCGCCAGCGAGGCCAGCGCGGGTTGCTGGTCATGCGGCGATATGCGCGCCGCGCATTTCTGTCAGGCCTGTGGCAAAGTGCAGCCGCCCGTGCCGGTGGACTACTTCAAGTTCTTCGGGCTGCCGCGCAAGCTGAATATTGATACGGCACAACTGGAGCGGGAATTTTATAGTTTGAGCCGGAGGCTTCACCCGGATCTCAATGCGCGCTCCGACCCGCGCGAACAGGAGTGGAGCCTGCAGCAGAGTTCTCTGCTCAACGACGCCTATCGCACGCTGAAAGATCCCATCAAACGCACGGAGTACCTGTTGCGGCTGGAAGGCGTAGAACTGGAGGAGCAGTCGAAGTCGGCGACGGAGAAGGCGCGGGTGACAGGTGAGGTCAAGAAACAGGTGGTGCCGCCTGATCTGCTGGAAGAAGTGTTCGAGCTGAATATGCAGCTGGAGGAGTTGCGGGCAAGCCGGAAGCTAGGGGAGGACGATCCATCCCTGGCGGCGGAGCTGCAGAGACACAAAGGCGAGTTCGAAAACAAGATCGGCGCACTGGGGCGGGAACTTGGCGGGCTGTGGAATCAGTGGGACGGGGCCGTGGACGACGGCCGAGAGGAAGCCCGGCGGCGGGCGCGCGACGGCATGGTCGATCTGCTCAACCGGCGAAACTACATACGGAACCTGGTCAAGAGTGTGGAAGAGACGCTGGAGAGTCGAGAAATCGGGTAATTGAGTCATTCGGGAAATGAATTCTGAGCGCATTGTCGGTATCGATCTGGGCACCACCAATTCCCTGGTGGCATTCATGCAAGGGGACAGGCCGGTCGTGATTCCCGGTGACGACGGCGCGAATCTGGTGCCGTCGGTGGTGGCGCTGGACGAGAAGGACCACATTGTTGTGGGCAATGCCGCCCGAAAGTATCTGATCGAGACGCCCGAGCGCGCGGTGTATTCCATCAAACGGCTGATGGGCCGCGGGGTGGAAGACATTCAGGAAGAATTGAAACTATTTCCGTTTCGTCTGGCGGAAGACCTGCAGCCGGGAGAAGTGATACGCATCAAGCTCGGGGAAAAGACATTCACGCCGCCCGAGATTTCGGCTCTCATCCTGCGGCAGCTGAAGCGCAATGCGGAGCGATATTTTAATGCGCCGGTGACCAAAGCGGTCCTGCCGTTAAAAACGGTGTCCGCCATGAGTGCCGCTCCCTTCGTGAACAATCGCTTGGCCGCGATTTTGCAGGCAGACTAGCATGCCGATGACGACAGTCGTTTTGCACTTATCCTGGTCGGCTAAGTGACTGTTTCATTGGGCTGAGCCATAATCGGCCTAGGGAGAATCCCAATTTCCAGGGCGCCCGCTTGAAAAAAGGCGCCGTCAGCATTCAGGGTGAGTCATTCGATGAGTTCCTTGCGCCTGCCGCCGGGCCGGATACGGCCGGCTTCCGCCTGTGCCCGCGCCTTGCTGCTCGGCGCCGTCCTCACTGCGCCCGCGGCTCGGGCCGCGGGCGCCGACGGCACGGCTGACCTGGTCGGCGTTTACGTCAAGGCGCTGGAGGCCAATCCGCAGTACCAGGCGGCCGTGGCCGGTTTCCACGAGGCCGCCGAAGCCAAGCCGCAGGCCCTGGCCAAGCTGCTGCCGCAGCTCGGCGCCGGCGCCACCGCCGGCGAGCTGGAGCAGGCGGTGAGCGGCCAGTTCTTCCGCGACATCCTCGACAAGGGCTCGGGCAACGGCATCAGCGTTAACCACCGCGACCAGTTCTACACCGTCGGCTACCAGGTGGCGCTGACCCAGGTGCTGTTCGACTGGAGCCTGTTCAAGAACTACGACGAGTCCGAGCTCAAGGTCGGGCAGGCGGGGGTGAGGTTGTACGAGGCGCTGGATGTCCTGCGCCTGGCCTGCGCCCAGGACTATTTCGCCGTGCTGGAGGCACAGGATGGCGTGCGCTTCACTTCCGCCGAGAAGGATGCGGTGGGCCAGCTCCTCGAGCAGGCGCAGGGCCGTTTCTCCACCGGCATGGTCACCGACTCCGAGGTCAAGCAGGCCCAGGCCGAGTACGACCTGTCCGACGCCGCGCTGATCGAGGCGCGCAACAGCCTCGAGATCGGCCTGACCCAGCTGCGCCAGGTGACGGGCGGCCAGCCCTACGCACGGGTCAAGCCGCTCGGCGCTGCCTACCGCGCGGCACCGCCGGAGCCGAACCGGCTCGACATCTGGCTCGACCGCGCCCGGGCGCAGAACCTGCCGCTGCAGGACAAGCACTACGCCACCGAGATCGCGCAGAAGGAGGTCGAACGGCAGGAGGCGCAGCGCCTGCCGACGCTGGACGCCAGCGCCAAACGCAGCTATGCCTATGCCGACGGCGGCATCACTAACGGCATCGCCGCCGGCAACAACCACGGTCTCGACGAGGGCGTGTTCCTCAACGTCAAAGTGCCGCTGTTCACCGGCGGGGCCATCACTTCGGCGGTGCGCGGCGCCGAGGCGGGACTGGAGCGCGCGCGCTACGAGGAGGCGGCGGCGCTGAGCGAGGCCCGCCACGGTGCCGAAGTGGCCTTCCTCAACGCCCACCCCGGCATCCCCCCCCTCGAGGCCCCGAACCACCCCGTTCAAACCCCCCCCGCCGCCCCGAATCGGACAGACTGTAACCGACCCCAGGAGCCAGGCAAGCAGACGGATCCGGATGGACTTCACGCTGACTTCGGCACCGTGTAGCCCACCCCGCGCACGGTGCGGATGAAGTCCGCGCCGAGCTTGCGCCGCAGGCCGTGTACGTAGACCTCGACCGCATTGCTTTCGATCTCTTCACCCCAGCCGTAGAGGCGCTCCTCGAGCTGGCCGCGCGAGACCCCGGCCCCCGGCCGCTCGCCTAGCGCCTGCAGCACCGCAACCTGCCAGCCCCAGACGTACCCCGGTTTTTCCTGCTACTTAGCTTCGCGGGACCGGGAAATGG
>CAYOZX010000123.1:0-10359 GCA_964408515.1 uncultured Acidobacteriaceae bacterium | reverse complement strand
TCCTCGCATACCGCAGGATGCTCTCCTGGTCTTTCTCCTCCAGCTTGCGGCGGAACTTGCCCGGAGAGCCCATCCACAGCGATCCCGGCTCTACAATCGTTGCCTCCGGAATCAGCGTTCCGGCCGCGATGATCGATCCGGCGCCGATGCGGGCGCCGTTTAGAATGATCGAGCCCATTCCGATCAGGCATCGGTCCTCGACCACGCACCCATGCAAGGTGACCGAGTGGCCTACTGTCACGTATTCACCCAGGAAGACTCCATATAGTTGTTTCATCCCGTGCAGCACGCTGCAGTCCTGGATGTTGGAATGTGCGCCTACGCGGATAGAGTGCACATCGCCGCGCAGCACGGCGTTCATCCACACGCTGGCGTGCTCCCCCAGAACCACGTCGCCGATGATCTGGGCGGATGCGTCCACGTAACACGATAGCGGAATCACCGGCGTTTTGCCCTGATAGGAGCGAATCATGTCGCGAGAAGAAGGAGATTGACGATACCACGGTCGCCACGTGCGCTGGTAGGGTCGCAGTCAGCGCGGCAATCGGGAGGGCCCGGCTTCAGCCGGGCCGACAAGCCGGGAAGACGATCGGGGCTTCAGTCCCTGAGGGTGCGCTCCTGCCGGGAGCGAGACGCTCTCGCAACAGCCGGCGGGATGCGCACCAGCAGATCGCCTAGTTTTCCGTCGGCTCTGGCGGCTTGGGCGGTTTGGGCGGCCGCGGCTGCATGGGCGGGACCGGTACTTCAGCCAGCGTCGATCCTTTGCGCAGCTCGATGCCGCCGTGCTCGTTGTTGATCACTATTTTTGGTCCGCCGGCTCCAACCGTCCCGCTGGCCGTGGATGGGTCGGCTTCATTGTCAATCTTCAGTCCGTCGAAGTCCGATTCGATTTCGCCGCCCCGCGTCCGCGCATCCATCTGAAAAGCGGCTTTGTCAGGCAGGAAGAGTTCAATGTCGCTGTTGCGGTTGCTCACCTGCACATTGCCCATCTTGTTGATCCGGATCTCCACTGCGCCGTTCTCGTTTTCCAGGCGTACATCCCCCGCCACCCCGGTCATGCGGATGTCCTTCGAACGGGTGAGCAGACGCAGCGGACCGGTGAGATCGCTGGCCCGAAGGTCGCCGGAATCCATATCAATGTCACCGTCGAGCTTGCCAAACTCCATGTCCGTGCGTGCCGACTTGAAACTGACCGGCCCGGCAATCTTGGTCAGTCGGATGGCGTCGAACTCCCCGCTCAGACGGGCAGCGCCCTTGACATCTTCCAGGGCAATGTTATCCGCCCGTCCCTGCAGGGCCACTTCACCGGCCACGTGCGACACGCGGGCGGAATCATGGGTCACATTGAGCGTGACCCGTCCGTTGATGTCAGAAATTGAAGCATCGCCGCGCTGGCTGGAAACTTCCACGTCGCCATCGCGGCCCAGTACACTCACATCTCCCCGCCGTGCGGTTACAACTACCGATGCCTTGCGGGGAAGGCTTACATCCATGTCGGTGGCAATCGCATGCTCTCCCGAGCCCTGCGTGTTGGCGTTCAGGGTGACGATCTTGTCGTTGACCTCGATCTGGGGCTTGGTGGCGGGGTTGTACTTATCCGCGTCCTGCTGATTGTCGGCCGTAATGCGCTTGTGTACCGCCACCCGAAGCTGATCGTCATTGGACACGGTTACGTTGACTGCGCCGCGATCGCTCACAATGTGCAGGCTCGAGCCCGGCGGAAAGGCCTGCTGCAACTGGTCGTTGTAGGTGTAAGTGTGCCCGAACAGGGTGAACTCGTCGTCGCCCAGGTTGATGTGGGTGCCAATCTCTTCCCAGTTGAGGCGGGTCGCCTGGCCGACCGCCAGACCCGAAACGATCAAAATCAGCACCAGAAAAACGCCTCCTGCCCCGATGCCGGAGGCGCGCACGCCCGCGCGCTGTGCCTGCTGGTATTCCAGCAGCTTGAGAACACCCCACAAGATGATCAGCGCCGGCCAGTACCTGCCATAGGCCCGCAGCAGCGGCTGCCAGTGCAGCAGGCCGGTGGGCGCCATCAGGAGAATCCCGCCCAGCAGAATCAGCACCGCCGGGCCCGCCATGGAACGCCGCGGTCTAGAGGGAGGAGCTTGCACCGGGCTAGCCATTCTTCACCTCCGGCTTCTCTTCCGGATAGGAGGGCGGTTCGAGTTCGCCGCCGGCTGGCCCGGGCGTCGGCCATCCGCCCGCTGGCGCCGAGGGAGATCCGCCGCCTTGTCCGGTCGTGCTATGCAGGATCTTGACCAGTCCAATCACCACGAGTAGCGCCGGCAAAGTGCGCCCAAAGCGGATCACTCCCAGACTATCGAGCAGGAACTGGATGCCCAGCGTCAGCATGATGGCCGGCCCCATCAGGCTCCCCGCACAGCGCGGTTTTCCGCCTCCTACGATGCCCAGTCTTTGCAGCAGGAGGAACCCGCCAATTCCGATCAGGATCAATGGCCAAAGCCGATGCGGACTGAACTCCCATATATCCAGCGTGTGCAGCAGGAAGACCACGCCCAGGCCAATGAGGATCAGCGCCCCCAAAGGAATTTTGCTGGTGTCAACGCGGTCGCCTACGCTGAACGTGCCCGCCAAGCCGAATGGATCGGGGGGCTGCTGCCCCAACTGGATGGCGCGCGCCGACCGCACCGCGTCGAATATCTGGTAGAAGTAAAAGCCGGCGATCGCCAGTCCGAAGATGGTGCCCGTGGCTTCGGTCCCGGTGCTGGCGCCCATGACCAACAAGGTGAAAACCACCAGGTGCGCCAGTCCCTTGGCGTATTGTCCGGTGTAGACCGCGCCCACGCCAAAGGGAAAGAATCCGGCCAAAACACCCGCCAGGGCCGGGTTCGGGCCTGAGGCCGGCACGGCTGCCGGGGCGGCAGGAACAAAACCTGCGGCCGGCGCAGAACCCGCGGCCGCTGGCTGGGTACCTTCCAGCCGGGCCGCCAGGCAGGTTTCGCAATAGATCACTCCGTGCACCGAGCGGGCGCAGTTCGCGCACAGCGGTTTCCCGCAGGTGCGGCAGAATGCCACCTTCTCCACATCGGGATGGTTGGCACAGTTCATAGTTGCCTCCTGTAAGTGGCCTTCGTCACTACAGGCGGTTCATTCGGGAGGATCGCCAGTACCGGCGAGCTCTCTCCCTGGCTGTAGTTGCGTTCCTGTCGTTGTTCAGGTTGTCCACTCGTATTGTTGTTTCCGGGTTCTTTCTTTTCCTTTTCCGGCTCCTTGGGTTTCGGCTCGGCCGACCGGGTTGCTTTCTGGAACTGCCGCACCCGAGATTCGATTTCGTAGACCAGGCGGATATTTTCGTAGTACTTCACCACTTTTCCGGTGGCTTCGTAGTAGGCACGCTTGATGGCTGCGGGCCGCAAATCGAGATGCCGCAAGTCGCTCGCCTTGACTCCTGCCAGGCTCAGTGAGATCGAAAGCGAGAAGAACGCCATGCCGAACGACATGGCGAACCGCGGCTGCCTGCCCATCGCCAGCGCGGGAGCGTAAACCGGGCGCATCCAGTCGCCCAGCGCGTCCTTCCATGACCGTTTGCCCTTGGCTTCCGCCAGGCGCCGGCTTTGCTCGCCAGTCGTAGCCAGGAGAATGTTGCGTGCCAGGTGCGGCGGCGGCTCCACTTCGTCCAGCGACTTCAGCCAGCGCCGACCGGCATCAACGTCAGCGAGCATCGGGCCGCAAGCGGCACACCCCCGGGCGTGCGCCTGGAACGCTTCCAGCTTCGCGCCGGTCAGCGTCCGGTCGAGCGCCTCATGCAGCAGGGATTCAAACTCTGCGCAGTGCATCCCGTTTTTGCTCGGCTCAGGCATCACATGACCTGCTTATAAGTACGTTGCAGCAACCGTCCAAGTTCCGCCCGTCCGCGGTTGATCCTCGACTTCACCGTACCCTCGGGGACCTTTAGTACCGTCGCAATCTCCCGGTAATCCATATCCTGCAGGTCGCGCAAGATCACGGCTTCCCGCAGCTCGGGAGAGAGTTTCTGCAGCCCCCGGTGAACGGCTTCACGCGTTTCCCGCTGCTGCGCGGTGGTGTCCGCCCCCGGACCCTTGTCTTCAATCTTGTCCCTTAACGGCATCGCGTCTTCGTGCTCGGACGGGGACGCGTCAAGGGAGTCGGTGATGCGCTCCTGTTTGCTCTTGCGAAAATGGTCGACCAGAAGGTTCCGCGTGATGGTCGTCACCCAGGTCATGAACGCCCCACGGTCAACGTCATAGGAACTGAGGGTGCGGAACATCTTGATGAACACCTCCTGGGTGAGGTCCTGGGCGTCGTCGGCGGATCCCGCAAAACGATAGCAAATGTTGTAGATACGCCGATTGTAGCGGTGCACGATCTCCTCCCAGGCCACCACGTCGCCGGCGACGCAGCGGCGGACCAGCATGGCAACGGCCTGGGCGTCTTCCAACCCGCACTCCCTGGAACTCCTGGTCTCTCTGCCCAGGGCCTCTCATTGCCCCCGGACCTTAACACCACAATACAGATACGTCTTTGTGATCCCAAAAGTTCGCGCCTTCGCGGAAGGCAAGGCATTCTACCAGCAGGGGCAAAGCTGTAGGCGAAGGGATGGCGAACACATGCGCCTGAGGGCCGGACGCCCAAACCGGCGCTCGGGCTATTCGCTGGTGAAGTAGTCGACCATTACAGGATTCTCAAACAGGGAATAGTCACGCGTCACCACGGTAATTCCGCTCTCGGTGACGAAATACCGCTGGCGGTCGGCCTCGCTGTCGTAGCCGATCGTCGTGCCTTCCGAAATATGCACGTCGCGATCGATGATGGCCTTGCGGATGCGGCAATGGCGGCCAATGTTCACGTGGGAAAAGAGGATGCTGCTATCCACTTCGCTGTAGGAGTTGACCCGGACGTCGGGCGAGAGCACGCTGCCACGCACCAGGCTGCCTGAAACGATGCACCCGGAGGAAACGATGGAGTCCACCGCCGTCCCGGTGCGGCCCGACTCGGCAAACACGAACTTCGCCGGCGGATATTGCCGCTGGTGGGTGCGGATCGGCCACTCTGAATCGTACAGATTGAACACCGGCGACACCGCCACAATGTCCATATTGGCTTCGTAGTAGGCTTCGAGCGTGCCTACATCGCGCCAATAAAGCGCCTCTTTTTTGTTTTCGTCGACGAAGTCGTAGGTATAGACGCGGTAATCATCCGCCATTTTGGGCAGGATGTCTTTGCCGAAGTCGTGGCTGGAGGCGGGATCTTCCGCATCCTTGAGCAGAACCGGGATAAGCACGTCGGTGTTGAACAGATAAATGCCCATCGAGGCGTACACCTTCTCCGGGTTCGAAGGAGAGCGCAGAGCCGTGCTTTTGGGTTTCTCCTGGAAGCCGAGCACGCGGTGGTCCCGGTCCACGTCCACCACGCCGAACCGGTAGACCTCGTTGGGATCGATCTGGATGGTTGCCAGGGTCACGTCGGCGCCGGTTTCGTTGTGCCGTGCCAGCATCAATCCATAATTCATCTTGTAGATATGATCGCCGGAGAGAACCAGCACGTGCTTGGGCTGCTCGGAGCCGATGGAGTAGATGTTCTGGTAGACCGCATCGGCCGTGCCCTGGTACCACTGGTCGCTAACCCGCTTCATGGGTGGCAGCGCTTCGATGAACTCGCCCAATTCGCTCCCCAGAATGTTCCAGCCTTCGCGGATGTGACGGTTCAAAGACAGGGCCTTGTATTGAGTGAGGATATAGACCCGGCGCAGGTTGGAGTTGAGACAGTTGGAGAGGGTGACATCGATGATGCGATAGATTCCGCCGAATGTGACCGCAGGCTTGGCGCGGTCGCGGGTGAGGGGATACAGCCGTTCGCCCGCCCCTCCGGCGAGTAGGACTCCCAGCGTGTCTTTCATCGAGCGACCTATGATGCCCGCTGCTGACCCGGAGAACTGTTGCCCGCGAGTCTGCCGGCGGGCCTACCTGCATGCAAAGAAAGTAGATACTAGCACACGGGGGCATGGCTGGCTGCGCACGGGCGGCTGAGAGCGGAAGCGGTCGTCAGGCTGCGTCGTTTTCGACCTTGATGCGCAGCGACTTGAGGAATTTCAGGTCCTGGTCGCTGATTTTGAATTCGGGGTTGGAGGTGAGCGTGGTCACCATGGAAGTCTTGTCCTCGGACTTGTCGCCCGGCTTGCTCACTCCGATTGTGGCTTCCAGCACCAGGAAAATATCGTAGCCCCCCTCTTTGATGCGGGACACGACCTCGGCAATCTGCTCACTGTCGGCCAGTGACTCGTTGATCGCCTCACCCAGTTCCTTCATCAGTTGCTTCAGTTGCTGGTCCACTTCGCCCCCTGCCCGGTAACAGAATCCTGTGGTTACTTGGATGCCTTGACCCGGTAGCACGCTTCGGGGATCCGGCTCCGCCCGACATTGTACCCCCGAACACTGCTAAAATCGACGCTCATGGCGACCGTCTCCACTGTCCGCAGGCTGCAGATCCTGGGCCGGATCGCCAGCCAGTACGCGGGCCGCAACCGCACCGTAGGGGCGGTCATGACCGCGCTACACACCTCCGCGGCCCACATCGGACGCGTCCTGCGGCAGCTCTGGCTCGAAGTCACGGGCTTTGTTTTCCTGGTGTTAGCTCTGATCGGCGTGGGCGCCCTCCTGCGCGAGTATGCCCGCTACGCGGTCGGCCAGACGACTCTCACGCGCGTGCTGGTTGCAATCATTTTCACCCTGACCTTCGGCTGGTTTGGAGTGAGCTCCTTTTGGCGGGTGTGGAAGAAGGAGTAGGACTATCAACCACTAAGGACATGAGGGGACACGAAGGGAGATTTCAGTCAGCCGCCTCAGGGCAGCGAGGGGATGGTAGGAATTCCCTCGCGCGCCTTTGTGCGCTGGCTGGTCTGAGCTTTCGCTCTCAGCCATGAGCGGCAATCCCAAATCCGCGGTTGGCCCCGCCGATCCCAAGACTTCCTCTCACATTCCCATCCGCACCCTGTATGGGCCGTCCGATCTTGACGGGCACAAGCAGGAAAGCGAAGTTGGCTACCCGGGCGAGTATCCCTTCACCCGCGGGGTGCAACCCACCATGTACCGCGGACGGCTGTGGACCATGCGTCAGTACGCGGGCATGGGCGACGCCGAGGAGTCCAATAAGCGCTACAAGTACCTGCTGGCGCACGGCACCACCGGGCTCTCGGTGGCTTTTGACCTGCCCACCCAGATCGGTCTCGATTCCGACCATCCCCTGGCCGTAGGCGAAGTGGGCAAGGTCGGCGTGGCGATCGATTCTATCGAGGACATGGAGCGACTTTTCGACGGCATCGATTTCACCACCATTTCCACCTCGATGACCATCAACGCTACGGCCTCGATCCTGCTGGCCCTGTATGTCGCGGCCGCGCGCCGGCAGGGCGCTGACATCGGGAAGGTCTCGGGCACGGTGCAGAACGACGTGCTCAAGGAATACATTGCGCGAGGCACTTACATTTACCCGCCGGCGCATGCCATGCGAATTGTCACCGACCTTTTTGCCTGGGCGAACCAGAATGTTCCGGAGTGGAACACGATTTCGATCTCGGGTTACCACATGCGGGAAGCGGGATCGACCGCCGTGCAGGAGGTTGCCTTCACCCTCGCTAACGGCATCGCCTACGTGCAGGCGGCGATCGACGCCGGACTCGACATCGACAGGTTCGCGCCGCGGATATCATTCTTCTTCAACGCCCACAACCATTTTCTCGAAGAAGTGGCCAAGTTCCGCTGCGCCCGCCGCATGTGGGCGCGCATCATGCGGGACAGATTCAAAGCCAGGAACCCACGGTCCTGGATGCTGCGCTTCCACGCCCAGACGGCGGGCTCCACCCTGACCGCTCAGCAGCCCGAGAACAACATCGTGCGCACCGCCTTGCAAGCGCTGGCGGCGGTCCTGGGCGGAACGCAGTCCCTGCACACGAACTCCTACGACGAAGCCCTGGCCCTGCCCACCGAGCAGGCGGCGCGCATCGCCCTGCGCACCCAGCAGATTGTGGCCTACGAATCAGGCGTTCCAAACACGATTGATCCGCTGGCAGGTTCGTATTTTGTCGAGACGCTGACCAACGAAATCGAAAAGCGCGCCACAGACTATTTGCAGAAGATCGAGGCCCTGGGCGGCATGATCAAAGCTTTGGAGCGCGGTTACGTGCAACAGGAGATCCAGAACGCCGCCTACGAATACCAGCAGCAGGTGGACGCGGGCGCGGCGGTAGTGGTCGGGGTGAACCGCTTTGTCCTGGAAGGGGGCAAGCCCATCCCTATCCAGCGTATCGACGAGGCGCTAGAGCGCAGACAGGTGGAACGCCTGCGCGCCCTGCGCACACGTCGCGATCCGGCGCCGTGGCGGGCCGCACTGCAGGGGGTCACGGAGGCCGCAGGCTCGGGAGAAAATCTGATGCCGCGGATTCTGACCGCCGTCGAAGCCAGCGCCACGGTGGGCGAAATCTCTGACCGCCTGCGAGGAGTTTTTGGTGAATACAAGGAAGCAGTGGTGATCTGAGCCCTGCTGGCGCTAGACTGGAAAAATCAGCAGGGAATTGTCATGAGAGACGTGGTTCTGGTTTCCTCCGTCCGCACGCCGGTCGGACGCGCATTCAAGGGCACTCTTCGCTCCACCCGCCCCGATGAATTGGCGGCTGTCGCCATCAAGGGCGCGCTGGAGCGCGTGCCGCAGGTCGATCCGAAAGAGATCGACGATGTGATCCTGGGCTGCGCCATGCCGGAGGCGGAGCAGGGCATGAACGTGGCCCGCATCGCTGCTCTGCGTGCCGGCCTGCCGGTCGAGGTCTCGGCGCTCACCATCAACCGCTTCTGCTCGTCGGGGCTGCAGGCGATCGCCCTGGCGGCGGAGCGGATCGCAAGCGGCGGGGCAGAAGCGATTGTCGCCGGCGGGACGGAATCCATGTCCATGATCCCCATGGGCGGGCACAAGATAGCTCCCAACCCCTGGCTCGTTGACCACTATCCTGATGCCTACCTCACCATGGGACTGACGGCGGAGCGTGTGGCGCAGCGCATCGGGATCATGCGCGAGGCCGCCGACGAATTTTCCCTGCGCAGCCATCAGAAGGCGCTGGCGGCCATTCAGGCCGGCAAGTTCGCCGACGAACTTGTTCCGGTGCCGGTCAGCTTTACCACGCCCAACGGGGCCAAGCCGAAAACGCAGGAGATCACCTTCAGCATCGACGAGGGTCCTCGTGCTGACACTTCGCTGCCAGCGCTTGCTGCGCTCAAGCCGGCCTTTCATGCCAAGGGAACGGTAACCGCCGGAAACTCATCCCAGACGTCGGATGGAGCGGCGGCGGCCGTGGTTATGTCTCTCGACCGGGCCTGGCAACTGGGCCTCCAGCCGCTGGTGCGCTACGTGTCTTTTGCCACCGCTGGCTACAAACCGGAAGAGATGGGACTGGGTCCGGTGTTCGCGATCCCTAAAGCCCTGAAGCTGGCAGGGTTGAAGCTCTCCGACATCGACGTGATCGAATTGAATGAGGCTTTTGCGGCGCAATCCCTAGCTGTGATCAAAGAGGCTGGTCTCGATCCTGAGCGTGTCAACCCGAACGGGGGTGCGATTGCCCTTGGCCATCCGCTGGGCTGCACCGGGGCCAAATTGACCGCGACCATTATCCGCGAGCTCAAGCGGCGGAATGGCCGCTACGGCCTCGTGACCATGTGCGTAGGCGGCGGGATGGGAGCCGCCGGCATCTTTGAAAACCTGAACTGACCGCCGGGTGCTACAGAGTCGCCAAAAAAGGCAACCGGATCTGCACCACCAGCCAGAGGGTCTGTGGGTACCTCGCGTTACCTCCGGCAGCTCGGCAGGCGGCCGCACGCGCGGTTACAATGGCAATGACTTTCCGGCATTCCTTGCCTTTTCTGCGGTGAAAAGGAGTTTTCATGGCCACCACTGCGGTTCCCAGCACCAAGATCGCGGGCGGGAGTTTTCTCCTCAGTGAGCGCCGCCCCGATGAGATTTTCACTCCCGAAGACTTCAGCGACCAGCATCAGCTCATCGGGCAGACGGCGGAGGAATTCGCCACTAACGAAATTCTGCCCAACGTCGAGAAGATCGAGCACAAAGACTTCTCCGTCACGCGCGATCTGCTGAAGAAGGCGGGCGAGCTGGGCCTGAGCGGCGTGGAGATTCCCGAGGCCTACGGCGGGCTGGAGATGGACAAGGTCACCGCCGCCGTGATCGCCGACCACATTGCCAAGTACGCCGGTTTCGCCACGACCTGGGGAGGACACACCGGCATCGGCACGCTGCCCATCGTCTATTTCGGCACTGAAGACCAGAAGAAAAAATATCTGCCCCGGCTGGCGGCAGGTGAAATCGTCGGCGCCTACG
>CAYOZX010000122.1:0-10364 GCA_964408515.1 uncultured Acidobacteriaceae bacterium | reverse complement strand
GATTTCTCCCCTGATCGGCTCTCGCGAGCTTGCATCGTGTGCCTCGACCACGGCTCTGCGCAATCCCTGATTCTCCGGCAAGCCCAGAGGAGCGGCCACAGAACTGAGTTGCGGTTCTACAGAAACCGGCCGGACACTCTCCTTCGCGCGAATGGGCGCCGCCGCAGTACCGCTCATGGCCCGCGGAGCTGGCGTCTCCGCTGCTCCTGAGGAGTCCGACTCGGTGTGACCCACCGCTTCCGCGGCCCGGCGCAGGGCCGTGGCCATGGGTTCCGCCATCGTGGAGCGGGGTTGCCATGCATATTGTTTCGACGAAGCGGAGCTGAGAGCTGATGTGCTCTCTGCGGCGGGAGCAGAATCGGGCATGTATTCCAGCAGAGCCGCATCGGCGGGATCGGGCTGCGGCTCTGGTTCGGGGTCAAGTTCGAACGCAGATGCGCCGGGCGCCGGTGCGGGCGTGATGTTGTGAGTTGCTGAAAATGACGCCGGCATAGGAGAAGTCGGAACCTCTTGTCCCGGGACTCCCGCCGGCTTGGCGCTCTGTCCCTTGCGCAACAACCCGCGCGCAACCCGTAACGTGCCCTTGGATTGTTCGACGTGTATGGGCTTGGTCAATACGAGGTTGGCGCCGATGCGAAATGCCTTGGCTACGCCTGTCTGTCCTTCGACCACGGCCACCGAAAGGGCTGCCTGATTGGAACCTGAATTGCGAGCGCTCTTAAATAACAGTGCTGCGTTCTGCTCGTTATCGCAATCAACCACGATCGCGTCGAAGTGCTGCGACATCAGTTTCTTAACCGCAGCAAAAGGCTCGTGGCAGGGCTCGACCGCGAATTCCAGATCGCT
This sequence comes from uncultured Acidobacteriaceae bacterium, assembly GCA_964408515.1. Taxonomy (GTDB): domain Bacteria; phylum Acidobacteriota; class Terriglobia; order Terriglobales; family Acidobacteriaceae; genus CAYOZX01. Next base: position 9,518 of record CAYOZX010000122.1, on the reverse strand, counting down.
GAGCACCTGAGTGACCACGCGCGCGGTCTTCTCATCCGGGCAGAATAAGAGAGCTTGGTAACCCATAGCATGCAATCGTAGGTAGAGGCCTGAGGGCCAGCAAGTTACTGAGGTAATTGGCGATTTACAATGTCGCCCATGCGCCTGCCGCTGTGGCCGAAGATGCTGTGGACCGCGGGCGTGCTGCTGTGGGCTCCGCTGTACTGGAAGCACTACGGCGCACAGAACTTCCTTTATTTCTGCGATCTGGGCAATTTTTTGATCGCCGCGGCCCTGTGGATCGAGAGTCCGCTGCTTTTCTCCTGCCAAGCCGTCGGCCTACTTGTATTCCAAGGTCTTTTCACCGTCGACTTGTTGGGCGCACTCGTAAGCGGGAAGCACTTGTTCGGCGCCAGCAACTTCATGTTCGATCCGGGAGTGCCCCTCACCATTCGGCTGCTGAGCCTGTTTCACGTGATCACTCCGCTCGTTCTGCTGTGGGCGGTCTGGCGCCTGGGATACGACCCACGGGGATGGAAGCTGCAGACGCTGATCGCCTGGATCATCGTGCCAGTCTGCCACTTCTGGCGACCGGAGCACGATGTGAACTGGGCTCGCGGGCTTTTTTTTCGCGAGCAACATGTCATGCCAGGATGGTTGTATCTGCTGGGATATTTGATCGTGGTGCCTGTGCTGGTGTATTGGCCGACACACCGTGCCTTGCAGGGGTTGATGAGGTGGAAGGGAGAGCACACGGCACCAAAGTGATGCCTGTGCCGTTTCGCTAGAACCTGCCCAGCCTCACGCGCACCACTTCCGGCTGGTCTGCGTGAAAGTTCAATCCGCGATCGGTTTCGTCGCCATTCCACAAACGCACGGACTTCCAGGCGCCGTTGTCGTAAGCGCCTTCCTCGGCGGAGAGGATCTGCATGCGCATGTCTGGCAGTTTTCCCGGCAAGTGAAAGCGGACGCTGACATCCACACCCGTAACCAGGAATTCATCGGGACCCAATTGCGCCACCAGGGCAACGCCGTGAAAATCTTTCGTTCCCGGGGGACGGCGGCCATCAGGCTGGGGAAAGCCATACAGGACCGTGGCTTGCCAGGCGCCGAAATCCAGTTCCTGCTGGGCGCTTCCCGGTTCTTCCACCGAAGTCTTCAGCTTGCCGTCGAAATTGAGCTGGGCGATCTCCCGGCTCATCGCTCCCAGTAGTTCAAAATTGCGCGCGTGGGCGTGGTAGGGTACATCCCCAAAGATGTTCCATCCTTTCTGGTCCACGCCGAAAGGAGCGAAGCAGACCGCCCCATGATCCAAGGCATAGAAGAGCAACTTGGCGAATTCGTCGCCTCTGCCGGTTTCCGGGATCCACAACAGATTGTCCGGGCGGGTGTAAGCGCGCATGACTTCCAGGGCGAATCCTGAATCGCTGGCGTAGATGTCGGGCCCAATCATATCGATGGACGGCGCCAGCGCGCGCCACAGGCCGACCATCTTCTGCACCGCCCCGCCGCTCGGATATTGAATGCCGGGGATGGCAATGGCCCGTTGCGGCAGCTCCGCCGGGGGATAGCTGATCCAGACGTTTATGTAGACGGGAATCGCAAATGCTGCCTTACCTGCCGCCGCAATCTCATTCACGTAGTGCGCCTGGTGATAGGCCTGAAAGGTCTCGTCCGCTTCCGAGCCGAATACCTGGCTCCAGGTGCCGGGCTGCTTGTGGACGATGGCCAGAAGGTCGGCGGGGACTTGCCCCGCGAACAGCGTGTTGGCAGCCGGAGAAAAGTCGCGCACGCTGCCAATATTGCCCGATTCATTCTCCACCTGCACGGTCAGGACGGTGTGCTCGTCGCTATCCAGGGCCTTCAGATGGCGCATCAGGGCCACGAACGCGGCCTTGTCCGCATCCAGTGTGGCGCGCGAGTGCGCAGACAGGACGTCGGCGGGTTCGCCATCGGCGCGAATCACACGGGGAAAACGCTTGGGGTCAGCCTTGATCCAGGCAGGCACGTATTGCATGTTGCCGTTCTTCCACGTGCCGAACCACAAAACTACCAGGCGCAGGTTGTGCTCCCGCGCTCCTTTTACGAGAGCGTCCACATTGGTGAAGTCAAACTGTCCGGGTTGCGCCTCCAACTGTTCCCAGTAAACCGGCGCCTCAATCGTGTTGGCGTGCAGGGCCTCCAGGGACTTCCACACTTGGGGCAGCTCCGAAGGCCAGGCGCTGGAGTTGTGAATTTGTCCACCCAGAGCCAGATAGGGTCGGCCATCCACAAAAAAAGCCCAGCGGCCATCCTTTTGCACGAGGCGGGGAGCCTCAGCGGCGAACGCAGAGGCCGAAACAGTGAAGACCATCAGACAAAGAAGGAACCGTGGAAAGTGACGGAGCACGCGTTTTTACCTCGCGCACAATATAGACGCGCCCATTGCCGGGCTGCAAGAAGTCGCTGCCGGCGCCCGGCGATCATTCTCAACCACGAAGGACCACGAGAGAGTTCCCGCCGGCTTTGTCGGCGTCCCCAGCGAGACCTTCGGGTGCTTTGCGGTTGGAAGCCTTTTGTTCCGTGCAAGCAAACATCTGAATCCGCAAAGGTCGCGAAGGAGGCGCAAAGAACGCAAAGACACCGAAATCAGGAGCGGCGGTCATCATTGGTGTACGGCCACAAGCGCCTGCTGTGTTGCCTCCAGCAGTGCCTGCGGGCCGACTGGCCGCCCGGTGGCGCGCTCCATCCACAGATCGGGCGTGACGCCGCCCATCCTGGCCATGCGCTCGAACTCGGGCCCGATCGCGCCTGCTTTTTTCATCTGTTCTTCGATCTGGAAGGCGATCAGGTGCCCGATGGGATAGTCCGGCAAATAGAGGAAGGAATCAATCATGTGCGAATACACGCCCAGCAGCACCACATCCTTCCGGCTGAAGACGGGAGCGTAGTAGCGATTCCAGATGTCTTTCGCGATGTTGACGGTCGCATCGTTCAATTCCTGGGGCGAAGCCCGGGGATGGTCGTACATCCAGTGCCACACCGCCATATCGGCCAGCGCCACGCCGGAGATCTCGTAGGTGGCCCAGAAATCGTTCAAGGTCTTCTCCGCCTGAGCTTTCGCGTCGGGCGCGGGAAGGCCCAGGAGTTCGAGGTCGTGTCCCTGGAACACGAAAGCCAAGGCTTCGGTAAATGCGGTGTTGGGCACGCCTTTCAGCAGCGTGTAGTCCACGTCGTTCAGAGAGAAGGTCTGCTCGACGTTGTGTCCCATCTCATGCACCGCGATGTTGAATCCCTTGTAGTTCATGCCGTTCTTTTCCACGCGCGTGCGGAGGTGGGCCTTCTCGGACCGCATCTCTGCTCCCATGGCGTGACCGGAGCCGCGCGCCGGATCAACGACGATGTGGTCGGCCAAATAGCGCGCACGATCAGGGGTGAAGCCCAACTTCGCCAGAAGGTTGGGAATATCCTGCTGATAGGCCTGCGAGGTCGGATATTTCTTCGCCACCATTTCATCCAGCTGCGCCTCGGTGTACTGGCTGCCGGGACGAAAGCCGCCGTACCAGATATCGAAGGGCTCCAGAGGCCTTCCCAGCCGCGACTGAATCAGCTTCGCCACTTGCGGAACCAGCGGCGAGGTCACCACCTGCACCAGCATGGCGCGCACGCGGTCTTCGGGAATTTCCCGGTCTTCGTCGAAACGGCGTGCGATCAACGTAGGCGCCGTCGGAGAATAGGGATCCGCCTGCTTGGACGCGACAAACGTTTTCTGCAGCACGGCATAGCGCGTATCCGGCTCGCGCGCGGGGCTGGGTTTTGCCGCTGGGACCGCGTCCGAATCCGCGACCGCTGCCGGAGTGACCTCGTTGGTCACGGGATTCCAATCCACGGCAGGATTGTTCACCACTACCGCCGGAATCGTCTGGGTGACAATCCGCTCCATGACCTGCTGGATCAGGCGCTGCTTGGCCAGGCCGCCAGCCGTGTCGGCATAGTCGGCCTTGATTTCATCGCGAAGGTTCCAGTGGCTGAGCAGCCGCATCCTGGGTGGAAACAGCCGCTGGCCGCGGGAATCGAGCAGATGATGCATCCAGATGTTGTATTCGGCGATGTACTGTCCTGCCTGCGCTTCCGCCTGCGCAATGCCGAGGCTGACGTCAGCCGGAAGGCGCTTTGAGAATCCCTGTGCCAGCCGGACTTCGGCCCACTGCCGGCGGCTCCAGGTTCCGCCCTCCTTCAGCCGCTCATCCAGGGTGGTCAGGGGAAAGTTCAGCAGGACCACGAAGGCAAGCTTGTTGTGAAAGAAATCATCCAGCAGGTGAGCCGAAGGATCGTACCCGCCGATGATTTCGTCGAAAGGCAGGACCGGGCCAAGGTCGAGATCGAGCTGCTGGCGGAATTCGCGACTGACCTCATGCATGTGCCCGCCCAGCTGTTCCAGCAGGCGTTGCAGGCGGGTGAACATGGTGTCCAGGGTGGACTGGTCGCCGGCAAAGTTGGCGCGCACAAAATCCTCGAAGACCTTCGCGTCGCCGTCTTCCGCCCGCCAGTACTCGCTCACCTGATGCAAGCCGCGACGCAACCGGGCACGCTGCGCCTCCGCATATTTGGCCCCCAATTCTGTTTCCAGTCTGGCGGCGGAGTCCTTTAACCAGGCAGCTGAAGTCTCGGAGGCGGCAGCAGTGGAGCTCTGCATGAGTGTCTCCCGGGAATAGAGTGGAGCTGCAAGCAGCACAACTATCATGGTCAGCAGAACCCGTGTCAGCAGAACCCGTCGGGTGACAGGGCGCCCTTCGGACCTCCACACTTCGGTTAGGCGAATGCGGTGAGGAGCGCGTTGGGGCATGCAGTTATTTCCTCCTCAACACCGAGCCCGGCTGCGGGTAGGGCAGTGAATTGCTGAATTCGGAAATTTCGGCCGGACTGAAATCCGGGAAGGGCAGCAGGTTGCCTTCCCGCCACCCCTGTACCTCGCGCTCGGCGCGTTCGGCCTTCTCCTTGTTCAGGCCTGAATCCCTGCCCAGATAGACGGTCTGCGAAGGAAATGCGAAGCCGGTGCCGGCCGCATCCACGATGTCCATGATGCGCAAGAGGAGGTCTTCGCGGATGGCCAGGAATTCGCTGAAGTCACGAGTCAGAACGTAGGCAAAGATCTCGATGGTCATGGCGCTCTCATCGAAGGAAACCAAGCGGCTGCGGGCGCCTTCGGTCTCCACCTTGGGATGCTCGTAGAGCAGGCGGCGCAGCTGGGCCAGGACGTAGCGCACCTGGTCGGGCGAGGTCTCGTAGCGCAGACTGAGCCGGGCATTAAACAGAATCTTGTCGCGACGGCTCAAGTTCTCCACGTTCATAGAGGCCAACGCTCCGTTGGGGATGGAAAGTTCCGTGCGGTCGGGCGTGCGCAGGCGAGTGGAGCGCAGGCTGATGTCCTCGACCGTACCCACGCGGTCGCCGATCTTGCATACGTCGCCCACGCGGATGACTTCGTCGCTCAGCACGGAAACCCCGGCAAAGAGATTTTCCAGGGTTTTCTGTGCGGCGAATGCGATGGCAATACCGCCGATCCCCAGGCCCGCCAGGGCCGTGCTCAGATTGAACCCCATGGTGCTCAGGATGGCGAAGAGGGCCGCCACCACGATGACCATCTTGAGCACGCGCTCGCCCAGGATCATCAGCGATCCGGTGCCGGTGCGGCCAGAAAGCACGGCCCGCTCCCTCACGTTGCGCAGCACTTCGCGCAGCACGCGCCAGACCAGCCAGCTGAAGCCGGCCACTGCAACGATTCCGGCGGTTTGCTGGTAGCGATGGCGCTGCAGCACGGGAATCCGCAGATAGGAGACGAGAATTTCATGAATCAGTGCCGCCAGCACGAGCCACAACGGCCGGGAAAACATCCGCCATGCCTGGGCAATCGCGTGTTGCCGGTAGCGCGCCCAGAAGTACCAGGGGAGCCGCAACACCAGGACCGCCAGGCGTCCCAGGGCGATCGCTGCCGGAATGGCGATGAGAATCGCCAGCCATTGCCACAACGGCATGCCCAGAAACTCGTGCCGGACCAGGGCTCGCGGAAGATGCGTCTCGACCTGGTGTACCGCTGCCTGTTCGTAGAGTTCCGGAACCTTGGCTAACGTGTCGGCGGAGATGAGCCAGATTTTTCCGCCCGCGGAATCCGTGACCCGCACCAGCACAAGATCGGTTCCGACATCGCCGGCCAACAAGGTCCCGACGCGCTGCCGGTCGAGGGGCATGCCTTCCTGCGGAACGCCATCGGGGGCGTTGCTGATCCGCCGCAGATCGCCGCTGAAGGCGCGGTCAATCACCACTTTCAATTTGGCGGCAATGTCGTCCCCCTGCGACTGGCGCCGGGCGGCCGACATCTGCAGGTATTCGGCGGCCATGGCATAGTTGCCCTCCTGCGCCGCCTGGAGAAAGCCGTACAAAGTTCCGCTTGGCGTGTTGCGTCCGAGAGGATCGGCGGCCTCGCTGCCGTTCTTGGCGGGCTGGACGGGCAGGATCTGGTGTGCCCTCGTTTGCAACACCGCCGCGAGAAACATCAGCGACAGGCATCCGGCGCGTTTGATCCAGGAAAGCATTCTTCTTTCCCCCGGAGAAGGATTGTAATGTAGGCGCGCTGGCCATCGCTCGTGGCGAGGCGAACGAGGGCGCCAAGTCCGCACGTCTTCGAATCGCGGGGGAATCGCGGGGAATCAGCTCCTCTTCGACCGGTAGATCGGCCGGTAGATATCGGTGCTGGTGCCGAAGAAAACCTCCGCCGCTTCCATCACGGTTTCTGACAGCGTGGGATGGGGATGTATGGTGAGGGCGACATCCTTGGCCAGGGCCGCCATTTCAATCGCCAGAACGCCTTCGGCGATCAGTTCTCCCGCGCCCGGTCCTACGATCCCCATACCCAGCACGCGCTCGCTCTGGGGATCAATGAGCAACTTGGTCAGTCCCTCGGGGCGGTCGAGCGTCAGGGCACGTCCCGACGCAGCCCAGGGAAACTTCGCCACCTTGATCTCCCGGTTCTCTTTCTCCGCCTGTGTCTCGGTGAGGCCGCACCAGGCGATTTCAGGATCGGTGAAGACCACCGCGGGAATGGCCGCAGGCTCGAAGGCGACTTTGTGGCCTGCAATCGCTTCGACGGCGGTTCGGCCTTCATGCGCGGCCTTGTGCGCCAGCATGGGTTCGCCGACCACGTCGCCAATGGCGTAAATCGCGGGATCGTCGGTCTGCAACTGCAGGTTCACCTCGATGAATCCGCGAGGGCCGACCTGGGCCTGCGTCTTGTCCAGCCCGGGGATCTCCGAATTGGGTTTGCGTCCCACTGACACCAGAACTTTCTCGAACACCCTCTGGCGTTCCTTGACTTCAGGTCCCTCGAATGTAACCCGGATGCCGTTACTCTCTTCTTTCACCGCAGCCACGGTTGTGTTGAGAAGAACCGAGTCGAAAATCTTCTCCATCCGCTTGTGTAACGGCAGGACCAGGTCGCGGTCGGCGCCAGGCAGCAGTCCGGGCAGCATCTCGACCACGGAGACTTTCGTGCCCAGAGCCGCATACACCGTGCCCAGCTCCAGGCCGATGTAGCCCCCGCCGATCACCAGCAGCGTTCCCGGGACGTCATGGAGATCGAGCGCCGTCGTCGAATCCATCATCCGTGGCGTGTCGAGTTTGAGCGCCGGAATAACCGCGGGGCGCGATCCGGTCGCGAGGATCACGCGGTCGAACGTCATGTTCTCCTCGCCCCCTCCTGCTTTTGCGACCCGAAGCACGGTGGAGCTCTCGAACGATGCGCGTCCCTGGACGTACTGCACTTTGCGTTGCTTCGACAGCGTGCCCAGACCGCCAGTCAGTTTCTGGACCACGCCCTCTTTGAAGGAGCGCAAGCGCGTGAGATCGATCTTCGGCTCGCCAAACTGAATCCCCCAGTGACGGGCATGCCGGGACTCGTCGATCAGTTTGGCGACATGCAGAAGGGCCTTGGAAGGAATGCATCCGCGATACAGGCACACCCCACCCGGATTCAACTCGGGATCGATCAACGTGACCTTCATTCCCAGGTCGGCGGCCAGAAAGGCGGCGGCATACCCGCCCGGTCCTGCGCCCACCACGGCGATGCGCAAGTTGGGGGTTTCAGTCATTCGATAAGAAGGGAGCAACCGCGAAGGCCGCACAGGAATAAGAAGTAAGGCTGGGGACTTCTTTCGTGCACCTTCGCTCCCCTTGTGGTTGGTGGATTTCCATTTTGAAGTTTTATCCCTGGACAGAGAGCAGAAAGGGCTGTTCGAACGCTTCCGCGATCCAGCGCAGGAAACGGGCGGCGTCGGCGCCATCGATCAGGCGATGGTCGTAGGAAAGCGAGAGCGGCAGAACCTGGCGCGGCTCGAACTTTCCGTTGAGCCACAACGGCTCCATGCTGGAGCGGGAAAGCCCCAGAATGGCAACCTCCGGATGATTGACGATCGGTGAAAATCCCGTGCCTCCGATACCGCCGAGATTGGTAATGGTGAAAGTCCCGCCTTCCATGTCCGCTGGACTCAGCTTCTTGTCCCGGGCTTTGCGCGAAGCCTGGGAGAGCTCGGCAGCCAGTTCCACGATATTCTTTTTGTCCACGTCGCGAATCACCGGTACCAGCAATCCACGATCCGTATCGACCGCCACGCCGATGTTGATGTACTGCTTGTAAACGATCTCCTCCTTCGACATGTCGATACTGGCATTGAACTGGGGAAACACCTTGAGTGCCGAGGCGCAGACTTTCAGGGCAATCGCGGTCACCGTCATCTTGCCGCCCGCCTCTTCCGCCCGGGGGCCGAAGCGGGCGCGCAACTGTTCCAGTTCCGTGATGTCGGCGCGATCTTGCTGGGTCACGTGTGGAATCGTGTTCCACGCCTGCCGCAGATGCTCGGCAGTCTTGCGCCGCACGCCGCGCATGGAGACGCGCTCCACCTTGCCCCACTTGGAGAAGTCGGGAAGCTGCGGTTCGGCGATACCAACCGCGGGCGCCGATCGGGCGGCTGCCAGGTGGGTGACCAACGACTTGGCGTGCGCCTTAACGTCATTCTCGCTGATCCGCCCGCCCGGGCCGGTGCCCTTGACTTCATGAATGTCGACGCCCACTTCCCGCGCCAGCCGCCGGACATGCGGCGCCGCCGGCGCAGGAGCACGGTGTTCCATGCCCGCCACCTTGCCCAGTTGCGGCGGCATCGTGAATGCTCCGGGAGCTGCTGCCTGGGGTTGGTCGGGGGGAAGAACCTGTGCCTCCGTCTTGCCTTCGGCCTGCATGGCTGCCTGCAGCGACAGACGCGCTTCATGCTGCTCGGAAACATACTCGACAGGAGCATGTTTCACCTTCCCCACTGCAGGCGCGGCGCCACCCTCCAGAGTGAAGATCACCTGACCGACCTTCACCTTCTGGCCTTCAGTGACGAAAATGTCCTTGACCGTGCCGCTGACCGAAGAGGGTACTTCGACAACCGCCTTGTCGGTCTCCAGTTCCATCACAGGCTGGCCCTCGGAAACCTTGGTTCCGGGCGAAATCATCAGCCGCACTAGAT
>CAYOZX010000121.1:0-10386 GCA_964408515.1 uncultured Acidobacteriaceae bacterium | reverse complement strand
GCCAGATATTTTCGTCCATGCTCATGAACACATCCACGATCTCGGGATCGAACTGACGGCCGCGAAACAGTTTGATCTCCGCGCGCGCGACCTCGATGTTCTGCGCGGGCCGATACGGCCGGTCGGAAGTAATGGCATCGAGCGTGTCGGCGATGGAGAAGACTCTCGCCCCCAGCGGTATCTGCTCGCCCTTCAAACCGCGCGGGTAGCCGGTGCCATCGTATTTCTCCTGGTGAGCGTAAACAATCTCGGCCGCCTCCACCAGGAAGGGAATTTTCTTGAGGATGGCGTAGCCGTGATAGCAGTGCTCCTGCATGACCCGGACTTCTTCCGGCGTCAGCTTGCCGGGCTTGCGGAGGATGGCATCGGGAATCGCCATCTTGCCGATATCGTGCAGAAACGCTCCCCTCGCGATCACCGCGATCAGGTCCTTGGACAAGCCCATCGCCCGGGCGATGGCGATGGTGAAAGCGGTGACCCGTTTGGAATGGCCTTCTGTCTCCGCATCTTTCTTGTCCAGGGCGTCGCCGAGCGCCTCCAGGGTGATGTCGTAAGAACGTTCCAGGTCCACCAGGGCTTTCTTCAACTGTTGCGTGCGCACCTCGACCAGTTCTTCCAGTCGCGTCTGATACTCTCGGTTCTCCAGCTTCAACCGCCGGTTTTCCAGGGCGCGGCGCACGGTGGCCAGCAGCTGTTCGCGCTCAAAAGGCTTGAGCAGATAGTCGTAGGCGCCGTTGCGGATCGCTCCCAGGGCGACCGAAATATCGTGCACGGCGGTGACCATGACCACCGGCATGTCCGGAAAACGCTCCTTGGTTCTCTCCAGCAGGCCAATCCCATCAAGATTCGCCATCATGAGATCGGACAGCATGAGCTCGAACTCCTCGCCGGATTCGAGCAAAGCCAGGGCCTCGGTGCCGGAAGCGGCCTGGCGGCACTTGTAGCTGGCGGTCGTCAGCATGGAGCAGACGATCTCGCGTATGCTCTCTTCGTCGTCAACTACAAGGATGCGATCGGAAGGCATTGCCTTGTCCAGTGTACGGCCAATTCTATCGTAGACCTGAGATTCCGAAAGTAACCACAAGGTTCGGTTAGGCGTGGGGCCTGGGGCGGGAAGCGTGCTATTAAGGGAAGCGGCGCTCTGCACGCGTTCGTCCGATGAACTTGTCAATCTGGCGCATTTTGCCCGCGGTCGGGGACATTCCTGTCCCCTATCTCAAGCCACAGGAGTCCGCCGCTCTGGTCCTGTTGGCCGCCAGTCTCCTGGTCTTTCGCACCTTTCGCGAGCGCTACCTGCTGATTTGCACGGTGGGCTGGCTGGCCTACTTTGTTTCGCGCTGGACCATGCGGGACGCGGTCCGAGACCAGGCGGCGGCTTATCTGACGGCCATTACGCAAGCGGAATTTGTGCTGGCAGTATGCCTGTTCGCGGCGGCGATTTTTGTCTACACCCACGCCCGGAAAGCGGTGCTGCCCTTGATGCTGGTTACCCTCGGCCTCATGGGTTATGCCGTGGCTCGCGCCTGTTTCTGGCCGCAAGCGTTTGGCCCGCGCCTGGGGTTGGAGGTTGCCTACCACCTGGTCACGCTGACCGCTGCCTGCCGCCTGATTCGCTGCCGCTGGGCGCGCTGGGAGATTGCGCCCTGGCTGCTGGCCATGAGCTTGTCCCTGTTGCATCTCAAATGGGAGCCGGTCAACCGGCATTTGCCCGCGGGCTTCGGCTTGGCGGTCACGGTGATGACGGGTCTGAGCATGCTCTTGCTGGTGCTCGACGACTCCCGGCTGAGAACCCGCCGGTTGGGGGTGGTCAACGCTTTGACCAACAGCATCACCCGGGCTCAGCAGCAGGGCCCCATGCTGGCCACCGCCCTCGAGGAGTTCAAGGGTCTGATGCAGGCCAAAGCGGCCTGGTTCCGCTTGCTGGAAAACAACCGCCTGGTGATCGCCCAGCAGATTGGTCTGAGCCACAAATTTGTTCAGGAGCGCCAATCCGTGCCCCTGGACGACGATTTCGAGCGCACGCTCAGCAGCAGCGTGCCCGTGGTGGTGCCCACGCCCGCGTCCGCCGACAGCGTTCGCCCCTACCTCCGGGATGAAGGGTTTCATCATGTGGTGATGGTGCCGGTGCGGGGCAAGAAATCGGTGATTGGGACCCTGGCGCTGGGTTGCCGCCATTTCTTCTCCTACTCTCCGGACGAAATGGAGTTCATGACTACCGCCGCCCATCAGTTGGGCCTGGCGGTGGAAAACCTGCGCCTGCTGGAACAGATTCTCCGCTCCCACCGCCAGTGGACGAACACCTTTGACTCCATCCATGATCTGGTGCTGCTGCACGACTCCGATTTCCGCATCATGAAGGTGAACCACGCGCTGCTCGTGCGCCTGGGCCAGGCTCCGGCCGACGTCGTGGGCCAGCTGTGCGAAGCCGTGCTTCCACGCCGCCAGGCTTCCTGGAAAGGATGTCCCTATTGCGAGCATACCGATGAAGGGTTCCATGAAGGACCGGATCCTGGGTTTGGCGGTTTCTCCATGGTTTCCACGTCCTCCTACCTGGATCAGGGAAGCAAAACCAAGGGGACCATCCACGTTGTGCGCGATACCACCGACCGGCGCATCGCGGAGGAGAAGTACCGGCTGCTGTTTGAGCAGGTGCAGGAAGGCGTCTTTGTCGCCACCCCCGAGGGCAAGCTGCTGGATTGCAACGACGCTTTCATGAGAATGCTGGGACACACCAGCCGCGAAGAGCTGATGGCCCTGAACGTGGACAGCGAGCTTTACGCCTCATCCGAGCAGCGGGAGCGCTTCCGGCGGGAAGTGGAAGTGCACAACTACGTGCGTAACTTCGAAGTCAGCCTGCGCCGGAAGGACGGGACACTGCTCACCGCCATGGAGAGCAGTTTTGCCACCCGCAACGCGGAAGGGAAGGTCGAGCGCTTCCAGGGATTCCTGCTCGACATGACGGAAAAAAAGAGGGCCGAAGATGAAATCCGCCGGCGCAACCGTGAACTGAACGCCTTGAACGCCATGGCGGTGATCGCGACCCAGTCCTTCGACCTGGACGAGATTCTGAATCTGACCCTGCGTCAGGTGATTTCACTGCTGGGCGCGGAAACCGGATCCATCTACCTCTCGGACCTTGACGAAACCACCTTCCGGCGACGCGCGGGTTGGGGGCAACGCAGCGCCGAACGGGCTCGGCTCTCGGAAGTGAAGTTTGCCGAGGGATTTGGCGAGCTGGTCACGCGCTCGCGCACCGAAGTCATTACCGCCGACTATCTCCCGCACCTGCCCCCGCTGGTGGCGGAATTCATTCGCGCCGACGGTCTGGTGTCGTGGATCTGGGTGCTGCTTTGGGGCAAGGAAAAACCTATCGGCATCATGGGCATCAGCAGCCGGGAGAACCGGGAGTATTCCAGCAACGACGAAAATCTGCTGGTCGCCATCGGGCGGCAGCTTTCCACCACCATTGAGAAAGTGCGGCTTTATGAAGAGACTTGCCGCGCCTATGAAGATTTGCGCCGCACCCAGGAGCAACTGCTGCAGAGCGAGAAGATGTCCGCGGTGGGCCAGTTGATCGCCGGGGTGGCGCACGAACTCAACAATCCTCTGACCGCCATTCTGGGCTACGCCCAATTGCTGGAGAGCGAGGGCCTGGGGGAACGCCCCGCCGATTTCGTGAGCAAGCTGTTCAAGCAGGCCCAGCGCACCCACCGCGTAGTCCAGAACCTGCTGTCTTTTGCCCGCCAGCGCAAGCCCCACAAACAGCAGGTGGATCTGTGCAAAGTGCTGGATGAAACCCTGGCTCTGCGGGACTACGATTTGAAGGTCAATGCGGTTGGGGTTGAGCGCGAGATTGAGGCGTCCTTGCCGGCCGTGACTGCCGACCCCCACCAGCTTGAGCAGGTATTTCTGAACATCATCAATAACAGCGTCGACGCTATGTTGGAAGCGGGACGCGACCGCTCATTGAAAATCCGGCTCTTCTCCCAACAGGGCAACGTGGTCGCCGAATTCCAGGATTCCGGGCCTGGCATCAAGGAGCCGAAGCGCATTTTTGACCCCTTCTACACCACCAAGAGCGTGGGCAAGGGCACCGGATTGGGTCTGAGCATCTGTTACGGCATTGTCAAGGAGCACGGGGGAGAGATTTCCGCTCACAACCGGGAAGACGGCGGTGCGGTGATCGAAGTGCGGCTGCCTGCCGCCCGGGGCCACGATCTGCCGGAAGCGGCGCCGGCGGCGGCTCCGCGTCAACTCATGATTGAGGGCAAGGTCCTGCTGGCAGAGGACGAAGAAGCGGTGATGGAATTCGAGCGCGACGTGCTGACCGGCGCGGGAGCCGAAGTGGAGACCGTCTCCAGCGCCGAGGACGTAAAAAAGCGCCTGCTGCGGGATTCTTTTGATGCTGTCATCATCGACGGCATGCTTCCCAGCGGCTGGAATGCCCGCGCCGCGCACGCCTGGATCACCGAGAACTGCCCCGGCCTGGAGAAGCATCTGTTGTTCACTTTTTCCAGCGTCGTGGAGCCCGAAGTGCGCTCTTTCCTGCACGACAACAACATTCCCTACCTGGTGAAACCATTCGAAGTCGGGGAGCTGATTTCTCAGGCTCGGCGCCTGTTGCAAAAAGCTCACGCCGCAACCGCGGGCTAGACACGCTGACGGGCAGGTCAGGAGGCTTCTTGTCCCGCCCCGAACCGGGCCCCGTTCCGCGCCATCGTGGACTTTCAGATTGACAAGAATCGATGCAAGGTTCTATTCCTATGCTGCGATGGCCGTTACCGAACAGGAAGTGAACCGCGTGTGGAGCGCGCTCGCCGACCCGACTCGACGGCGGATTCTCCAGGCGCTCAAGGAGCGCGGGGGATGCTCCATCGGCAAGGATGCGGGCCTATGCGCGATGGACATCGAGCAGCGCATCCATCTCTCCCAGCCTACAATCTCCCATCACATGGCGGTTCTGACCAGGGCCGGCCTCGTGGAGGCGCAGAAAATCGGGCTGTGGATGTGGTATCGCCGCAACGAGTCCGCCCTGCGCAACTTCTCCCGCTCCCTGAGAAAGCGCCTGTGAGGCCACCATTCGAAGGGGCGCCTTTGGGAAATCTCCAGTGAAACTTTTCCGGCTCCAGCGCACTCCAATCGCTAGGCCTTGCCGTGGGTTTCAGGGAAATTGATTCCAATGCTATTTGAAGGCAACGACCGCCGGGAACTCGAGAGACTCAAGCGCAGCCGGGGACTGTTGCCTCCGGGGCAGTCGCTGACCCTCAAGTGGCCGGTATTGCACTATGGGTCGGTGCCGCAGTTTGATCCCCAAAAATGGAACTTGCGCCTGTATGGCTTGGTGGGTTCCCCACTCGTTCTGAACTGGGAGGAATTCAATGCCCTTCCCGGGATTCAGCGCACCAGCGACTTTCATTGCGTGACCCGCTGGAGCCGTTTCGACAACCGGTGGGATGGTGTTGCCCTGCGCGAGTTACTGGTTCGAGTGAAGCCTAAGCCGGAAGCCGCTTACGTGCTGGTGCATGCCGAGCAGGGATTCACCGCCAACCTTCCCCTGGCCGATCTGGACCGCGAAGATGTATTACTGGCTACCCATCATGACGGCGAGCCTCTGACCGCCGAGCACGGCTATCCGGTGCGCCTGATCGTTCCCCATCTCTATGCCTGGAAGTCGGTCAAGTGGGTGCGGGGCATGGAGTTTCTGGACCATGATCAACCCGGGTTCTGGGAGCAAAACGGCTACCACATGTACGGTGATCCCTGGAAAGAGCAAAGGTTCAGCGGCGATTGAGGTCCTCTCCCCTCTCACTTCTTCAAAATCGGATTGTAGCCGTCGTTCACTAGCCGGGTGCGGGCGTCTTCGGCGGCCTTGATGTCGGAGAACGGGCCGACCTGGACATGATAGAGCTTGTCGCCGGGCACGTTCGCCGAGAAAGCCGCGTACTGCTTCTTCTTGAGGGCTTCCACCAGCGCTCCCGCATCTTCGAGTTTGGTGACCGCCGCCACCTGCACGTAGTAGCCGTTCAGAACTGGAGCCGCGGTGGGATCGGGTGGAGGAACATCGTCGTCTGCGGTCGTGGGCTTGGCCGGGGCAGTGGCCGGGCTCTCCGCGGCTTTCGCGGCCAGTTGAGGGTCCGCATCCTTCTGGCCCACGGCCTTGTAGAAGGTGAGATCAGAAGGCGGATGTGCGCTGCCGGCCTTCACCGCCGCGGGACGCGCGCCGCCGGACACCGTGCTGGCCGCGGGAGATTCTCCGCCCGCCTGCGCCATGGATTTTTTCCCCAGCGAAAATCCCATGCCGAAGAAGACGGCGCACAGCGCCACCAGCCCAAAAAACAAGGCCAGCATCTTGCCCGTACCCAGGGTTATCTCTGTGTCTTCCGAAGCAGCCATGGTTCATCACCTCGACCCGGCTCGGTGCGGCCTCCGCTACCCGCTAGCGGGCCTGGCCCATCATCTTCTGCAGCCCGGAGTAGAAATCCACCGGAACGGGAAACACCACCGTGGTGTTCTTCTCGACTCCTATTTCGGTTAAAGTCTGCAAATACCTTAGCTGCACGCTGACCGGCTCCGTGGCCAGCAGTTTGGCGGCGTCCACCAGGCGCTGCGCCGCCGAAAACTCGCCTTCCGCGTGGATGATCTTGGAGCGCTTCTCCCGTTCTGCTTCCGCCTGCTTCGCCATGGCGCGGAGCATGCTCTCGGGCATGTCCACCTGCTTGACTTCAACATTGGCGACCTTCACACCCCAGGGCGCGGTGTGTGTGTCCAGGATGCTCTGCAGCCGCAAATTGATCTTTTCCCGGTGCGACAGCAGCTCGTCCAGCTCCTGCTCGCCCAGCACAGACCGCAACGTAGTCTGCGCAAACTGCGAGGTCTGGTAAACGTAGTTCGAGACCTCGACCACCGCCTTGCGCGGGTCGATCACGCGCAGGAAGATCACCGCGTTCACCTTGAGCGTGACGTTGTCGCGGGTGATGATGTCCTGTGCCGGAACTTCCAGCGCCTCCTGGCGCAGCGAAATGCGCACCATGCGGTCGATGGGCGCAAACACCAGGATCAGCCCGGGACCCTTTTCACGGCCCAGCAGGCGGCCCAGGCGAAAGATCACGCCGCGCTCGTACTCCGCCAGAATCTTGATCGAATTGAGCAGATACAGAGCGACGACGATAGCAACGATGGCTGAAAACGAAAGCCCCATTTTCGCCTCCGCAATGCGGGAAAGAATGACCTACTGAGGCGGATTGTATCGCAAAGCCGCTGCTTCCATGATGCTCGCGGGGGTGCCTCGCGGGATGCGCGGCTCAGACCGTGGCTGAAACGCGCGCGCCGTCGGGTTGCGGCTGAGGGTCGACGCGCAGCAGCAGTCCGTCCACGTTGCGCACGATTACGCCTTGTCCCGGCGCCACGGCGGCGGAGGAAGTGGCGTCCCACAGCTCACCATGGACGAAGACTTTGCCCTGTGGGGCGAGCGGCGTCTGGGCGATGCCAATCTCCCCGATCAGCCCCTGCGCGCCCGTGGCAATCTTATTGGCTCGAGCCTTGAGCGCGATGCTCATCAGGAAGACGGTGATTCCGCCCAAGGGAACGCTCACCGCCAGCGCGGTGAGCAGGTGCACTCGCATTTCCGGGATCGGCGCGTCCACCAGCAGCAACCCACCCAGCGCCATGGCGACCATGCCCCCGATCGCCAGCACGCCATGGGTGGCGAACTTGGCCTCCAGGGCAAACAGCGCGAACGCCGCCAGGATCAGCACCACCGCCGCAAACCGCGTGGGCAGCAGGTTCAGGGCGAAAATGGCCAGCAGGATGAAGATGATCCCCACCGTTCCAGGCACCACCGCCCCGGGATGGTTGAACTCGGCGTAGAGCGCCAGGGCGCCGATCGCCAGCAGGATGAAGGCGACGTTGGGGTCCATGATAAAGGCCAGAATCCGCTGGCGCACCGTCATGTCAAAGGGCCGGATGGGCTGGCCTTCGAGATTGAGTACTACCGTCTTGCCGTCGAAGCGTTTCACTATCTTGCCCTGCATTTGTTTCAGCAGGTCGTGCTCGTCCGCGGCCACGTAATCAATCAGCTTCTGTGACAGCGCCTCCTGCTCGGTGAACGACTTGGATTGCCGCACCGCGCTCTCGGCCACCTCCACGTTGCGGCCGCGTTTGGCCGCCACCGACCGCATGAGCGCGGCGGAGTCGTTCTCCAGCTTCTGCTTCATCACATCGTCCAGCTTCCCGCCGCCCAGAGTGACGGGATGCGCGGCGCCGGCATTGGTGCCCGGAGCCATGGCCGCGACGTCCGCGCTTTCCATAATGAAGAATCCGGCCGAGCCGGCGCGGCTGCCGCTCGGGGTGACGTAAATCACTACCGGAACCGGCGAGGCGATGATTTTCTCGATGATGCTGCGCGTGGATTCGAGCAATCCCCCCGGGGTGTTCAGTTCAATCAGCAGGGCTTGGTCTTTGTTGCGCTCGGCTTCGGCAAGAGCGCGGCCGATGTACTCGTCCGTAATCGGGTGGATCGTATCGTTGATCACGATCTTGAGCACCTCGGCGGAAGCAGGAAGCGGACCGGCCAGGCACAGCAAGCACGCCAGCAGGGCGGCCAGAAGACGCGAAATGGAGGGCCGTTTCATGGGGACCTCTCACGGCTATTGTCTCGCAAATCGACTCAGAGGGGTAAGTTACCGGCGGGACCGCCGGCCAGATTCAGGCCGTCGTCGCCTGCGGCTAAGGTGCTGGTTGCGGAGGCGTATTGGTCTTCCGGCAGAAGGCTGTGGACCCAGGAGGTTCTTCTTCGCGATCTTCGCGGACCAGACATATCGTGGTTCGTCTACGTTTTCGCCGCCGTCGCCGCCTCAGACTCGTCCTCGGCCCGCATCTGGTCCCAGCCCGGCAGGCGCGTGTCTCCCGTGATCAGTCTCGCTCCGCGTTCGTAGGTGAAGTACGACCAGGCCCACTGGATCAGCACGATGATCCGATTGCGGAAGCCGATCAGGAAAAAAATGTGGACGAACAGCCACGCCAGCCAGGCCAGAAAACCGGAAACATGCACCTTGCCGAAGTCCGCCACCGCCGCTGCCCGCCCGATCGTCGCCAGATTTCCCTTGTTGAAGTAGTGAAAGCTTTTTCTCGGATTTCCCCGCAGCTCCGCGGCAATGTTTCTTGCCGTCGCGCGTCCTTCCTGCATGGCCACGGGCGCCACGCCGGGCAGCCATTTCCCGTTTTCATCCTTCAGCGCCGCCAGGTCTCCAATGACAAAGACCTCCGCATGCCCGGGGATGCTCAGGTCGGCATTCACCAGCACCCGGCCGGCCCGGTCCACCGGCGCTCCCAACTTCCTGCCCAACGGCGACGCAGCCACCCCGGCGGCCCAGAGGATCACGGCAGCCGGCAGGCGCGTTGCGCCGATGCGCACGGCCCCCGGCTCCACGCCCGTGACCATGGCCGAGGTCTGCACTTCCACACCCAGGCGGCGCAGCTGCCTCTCGGCGCTGCGTGACAGGTCCTCGGGATAGGTGGGCAGGACCCGCGGGCCGCCTTCAAGCAGAATGATTCGGGTCGTTCGGGGATCGATGGAACGGAACTCGTTGGCCAGCACGCGGCGCGAAATCTCGGCCAGGGTTCCCGCCAGCTCTACGCCCGTGGGACCTCCGCCGACGACCACGAAATTCAGCTGCAATGGGTCTCGGTTCTGCGGTCGCTGTTTTTTCGCGCTGGCGGCGGCCTGGCGCTCGGCGAGTTCATAGGCGAGCAGCACGCGGCGGCGAATCTCGAGCGCATCGTCGATGGACTTCAGGCCGGGCGCGAAGGGTTCCCACTCGTCATGTCCGAAGTAGGCGTGGCTGGCTCCCGCGGCTACGATCAGATAGTCGTATGGGATTTCGCTGTCGCTCAGCTTCACCACGCGCCGCGCGAGGTCAAAATCCTGCACCGTTTCCATGAGCACTTCGACGTTGCCGTAGTGGCGCATGATCCAGCGGATGGGCGCGGCAATCTCGCCCGGAGAAAGCCCGGCGGTCGCTACCTGATATAGCAGCGGCTGGAAGGTGTGGAAATTCTGCCGGTCGATCAGCGTGATCTGGACCGGCTTCTTGGCCAGGGTGCGCGCAGCCACCAGGCCGCCAAACCCGGCGCCCACAATCACCACTCGCGACCTGGAATTCACGCCCATCACTCCACTTTATAGATTCCGCCGCGGCCGGCACGGATGTCGAAAAATTTGCCGGTTGTCTGAATTTCTGACCGTTTTTTCCTCTGCGACCTCAGCGCGTGCTCAGCCCGGATGCGGTTGAACAGCTTCTTCGTAGGCTTGTGCACGCTGGACTAACCACTAGGGAGGCGCAGTAACGGGGAACCAAATGCTGACCACAGAGTTGACGGAGGTCACGA
>CAYOZX010000120.1:0-10449 GCA_964408515.1 uncultured Acidobacteriaceae bacterium | reverse complement strand
ATGCCTAGGCCGCTGCCGCCTCGTGTGGAAACCCTTCAGCGGGATTGCTTCCGGCATGACGCCGGCCGACAGACGCCGGCGCCCGCGGCGAGCTGAATTCAGGGCGGACGTTCCACGCCGGATTCTAAGAGAGAATTTAGTGCTGCGGCGTTATAACGCAGGCTTGCGGGACTGTTCGTCGGTTTACCGACGGCGTCGGATTGTGTCTGAAGCGTTTTCTAGGCTTATGCTCCATTGCCGCTATGACAGGCCGCAAAATCGTCGTTCTGCAATTCCCCGCCCGTCTCGTCGGGTAACCGACGAACCTAAAATCATCGCGCGGTTTTCGAACAGTTATCGGTCATTGACCCCGAAACAGTAATGTCTCTCCCCAGCGGTCGCGTGAGATCGCCGAAGGAGATATTTCATGAAGAAGATGATGCACCTGCTGATCGCTGCCCTGGTGCTGTTGGGAGCCGCGTCGACGGTTTCCTTGGCCGATGGTGGCGCACCGACTCCGATGTGCTCTCCCGGCCACTGCCCCGGCAAGTAGAGATTCGTCGCGTTCGTGAGAAGTTCTGATTTTTTCTTGTGAGCCTGCGGCTTTGCGAGTAGCCTGCCCGTGCGCTCATGAGCCTTCCCCATCTGGCGTCGTCGCTTCTGTGGTATGTCCCGATCGCCCTGCAATCGCTCATTGCGTTTGCAATGTTGCGGCGAGGGCTCGCAAGGACATTTCCCGTATTCTTCTGTTACACCGCCCTCATCCTAATCCGCGACATCACCTTATTGCTCGTGCCCTTCACAGGCAACCTGTATTCCTCCGTTTTCTGGTGGGGTGAGGCCCTGGCGGTCCTGTTCAGTCTCGCCGTCATCCTCGAAGTACTGTGGCATTTGTTTCGCCCGTATCCGTCTTTGCGATTTGTCTTCAAGCTCGTATGGATAGCCGCTTTCGTGGCGGTAGGTTTCGGCCTGGCGATCCTGCGCACCGGCCCGCAGGGAGTCGATCGAATTTTGGAGCTGAGCCTTCTGCTGGAGCGATCCGCGCGGCTATTGCAGGTAGGCTTGCTCATCGTTTTGATTTCCATGATGTCGCGGCTCGGCTTGACCTGGCATCACGCCTCCTTGGGAATCGCCGCCGGTTTCGGCACCTACTCCGCCCTGGATTTGGCTGCCCTCGAGCTTCGCGGCCATCTGCACGCTATCCCGGACAATGCCTTTGTGTTGGTGCGTTCGGCGGCATATAATCTGGGGGTTTTGATTTGGGCGTACTATTTCCTGCGTCCCCGGCCCCTGCAAACGGTGGAGAGCCTGCCGGAAACCGACATGGAGAGCTGGCAGGACGCACTTAATGAATACGTGAAGAAATGGTATCGACGTTAGCCATACTCATCATCGCTGTTCTGTCTTTGTGGCTGGTCTGGAAGCTTGTTTCCTCCGGCCCGCCCGACATTCACGGCCTAGACGACTGGGAGCGCAATAAACATGAGGTCGATCTGGCCGCCTTTCGCCTGCTTCTTGATCCCACGGAAGAGCGCTTCCTTTGTCAGGCGCTCTTGCCGCGCGAGTTCCGTCGATTTCAGAGAGCCCGCTGCCGGCTGGCGTTGCGGTCCCTCAGCCTGCTCGGGGAGAACTCCGCAATGCTGATCAAGCTGGGCCATCTGGCCCGGAGCGGAGCTAATGCCGCGCTCGCGAGGGAGGCCGACGATTTGATCGCGGGAGCCTTGCGCCTTCGTGTACACTTGCTCTCCATTCAGCCCTGTTTATGGCTGAAATGGATGTTTCCGGGGTGGATGTTGCCGGCCCCGAATTTGAAAGTACCGTACGAGGAATTGCTGGCCTACCTCAGCCGGGTCCGGCAGCAGCAGGTAAACCCCAAGGAGGCCTTGATCGCTGGCTGATCCGCAGCCGCCAGTGATGCGCCTCGGCCGGCCGCTGAATCTTTTCCGGCCATCGCAGAACCCGCAGTTGTGCAGAGGGGGATCGCGCATTTCCAGTATGTAGGAAGGGATGTTCTTTATCACCGCCTCGATCAAGGGGAAGCATCGGAAAGGGAAACGGGAGAACAGCAGGTTCGGGCCACGACCATGGACTCGGGAAAATGGATTCGAGAGTTGCGCGAGGAACGATTCATCAAATCCAGCGACGTTGAGCGGATCAGCCGCACCATCGCAGATGCCAAAGGCAATGCCGACTTCTACGTTTCGCACTCCACCCTGGCGGACATTGAAACCGGTTCCGTGCCCAGTATTAAGAAGCTATTTAGCCTAGCCGCCTGCCTGAAAGTTGCTCTGGATGAGCTTCTGTTCGTCTTTGGCATCGACGGCAATGAACTGCGACGCTACGCGGGTCAGCCGGAAGCCCTGCCCGTTCGGATGGAGGCTATGGCGCCGCGGGATCCGGGCTTCCGCTTCCAGCTCAACTTCGATACCCGATTCAGCAATCGCGAGACCAGCCTGCTCAAACCGGATGCCCAGGAGTTAGCCTCCCTGCCCTCCGACTTGCGCCGGCGTGTTGATCCCCGCCGCTACCGTTACGCCGTCATTGGCTTGCTGGATGACAGTATGGGAGATTTGATTCCGCCCGGATCCCTGGTGGAAGTTGACATTCTGCAGAACACGGTGCAGGTCCTGGAGTGGAAATCGATCCGCGAGCGCCCGGTGTATCTGGTGTGGCACACCGACGGACACACCTGTTCCTGGTGCCAGATTGAAGGCAAGGATCTGATCTTGCTGCCGTCTCCGCTGTCCCGGCAGCCGGTGCGGCGTTTCAAAGTGCCGCGCGAGGCTTCCGTCATCGGCCGGGTGGTGAATGCCTGGGTTCCCTTTGAGCAAGCGCCCAGCGCGGGCGCCACTCAATAGGTGCGGTCAGGATAACGACCCCTCCAAAATCTCCAGGGCCGCCGACACATTCAGATCAAACATGTCAGAAAACAATCGGGTCGTTCCAACCGGAACCGTGGCGCGATACGCCTGCAGGCTCTTCCAGGTCTTCAGAACTTGGCCCGTTTCAGCCCGCGTGTAGCGGATGTACTCCCGCATTTGCTGCACGTAATCCTCCAGGCGGGTTGTCAAAAGGCGGCGGAAGACGCGCTCGTGGCAGGCACGCAGTGCGAAATCGGCGGCCGTAGTCCCAAGGCGCGTCGACAGCGCGGGGTGCAGGTAGAGTCCGCTGTTGCAGTCGCGCAGAGACGCGAGATAGACCATGCGCGTGAGATCGTTGGGAAGTTCAGCCAGGAGCTCGTTGCTGATGACCTGGATTCCCAAGTCATCCTGGGAGGGTTGCCCTTCCCCCCGCGAGGTCCCTGCAGGTGGCAGAAATTCAGTCGCCTCAGGAGGCGTAAGTTCTTGCTCCGAACCGGGCCAACCAGCCATCCTTCTACCCCCAAACTTCGGCGGAATCGGCCCCCTCAGGAGCGGCCTTGTTTGCGTGGCCGCTGCGCCGCCAAATGCCGGGCGTCATTCTACTCCGGCAGGCGGACCTGTTTGCGCTTTTATTTTGTTCAGGTCTTCCTTCTGAATCACTTTGGGGCCGCCCGGCTAGCCGTGCACATGCGGGCTTTGCCGGGGATTCCTCCGTCGCGGAGGCGGGCCCTTCACCACCTTGACCTCGAACTCCACCGGCAATTTTCGCGGTGGATAACATGCCGCGTTGTCGCAGGCCTGGTACTTCAGCTCCCCGCGGACCATGTACCGTCCGGGAACCACGCTGGCCAATGGCCGTACCTGCACTGTGACCGGAAACTCGCCGGTGAAAACGCTGAGCTTTTCCCCGGGGGAGAACGCAAAACTCATTTCCTGCGCCGGTGGGTAGGTCTCCCGGCCGAGCACGATATCGGTCGGGGCAGTCAGCTTCAGGGTGGTCGGAATCAGGAACTCAGATCTTGGCTGGTTGGAATTCACGTGAAAGCCCGGGCTTACCCGGAAGCGCAAACTGACGCTGTTGGGCTTTCCGCGGGTGACCGTCGCCACAGGCGGCGGCAGCATCGTGACCGAAGGCGCTTTGCGGCCCGGACTGTCCAGAGTTCCCGGGCCGTCTTGCGCGATCAAGGCCGCTCCCGCCAGCGCCAGGCTTACCGCGCACTTGCTTGCGAGGTTCATTAGAATAAATGTTAGTCAGTGGCGCGGCGCCCGCCTACGTTACTTTTGCGCCTGTACCGGCTGGACTTCGGCCAGGACTCTCTTGATATCTTCCTCGATCTCACCCCGGCCCTTCAGGCCAAACACCTTGTCGACAACCTTGCCATCGCGTCCGATGTAGAACGTGGCCGGAAGAAACGGAAGTCCTCCATAGGCGTCCCCCACGCTTTCCTTCCCTACGAGAATGGGATAATTGACACCGAGATCGCGAGCAAACTTGCCGATCTCATCCGCTCCGGCGTCATCCATGGCCACCCCGATGACCTGGAGTCCCTGCGGTCCGTACTGCCTCTGCAACGCCGCGAACCACGGCATTTCGATCTTGCAAGGCTGACACCAGGTAGCCCAGAAATTCAGCAACACGCCCTTGCCCCTGAAATCGGAGAGGCGAACACTCTTGCCATCCAGCGACTCCAGAGTGAAGTCCGGAGCCACCTGGCCCTTGAGGTTGGCCCCCGCCTCCACCCGGCGGTTTGCGTTGCGCCGCGATATCTGGAAGCCGAGCACCAACATCACGGTGACCACCATGGCGACCACCAGTATCACGACTGGATCGCGTTTCACAAGACGACTCCCGCCTACAAGGCGAACCGGTTAAGAAACGATAAATAGTTTGAAATCAGCGTGAAACGGCCGAACACCAGCAGGGCCCCAAGCACGATCAGCAGTCCGCCGCTGGCTACCTCGACGGCGTGCATGTGCATCCGAAAGCGGCTGTAGAACTTCAAAAATCGCTCGATGCCGAGCGAAGTCAGAAGAAATGGCACTGCCAGGCCCAGAGAGTACACGGCCAGCAGAAGAACACCCTTGGTGACCGAATCCTGGGCCGCAGCGAAGCTGAGAATCACCGCCAGGATGGGCCCCACGCAGGGAGTCCAGCCGAAGGCGAAGGCGAACCCGATCAGGAATGCTCCCCAGGCTGTGCTCCCGCCCTTCACTCCGTGCAGGCGAGCATCTGTATACAGCGCCTTGATTTTGAACACGCCGGTCAAGTGGAGTCCAAAGAGGATGATGACTACGCCCGCGGCCTGCGCCAGCAACGACTTATAGCGCGCCAACAACTGCCCCACTTCCGTGGAGATGGCCCCAAGGGTGATGAACACCACGCTGAATCCCGCGATGAAGGCGGAAGAATTGAGCATCACCTTGCGCAGCAGTCGTGCCTCCTGCGTCTTCAGTTCTTCGACGCCAACCCCCGAGATCAGCGACACGTAGCCCGGGACCAGGGGAAGAACGCAGGGCGAGAGAAAGGAAACCAGTCCCGCCACAAAGGCCGCGATGGGAAGGGGAAGACTCGACATGTAGTTGTATTGTACCCTCTCCCGCGGCGCACCCGTGGGCAGGCCGGTCCTACCTTAGACGGCCCGGCGGCAGCCGGGTTACTCAGCAACGCTACCTCAACAAGATGCGGGTAACTGGCAGCGGTTACAAGGTTTGCTACCTGGCCGGCTGATTTTTTCCGGAAGACGCAGCCGCTCCGCTCCGCGGCGGGACCCGCGCCGCTGGCTCCGGCACGGCCTCCGCCGGTTCGGCTATAGCCTTGCGAAGGAAGCCCGGTGGGACGGTGGCGGTCAGGACGGCGCGATCCTGACTGCGCTCTACTTTCAGACCGTCGAAAAACGCCTTCACATCGGGATCATTGCCCGAGGGCGACACCGCTCCCTCTGCGCTGTGAAACAGCTGCAGAAAAGTTCCCAGTTGCTCGGTGAGGCGCTGCGCGTCGTCGTTACTCCCCGTGAACGCCTCGGCGCGGAAGTGCACACCCTTGGGGATGGGGATGTAGCGCGCCGAGGCCACCACTGTCGCTGGCGTGGTAAAGAGGAACGAGAGGGCATTCCTTCCGGGCAGGCCTTCCTTGGGATCGACCTTGAGGATCGCCCAACCCAGGCTGGCGATCGGAACATACTTGTAGTAGCGGCGCAACAGCGCCGGGCCGCCGAAGGGTGAGGCCAGCTTGCGCGAGCGCTTGATAATGCCCCGAATGACCTGGGGATCGTCGTGGTTCGAGGCCGCCACCGTATCCACAGCCAGAATCGCCACTCGCAGGGTTCGGCCCTCCAGGGGAATGTTGTAGATGTCTATCGATTCGTAGTTGTCTACCGAGGCGGCCAGCTTGCGGAGGTAAGCGTGCAGTTTTTCATTGTCCACCTGGCCAATGAAAACCTCAGAAAACCGCAAGGGCCGGGGCTCGCCAAGCTGGCTCGCCCTGGTGGCAGGGTAGTGGATGGCGAAGGCCGCCTGCTCCAGGTCCCGTTCGAAATGGAATCCGGTGGCCTCAAGAAACTGCTCATATTCGGGATCATGCGGAACATCGGGCAGCTGTCCCGTAACGTGTGCCCGGCGGATCCACTTCAGATTCACATAGATGAAGCTGTCGGCACCGGGCAGCAGCCGGGCGGGTTCAGGGGGGGCATGCCGGCGCAGAACCACGGCCAGCGCGATGGCGGCCCCAAACAGCAGCACGCCCAGCACGATGTAGAGTCTGCGGCGTAGACGCATGAAGCAGGACCATCGCAGCGCGGGACCCTGCCTGGGCAGGGAACGCATGCGCTGATCCAGGAAGGAGAAATCATACCATCCGGCCGGGTTGTGGGGCGGAACCTCCTGTCCGCCCGCCAGGTCACTGCAACTTGGCGTACTCCGCCTTGGCCTGGATGAGCACCGGCACATCGGGATCGGCATCTTTCCACATGGCCAGGAAGTCTTGATATGCCTTCCTGGCCTTGGCGGGATCGCCGGAGAGGACGTATGCCCGTCCCAGGTTAAGCTGCGCCAGGCAGTATTGCTCCGAGCTGGCCGCGACGCCACGATGGTCAAGAATTTTCTGAAATTCGCCCGCCGCCTTGGCGCCATCTCTCAAGCGAAGGTAGGCCAGCCCACGAACATAGGTAGGATCGAAGAAGAGACCGTTGGGGCCGTTACCCAACTCGTACGGACGCACTGCCTCCAAGGCAGCGACGGCCTCGGCGGGTTGGTTCTGCTGCATCTTTTGGAAGGCCGCTGTTGTGGTTGTGTTTTGGATCTGCATCAGTCGGTTGTCAGGGAAATCCCGGTTGAGCGTCTCCACGACGGCCCTCGACTTGGCCAGGTCGCCGGCAGCGGCAAAAGCCTCCGCTGCAACGGCACGCGAGCCGAACTCGTCGGACATGGTGAGAGCCAGCGACGCCTTCTGCCGGGCCTCAGCCATAAACCCATGGTTGGCATCCCGCATGGCCTCAATGGCCGCGAGATTTGCCGCAAAATCCTTCGCTCCGGCCTGGGTAGCCAGGCTGCGCGCCTTCGCCCAGGATTCGCGCGCCGCCCTGATTTGCCCTAAAGAGTCCTGCCACATGGCATGGATGAAAACGACGAAATACTCACTGGGCTTGCCGGCCACCGCCGCCATCTGCTGGTTGTAGGCGTCCTGGTCGCCGCGGATGCGGGCCAGGTCTATGGCTGTGAAGCGCAGACCTTCACTGCCCAGGCCTTGCGCCACAGCCTGCTCCACCAGGCTGCGCGCCTCATCGAAGCGGTTCAGCGACAGGTAGGCGCCGGCTGCATTCTGGAAGGCATAGGGATCGTTGGCGCTCAAACGCATGGCCTGGAGCGCCAACTGCAGCGCCTGCTCGTGCCGCCCCAGCGCGGCGGAAACCAGCGCCCCATTGTCCCAGGGGACCGTATCTCGGGGATACGTCTGCCGCCATTGTTCATACACCGCCAGGGCCTTTTCTCCATCAATGGTGATCTCCCCGTAGTAGTGGCCCATGATGTAAAGCTTTTCCCGCTCGCTCGCGCGTTCCCGCAGATCGTAGGCCTTGCGAAGAGCTGCGCTTTGCTGCTTGCTCACTCCCAGGTTCCCATACGCCACTCCCAGCGTGGCATAGGCCATGGCAAAGTTCGGATCAAGCTCCACGGCCCGTTTGAGGTGCGGAATCGCAGCCACGTCGTCGGTCTTCTGATGTTCGGCTTGTCCCTGGCTGAAGGCCTGGAGAGCGTCGAGCGAAGATGTGGTCGCCTGTTCCAGCGGCTTGGCGAACTGCTGGACCGACGCCAGCGATTCGCCGAGCTTCTGCCGCAGGCTGGAAGCGGCTTTATCCAGCGATTTCAGCACCTGCTCTTTGGAGTCGGCCTCCATCTGCTCGCGCGCCAGTGAGTCTCCCGACTGCGGATTGACCGCGGCCACCGTGATCGCATAGTGATTGCCCAGGCTGGCGATCGAACCGGTGAGCACGGCCTTGATGCCCTCACGCAGGGAGATTTCCCGGGCGACATCGGCGGTGATGCGCTCATCCGGCTTGCGCCCCATGTAGCGCAGCGCCTCCTGGATGCGCGACTCCGGTACCAGGTGCAGATACGGCGACTGCTCCAGTTGCACCGCCAGCGCCTGCTTCAAAGTGCCGTCGAAGACGCTGTCGCCGGTGGTGTTCACGAAATCTGTCAGCAGGATGGAATCCTTTTCCGTAAGCGCCCGCGGGCGGCGGGCATAGAAGAAAATCCCGGCGGCCAGCGCCACTGCCAGCGCCGCCGCCGAAACCGCGATTTTCCAGATCTTCTTCCCTGGCGGGCGTGGCGCCACTTCCGCCACTTTCACTGAAGAGGACGAAGGAATCGAAGCCAGCGCCGCCGCCCCGGCAGAACCTGATCCGGCCGCGGGCGGGGCCACGCTCGAAGGATGGGCCGGCGGCGGCTCCTGCACCGCGGCTACCGCACCGGAGCTGGCCGCCACCGCCCGGCCCGTGTCCGTGTCACGCTTCAGGCGCTGCAGGTCGGCGCGCATGTCGGCGGCGTGCTGATAGCGCAGATTGCGGTCCTTTTCCAGCGACTTGCCGATGATACGTTCCAGTTCGGCGGGAACATCCGGATTCAACCGGATGGGCGGGGTGGGCAGCTTTTCCAGGATCGCGTTGAAAATCAGCGCGGAGGTGTCCCCGCGGAAGGGCAATGTCCCCGTGGCCATCTCGTACAGCACGGCGCCAAACGAGAACAGGTCGGTGCGCGCGTCCAGTTCCTTGCCCTTGGCTTGCTCGGGAGACATGTACGCCACCGTGCCCAGCGTCGAGCCGGGGCTGGTGAGGTGGTCTTCGCTCATGGCCGTGGCCTGGGAGAGCACGCCGGCGGCGTCCACCGCGCCGCTGCCGCTGCTGGTCACCTTCGCCAGGCCGAAATCCAGAATCTTGGCGTGCCCGCGTTCGGTGACAAAAATATTGGCCGGCTTGATGTCGCGATGGATGATGCCCTTGGCGTGGGCGGCGTCGAGCGCGTCGGCGATCTCCGTCGAGAGCGCCAGCAGGATGTCCAGTTCGATCGGCCGCCCCGCGATCATGTGCTTCAGCGTCCGGCCTTCCAGGAACTCCATGGCGATGAACGCCTGCCCGCTTTCTTCCCCGATGTCGTAAATGGTGCAGATGTTGGGATGATTGAGCGCCGAGGCCGCCTGCGCTTCGCGCTGGAAACGGCTCAGGGCCTGGGCATTGCGGGCAACTTCATCGGGCAGGAACTTGAGGGCGACGAAGCGGTGCAGGCGCGTGTCTTCCGCCTTGTACACCACCCCCATGCCGCCTCCACCCAGCTTGTCGACAATGCGGTAGTGCGAAATGGTCTGGCCGATCATGGCGGGCGCGCGCCGGCAGCAAAGCGCAAGGCTTGCCATGTTAGGGGCGGCAAGTGGACAAGTCAACCGCGAGGCGGGTATATATGTATTGCGTGCGTAGATGTACACACCCCTTGCCTGCGTTGTGAACACGCTCATTTCTACCCAGCTTGGGGTCAACTCATAGGCCCGATCCAAGCCCAATGCAGGTGGATTTTGAGTGTAATCGCCTGATTTCAACAGTTAGGATGCGGTCACAGTATAATCGCGCTCAAGGTGGCGCAACAGGAGCAGAAGCCTCGGCTTATCAGGAATAGATTCACTGCCGCAATCGGCGTAGCGTTGACTGGCTACATCGCTGTGCTGACCTTTCGGGCTGCGTTCTGGCAGTCTCCGCACCACTTTCACTGGATTCTGGCACTCGACTACTTACTTCCTGCATGGGCCGTTTTGGCAGCCAATGTGGCGCTTTACGGCTGCTTGCTTTTTCTATGTATCGCTTTTCCTCGGAGCCTTCAGGGTAAGGAGCGCATTCTGGTGGTTGGATGGATTCCGGGAGTTCTGCTTAGTCCCGTTCAAGGACTGGTGTCGGAATCGCTTGCAGCTGCTATTCAATATGCGAAAGCGGCAAGCATCATGGTCGCATTCGCTGCCGCCGTGGTGATCCTCGTAGAAGGGCCAGAGGACGACAAAGCTCTGTCTGAGAACCATCCCTGAATAGCTGTTGAAACATCGCGATGACGCCCAAAACCCTCAATGAGCGAA
>CAYOZX010000119.1:0-10467 GCA_964408515.1 uncultured Acidobacteriaceae bacterium | reverse complement strand
GGCCGACAACACGCCCAGCGGCCGCTCGGTTTTCTGGGATTGTGACCGTAATTGGCAATTGTTCACCAACTGACAAATAGTTTCCGTGTCGCCGACTACCCATTCAACATCTGCCTGAGTACAATTCCGGTTGAATTAGCGACATCAGATCCGCGTGGGGTTTGCAATGTCCATCCCAGTCAACCGCCGAGAATTTTTGAAGCTCGGTATTCTCGCAGCATCGGCGCGATTGGCTCCGCCGCTGAGCTGGAGCTTTACTCCACAAGAGTTATCGCACACCACATCTCCGAAGAAGGTTTTGGTTCTCGGCGCGGGGCTGGCCGGACTGGTTGCCGCCTATGAGCTGACCCAGGCGGGCCACGA
Source organism: uncultured Acidobacteriaceae bacterium (assembly GCA_964408515.1). Taxonomy (GTDB): domain Bacteria; phylum Acidobacteriota; class Terriglobia; order Terriglobales; family Acidobacteriaceae; genus CAYOZX01. The sequence continues at coordinate 10,104 of CAYOZX010000119.1, read as the reverse complement.
CGTAATCGTTCTTGAGGCGCAGCTACGCTCCGGCGGTCGTGTTCAGACCTTGCGCGAACCCTTCTCCGACGGCCTTTATGCTGAAGCGGGAGCAGCACGAATTCCCGACAATCATGATCTAACCCTCCATTATGTGAAGCATTTCGGCCTGACTCTCGTCCCGTTTTTTCCGAACAAGCTGTCGATGGTCTACCTGATCGGAGGGAAGCGAATCAAAGCTCGGTCCTGGGCAGACCTCGACCTTTCCGAGGTACCTCTCAACCTGACCGCGGAAGAGCGGCGGCTGGGAATGTCGGGCCTTCTGCAGAAATATCTCGGCGACGCTTTGAATGACATCGGCGATCCCAGGACACCTGACTGGCCGACCGGCTCAGCGAAGACATATGACAGCATGACGACGGCACAATTCTTGAAAGAGCGGGGCGCATCCCACGGCGCCATCGAACTTCTGGAATATCCTTACGCCAGCGCGGAGGATGACCCCGTCTCTTTGTTATGGAATCTGCGCGATGACTGGTATCCGTTGCGGGAGACCATCCGGTACAAAATCGACGGTGGAAATGACAAACTCCCCAAGGCGTTCGCTGAAAAACTCAAAGAGAAGATTCACTACGGATCTCCCGTAGTGCGCATCGAGCAGACTTCCGACCGGGTCCGTGCGATCGCAATTCAGTCGGGAGTTCATCGCACATTTGAGGCCGACCGCCTGATCTGCGCGGTGCCGTTTCCTCCACTGCGGAGGGTTGAAGTCCAGCCGCCTTTTTCCGAGCAACGGCGGAAAGCTATCGCGGAGCTGAGATATGACACAGTGACGCGAGTCATAATGCAGTGCAGTTCGCGCTTCTGGGAAAAGGATGGTTGCAACGGATTTGGAAGTTCCGACCTGCCGCAGGAGGTCTTTCACCCAACATTCGATCAGCCGGGAACCCGAGGATTGCTGGCATCCTACATGTTAGTGGGCGTCGGGCAACGGGCTGGAGCAATGGGTCCTGAGGCGCGCACCGCATTCGTTTCCCAGGAAATGGAAAAGCTGCACCCTGGATTGCTCGATAACTTGGAGGGATGCGTCTCAAAAGTCTGGCCGGCGGACCCTTGGGCCGGTGGGGCTGGTAGCGAACATTCGCCTGGCCAATTAACCACGTTGTGTGTCGGACTTGAAAGGCCAGAGGGCCGAGTGCATTTTGCTGGCGAACACTTATCCGGATGGCCCTATTGGATGCAGGGTGCACTACAATCAGGGCTCCGTGCAGCAAAGGAAGTGCACGAGGCTAATATTGTGGGTGGATGACAAAGGCAAGCCGAAAGTTAACTGTCGCTAACTGATTGCACTCAGAGCCCCAGAGGGACCTCTTTGCTCGTGTACTCCGGACTCGCACTCGTGATCGGACGGCGGCGCCTCGGCCGGGCCTGATTGCTGCACCATTTTGCCCCGAAAACCATGCAGTCTGTCCGAGCTATCTCTAACAAAAATAAAGGGCACGCCGCCTGTTCAAGCAGCAAAGATTGGCGTGCGGGAATGCGAAGCGCCCGAAAAGAGGACGAGAAGAGGACCCTCAGGACCCTGAGGGGCGAAAGGAGAGTGCGGGGCCGAAGCATGCGGACTCCGGCCCCTCGCACCGCAAAATACCAGAGCGGAACGGCACGGCTAGTTGGTTAGCCGCTTGGAAATCAGCGTCGCGTGCATGACGCCATCCTTGTCCCAAGTACCCTTGCAGATCACCCGGTCGTTGTCCTTGACCTGGCTGGCATCAATGTCATTGACTTTCTTGCTGCCATGCTCCTGGCTGACCCACTTGGTAGAGCTGTCGTACATGACAGTCTTTTCCACACTGGAACCGACCTTGCGAATCGTCAGCGTGGACTTGTCAGGACTCGTTCTTGCCACCATGCCTTCCCAGCGGCCCTCCTTTGCCATCTTCTCCTGGGCAGTGAGAATTGACACCGGGACCACCAACACGGCCACGAACAGCAGACTAAGAAACTTCTTCACCATAGGAAATCCTCCTTGCCTTGGCTTGATGCGGAGACCGGCAAAACAATAGACCTTGGGACCAAAAAGAGCAAGGCCCCTCCCGCGACGAGGGCCAGAATCGTCAGGCGGCCAACCTCGCGACACGGGCGCGGACAATCTTCAATACAGCACTTCCTTCTCGCCTTTTTCAGCAAGGAGCTTCTGGAAGTGCTCCACGATCTTGTCCCGCCGCGCCATAACCGCTTTAACCTCATCCTTGGTCAGGTAATGCTTGGTCCTGGTGGCGAGTTCGTTGCCGTCGAGGGCTTTGAGCTTATCGAACAGTTGCCGGTCGCAGCGTTTCAGGTCATCCGGGTTCTGCAAGTCCTTGTGGAGCCGGAAGCCGCGGCTGAAGTCGACCCTCCAGATCTGGAAATTCTCGCCGATCAGCACGTTGGTGAGGTTGGGGTCGGCGTCGTACACCAGCTGGTCGAGGACCCTGACCTTGTACATCTGGTTGTCCCAGGCGTCGGGGTCGGGGACCTGAATCTTCCTCTTGACGCGGTCCGGCTCGTCCATCTTGACCGGCAACCACCAGCTGATCGAGCCCGGATTGCCCTGCCAGGAGCGCTCGACGTACACCGGCATCATGTCATCCAGGCCCAGCAGTTCCGCGAGGGCATAGGCGGCGATGTTGTACTTGTAAGAATCGACGAAATTCATTTCCGTGCGGCCGCTGGACAGGGTGGCTGAGGGCTTATGTTCGTCGATCGCCTGGTAGGAAGCGTCGTGGGTGATGGTCCCATTGCTCAACGTCAAACGCCAGGGCTGGGTGACGCCTTTGGCGGTTTGCTTGCTGGCTACGACCTTGGCGTGCAGCAGGAAATCCTTGATTTGATCCTTGGTGAGTGCGGGTTCATCTGCCGCTCTGCCGAGCCGGGGAAAAAGCAAACAGACTGCCGCAGCCAATGCCACTCTACTCCACTGTCGCTGAAGTGCTTTCATGGGACTTTCCTCTCCGGGCCGAGCCCACATAAATCGGTCGCCTGAAAGCCAGGCGCCGAAAACCGTTGATCCGCCCCTGGGCGGATCGCGTTGAGTTTCAGGACTTCGCCACCAGCGATTCCAGCCGCACCTTGGCTGCGCGTGCGGTTTCCCGCAGCAGAGGGTCGGTATCGGCCAGGCAGCGGTCCAATTCTGCCTCCAGGGACTTCATGCCGAATGCGCCGATAGCGTAGGCGCCGCAAGACCGCAGCCAAGGGTCGTCGCAGGTTACCAGCGCCGCCACCGCCTGCTCCTGATTCTCGATCTTGGTGTGCACCAGCCGTTGCGCCAACTGGGCCCGCTCATGGGTCGTGACCTTGCCATCGAGCAGGGGCACCAGCATTTCGCGCAACTGGGGCTTCAGGACGTTATCCAGGAATTCGAGAGCGTTGTCATGCACGGCGACATTCTTGGACTGCAACCCCAGGTAGGCGCTATGGACGTCCAGGTGGGGATGGAGCAGGCCGAGCAGGCGAAAAATGCGCTCCAATTCCTGCTGTATGGATTCGGACAGCGCCCGTGCGACCTGATCGTCGCTGTTTTGTGGCGCACCCAGCTTGTCGAGAATCTGATAGGAGCGATAGTGCCCGAGAATTTCAGCTCCCAAAACCATCTCCAGCATCTGGACGTCGGTCTCAATCTCAGGATGCAGACGCTGCAACTTGTTGAGGGCACTGATGATGCGGAAGCGCAACATGGTATCGCTTTCAAGCAGCTTCTCCATCAGCACCGAGGCCGCGGAGAGCGTGCCGATCTTCGCCATGATGCCGGGAATTTCCCGTCGCGCCTCGAGAGAGATATTGTGGTCGCCCAGGTGGTCCCGCAAGGCGCCGACGATGGAATCGCCAAACTCGCTCAAGGCCTTAGCCGCATCCGCACGCAGCTCGGGATGCGACAGTCGGTCCAGCAGTTCGGGCACGAGGCGTCGCTTGCGCAACTTTCCCACGGCATGGACGGCTTCCCGCGCCACCGCCGGATCGGGGTCGGTCAGAAGATGGGAAAGCAGGGGATCGAAGCTGTCGGGCAGTTCGCCAAGAAGCCGCGCCGCCTCCACGCGGTGGCGCTGCCGATCGGGCGACGGCTCGCCCACCATGCTGGTCAGAATCTGCTGCGCCGCCTCCAGGATTTGGGTCTCTCCGGGGCGCGCCAGATAGGCCACCACTGCCGAAGTAACCGAGAAATCCGCGAAATCGCCCTCATCCTGCATCAGTTCCAGCGGATCCACGTGCGCGTGGTGGGTGAGGTAGAGCAGCGCCTCTGTGCGTACGTTGAGGTCCGGATCCTTGAGCAGGCGCTCGATATCCGGCCGTGCCGCTTTGTCATTGGCATCGGAAAGAATGGTGATGGCTTTCTGCCGCACCCCTGCCGCGGGATGGGACAGCAGGCTCCTTATGACGGGGTGCGCGGCCCTCTGCCGCTCCACTTCGAACAGGCTCAGGGCATAGAGAATCTCCTTGGGATCGGACGCCGAAAGCTTGGACGCCAGCAATTCGGCGGTCGAACGGTCCAGGACCGATGCGGACGCTTGTTCCACATCCACACGGTGTTGGCTGATGCTCTCTTTCAAAGTCGCCACATACTGCCGCTTGGCCGCCGACACGGCCACGAGCCATCCCGCCACCATCACCAGCACGATCGCGCTCATTTGACGCGCGGATATATGCAGAGTGGTGGCAAAAATGAGAACGGTCAGTCCGGACAGTCCGTCCCCCAGACGCCAGATCACGGTATCAATGAACCACTTGACCCTGATCTTGATCCGGGTGGGGACGGGCAGATAGAGCAGTTCGGCGGCTGACTTGTCGAGCGAGTAGCGCTGCACCTGGTCAAAAGCCTTGAGCACGACCACGGAACTCAGTGTGCCAAAAGTCAGCACTCCGGCAGAGGCCAGAAAAACGGTTGTAGGCAGCGCCAGCAACGACGCCCCAATACCAAACCGTCGCAGGAAGCGCGGCGTTATAAGCAGCTGGAAGGCCAGCGAGAGAATGCCGGCGTAGAAATTGAAGTCCCCAAAGAAAGCTGCCAGCGCATCCTTCTTCTGCAGGACTTGCTGCGCGATGGCCAGAAACTGCCAGCCCGTCAGCGTGGTCACCAGCGAGCCAATACAAATCACGGCTGCAATGGCTTTCAGGTAAGAGGAAGAAAACACCAGGCGCATGCTGCCGATGAGGTTTCTCCGCTCCCCTTCCTCCGATTTCTCGTTGTCTTCCTGAGCCTGGCCCTGGGCGGCCCAGGGGCCACGCCAGATCACGACAATCAGCACGGAACAAATCAGCAGAAAGAGCACCATGCCCAGCAACAGGCTCTCCGTGCCGAGACTCTTGGCCACGGACTTGGAAAAAAAACCGGAAAAAATCCAGCCCGCGATGCCGCCCCCGCCGACCATGCCGAACACACGCTTGGCCTCGCGCGTGGTCAGCACGTAGTTCGCCAGGGTCCAGATCTGGGTCGGCAGCAGAACCCCAAGCACCTTCACCCAGATGTAGAACATGGGATACAGCCAGGCCAGATGCAGATAGTGGATCAGGCCCCAGAACAGGGCGCAATTCGAGGCCAGAAACAGCGTGCTGCCCAGCAGGAGGCGCTGAAAAGGAACGCGGCGTGCCACGAAGACAAAGCCGGCCACCACGACCGCCACCAGCACCGAGCTGGAAATATCGGCATACGCCAGCAGGCTGGCCGGATATCGCGAGAGGAATAGAGCAGCCCCGGCCACGCCCCCAACCTTGTAGGTGGTGATGGCGAGGAACAAACAGGAGCACAGGAGGGTACCGCGACCGAGATCGCCGGAGTGGACATTCAGGGCGCGTTCAATCCACTTTTTCATCCTGCGTGCCTCTCAACGTGCGCCTTCGGTTGCTTCATCGGGCGGAGACCGGAACCGGTTCGGAGCGCGCTACGCCGAAGGCGTAGCTGGCGAGGGTGCCGAAATCCTGGCCGTCCCCGTTGGTGTTCCGCCGGGAAACGCTGGCCGGCGCGAGCAACACCACCTCCTGGTCCATATATTCCGCGGTGAATTTGGCGCCGCCCTCGATCTTCAGTGCGGAAGCTCTGCCGCCGGGATAGTAGCTGCTCAGCATGCCGGTATCGATCAGAAACACGCGATCGCCAAACCGGGTCCGCATCCGGCCGTTCTTCTGAACCGTGTGCCCCACGGCGATTCTGTCGGCTTTGTACGCTTCCAGCAGCTTGTCCACCTGTGCCGCGCCCTCTTCGTCGCTCCACTGATCATAGCCGCGAAACCAGAGCGGCCCATCCGGCCGAACACTCAGCCAGTCTCCGTAGCCCAGAAACTGCATAATGCGTGCCTGCCTCTGCTCATCCGAAGGAACCCGCGATTTGCGCTCCGCCATAATTTGTGCCTGCACCACTACGGAAAACTCCTGCAAAGTGAAGAACGGCAGGATCACCTTCTCGCTCACCAGGTATTGCTTGACGGAGTCGAAGGTTTTGATTTCGTCCCGGATATGCGAGTTGATCGTATCCAGGTTCAGGTGCGCCAGGCTGGGATGGATTCCTCCGTGCAGGAAGATCGCCCGGCCCTCTCTCGCCAGAGCGGAGTGTCCGCGCAGCCATTTGCCGTACGTTCCATCGGGGCCAAAGGCTTCCCTCTGCTCGACGAACCCGGCCGGGTGCCGCGCCATCCACTCGGCCTCAGTGAGCTCCATCGGCTGGGGCAGTTCGGCCAGCAACTGGGGATGATTCTTGCGCCACTTCGTGTACTCTTCGTAGGCAGACTTCCTGCGCTCTTCCGATTTGCTATCGGCAAAACTGGCGTAGTTTTCCGGGGTGACATAGCGCAGATCACCCATGATATTCATGACCTCGTGGTTACCCAGCAGGCTTACGACGCGTCCCCCAGACTTGGGCGCTTCCTTTTCCAGCGCCATCATCAAGTCCATGACCTCGCGGGGCTTGGGCCCGCGGTCCAGGAGATCGCCGACCTGCACCAGCGTGGTCTTGTCACCGATCCAATGATGTTCGCTATCTATGAGCTTGGCCCGCTGCAGAATCGAGACAAAGTCGTCAAAGTCGCCGTGCACGTCGGCGATTGCCACCACGACCGCGTTCGCATCCTGAGCCTGGTCCTTGCGCGGCGCTGTCCACGCCACGGCGACTAATATCGGGAGAAAGAAAAAGAGCAGCGTTCTGCGCGGGAAGACGCTAGGCGAACGGTAGAACATTTTTCTGCCTTCCGGGCCATACCTCGCCACGTCGCGACCAAAGTAAAGTATTGATTCCTCGGCACATTGCCTACGGGACGTGCATCTTAGGACGCCCGGCTGCACAAGTCAATGCTTGGCAGGCTTCCCAACGTGTCTAGGGGACCAGCCGGAAGTCCTTCGCAGGCCTCGCCGATGGCGCTAAGAGGCTGTAAGCACCAAAGTTACTTTGCGGAGGCAGGACCGCTCGGAGAATATGGGTTGCATCGAAACTTTCCGGCTTTCGCGGCCGGTGGTGAGGTGGAGCGATGGGGCAAGTGGCGAAAATCCTGCAGGCCAAGACCAGCTTCATCGTTTTGCAGATCCTCGACCTGATAACCACATTGCTGGCTTTCCGGTACGGCGGGTTTGAACTCAATCCCTTTGTCGGTCGGCTCGCCGCGGTTCTGGGGCCCACTGGGGGTGTCGTCGCCAGCAAGGTGGCTGCCGTGCTGATCGCGATGCGCCTGCGGAAACTGGTCTGGGTGATCAATCTGTTCTACGTGGGCGTAGTCTGCTGGAACGCGTTTGTGCTGTTGGTTCTTTCTTGCACCCGGCACTAGGCCGCCAATCTTCAGAGGCTGATACCGGTTCGCCAGATGCTGGGAGTTACATTCAGTCTGCCTGGTTCTTGAGCTCAACTCTTGAGCTCAACTCTTGGGCTTATACTTCCGCAGCACCGAATGTCCACACGCTCTACCTCCCGGCTGGCTTACATCGACTGGATGCGCGGTCTGGCCTGCGTGCTGATGTTTCAGACCCACTGTTATGACTCCTGGCTGAACGAGGGAGGGCGCAAGACAACGTTTTTCATGTGGTCGCAACTGGGCGGCACGCTGCCGGCGCCGCTGTTTCTCTTTCTGGCCGGAATCTCCTTCGCGCTGGTGACCGACAAGCTGCGGCAAACGGGACAGACGGCGGGCCGGATTGCGCGGGCTACGATTCTGCGCGGCGCCGAAGTCTTTGGTCTCGGACTGTTGTTCCGGCTGCAAGAATACCTGATCGCCTGGGGGTGGGCGCCGTGGAGCGACCTGCTGCGTGTGGACATTTTGAACACCATCGGCGTTTCCATGATGCTGATGGGGGCTGCATGCTGGGGTGTCCTGAGATGGAACCGGGGACCACAGGTCAGGCTGGCTCTGATTGCGGCCGCAGCGGCGGGCGCGGCTGGTATTTCCCTCCTCACTCCTCCCCTGTGGACCACCTGGCGCCCTGGCTGGCTGCCCTGGCCGCTGCAGTCGTACATCAACGGCGTGCACAATCTGGGTCAGCCGCAGGCCTGGCTCTTCCCCATTTTCCCCTGGACGGGGTTTGCCTTCGCAGGACTGGCAACCGGCTTCTGCCTTCGGTCGGACTGGGTGCGCCGGCACGAATCCACAACCTTTCTCCTGGCCGCGCCCGCTGGCGCGACGTTGATCTTCCTCTCGCGCTGGCTGGATAGCAGGCGGGAGGATATCTATGCGGTGTACGACTACTGGCACACGAGCCCGAACTTTTTTCTTCTGCGCGTGGGGTTGTTGCTGCTGATCCTGTCTGGCGGCTATGGCTGGTGCCGCTGGGGTCCTGGGCAGTGGGGCTTCAGTCCGCTGTCGCAACTGGGGCAGACCTCGCTGCTCGTCTACTGGGTTCACATCGAATTTGTTTACGGGCGGTTTTCGATTCTGCCCAAGCGCAGGGTCGACATTCAGACCGCATCGTATGGGCTGGTTGTGATCTTCCTTGCCATGTTGCTGCTGTCGATCCTGCGGACGCGGCTGAAGCGGGCTGCCGTGGTTCCCGCCCGGCCGTCTGCACCCGCTTGAAATCGGTGAAGGTGGGCGAGGGAACCGCTACTCGGGTTGATGAACAACAGATTCTTACGGCTGAAGCCTTCGGAAAGACCAGGCGGCCAGGTCTACTCACCGCCTCGATTCGGCTGAAATCTGCCGGACCGCATTTTCCACCAGTTTCAACCCAATCGCCCAGTGCCGCCGGGCTTGCTGTTCGTCATCGCCGTATCCGGAAACATAGAGCGTGAGGTAGAGGCCGTCGCGCATCTGCGGGCCTTGGTGGTAAACGCAGCGGCGGATGATCAACTCGGCGGCTGCAGGAATTTCCGGCACCCGCTTCAGCAGGTCGACCAGCCGCCGGGCCAGGCCTTCGTGGCCGGCAAACGAGAAGCGCGCCGCCGAGGCGGAAAAGAGCAGGTCCACATAGCTGCAGAATTTGCAGGCGGCCCCGAAGACCTCTTCCTCGGCATTGAACTCCGTGCTGGGCCAGGCATCGCACTTGGCCGTTTCCAGGATGCTGGCTTGGGAGTTGACGGCGGAAAGAAACTCGCCCAATTCTGGCGCCGTCCGAGCCTCTTCGATTTCGGCCAGCAGCTCCGGGTGTTGTTTCAGGTCGTAGTAGCGCGGGCCGCTGGCGGCGGCCCAGGGAAGTTCCAGGGCTTCGTCCTCGCGGCCCAGTTCGACAGAGAAGTCTGCTTGCACACTATTTCGCAGGCGCAGGCTGGGGTGCAGTCTGCGGAGCCGCGGTAGACGGTGAGAAATTGACCTTGGGAACCGCCCGCGACCCCTCGGCTGCCTGGAAATAGGCATCGTTCACCTTGAATCCCGCCCATCCCGCAAAGACGTTGTGTGGGAACTGCTGGAGATAGGTGTTGTAGTCCTGCAGGATGTCGTTGTAGCGCTTGCGCTCCACGGCGATGCGGTTCTCGGTTCCAGCCAGTTCGTCCTGCAGCCGCAGAAAATTTTCGTTCGACTTCAGCTGAGGATAGTTCTCCACGATCACCAGCAGGCGGCCGAGAGCGGTGTCCAGCTGTCGATTGGCGGAGATCTTGTCCGCGGGCGTTCCCGCCGACAGCAAGGCGGAGCGCGCCTTGGCGATGTCGCCGAACACGGTTTGCTCCTGCTGGGCATAACCCTT
>CAYOZX010000118.1:0-10477 GCA_964408515.1 uncultured Acidobacteriaceae bacterium | reverse complement strand
GAAAGTCGACGTTAATAGGTTGTATTTCGGCTTTTTACATCCCCGCCGAAGGCAAGGTGTTGGTGGACGGGGAGGACCTGAGCACGGTGCGGCTGGATTCCTACCGCACGCGACTGGGCGTTGTGCTGCAGGAGTCCTTCCTGTTCGACGGAACCATCCGGGAGAACGTCGCCTTTTCGCGGCCCGAAGCCAGCCCGGAAGCCCTCATGCGCGCCTGCCGCATCGCGCGCGTGGACGAGTTTGCGGAAAGCTTTCCCGACAAGTACGAAACCGTCGTGGGCGAACGGGGAGTGAAGCTCTCCGGCGGCCAGCGGCAGCGCATTTCGATTGCGCGTGCCATCCTGGCCGAGCCGCGCATCCTGATCCTGGATGAAGCCACGTCAAGCCTGGATTCGGAGTCCGAAGCGCTCATTCAGCACGGACTTTCGTATCTGATGCAGGGCCGCACGACCTTTGTCATCGCCCACAGGCTCTCGACCATCCGTCGCGCCGACCAGATTCTGGTCGTGGAACAGGGGCAGATTGTGGAGCGCGGCACGCATGAAGCGCTCTACGCCCTGGGCGGGAGATACTTCGATCTCTACACCCGGCAGCAGGGCCTGGAGAGCAACCTGTTCCTCGCGCCCGGCGAGGGAGACACACTCGTGGCCGCAGAAAATCAGGTCCCCGCAAAAAACGGTGACGCAGAAGTCAACTCCGCCGACGCATTGCGTCTAATGAGAGGAGAGATTCGTTAGACCGGAATGACCGCGGGTCCCGCACCATTGAACGCCCAGCTGGAGGAGTTAACCCGCGCATCGCCCTCCTGCGCGGTGCGCCTGGTGAACGTCTGCCGCCATTACCGGATGGGTGAGTCTTTAATCCGGGCGGTGGACGGCATCTCACTCCAGGTACGCGCTGGCGAGTTTGTGGCCCTGCTGGGCAGCTCGGGATCGGGCAAATCGTCGCTACTGAATGTCATCGCGGGACTGGATCGGCCCACTTCGGGCACGGTGATGGTGCAGGAGCGGGATTTGTCCCAGCTTTCCCGCGAGGAGCTGGCCAGGCACCGGTTGCGCACGGTGGGCATGGTTTTCCAATCCTTCAACCTGCTCTCGCGCATGACCCTGGCGGAAAACGTTGAGCTGCCTTTGCGCTTCGCGGAGGTGGACCGCGGCCAGCGTCCGGCTCTAACCCGCAAGGCCCTGGAGCGGGTAGGGTTGCTCGCGCGGATGAGCCATCGCCCCAGCGAGCTCTCCGGCGGCGAGCAGCAGCGCGCGGCCCTGGCGCGGGCCCTGATCAACCAGCCGAAGCTGCTGCTGGCGGACGAGCCGACCGGCAATCTCGACAGCCATACCGGCGTGGAGATCATGAACTTCATCAGCGAGTTCAACCAGACCCTGGGCATGACGGTGGTGATGGTCACGCACGAGCGGGCCCTGGCGGAGCGCTACGCGCATCGCCTGATACTGCTGGCGGACGGCAAGCTGGTGGATGACCAGCCTAACCCGGCGAACACGCTGGGCGGGGGAGAACGATGAAAGCCTACGACCTCTCCGATCTCGCCTGGCGCAATCTTCGGGAATCGTCGCTGCGCAACTCGCTGACCACAGTCGGCATTTCGGTCGGAGTCGCGTCCCTGGTGGCGATGCTGTCGCTGGGCATCGGCCTGCAGCAGCTGGCGAAGCGCCATCTGGCGAAGTCAGGCTTGTTCGACACCGTAGTGGTCATGTCCCGCCGCGAGCTGCGGGGCTTCAACCGCGACGACGAACGCAGCAGCGCTGCGGCCGCCGAAAGCCGCACTCTGGATGAGGCGGCGAGGCAGGAAATCGAGCGGCTGCCCCAGGTGCTGGAAGCTTATCCCGACATCCGCTTCATCACCGAACTGCGCTACCAGGACAAACCCCGCCTGGTGATGGTCGCGGGCATTCCCTCTTCGGCGAAATCGAATGACGCATTTTCCGCCATCCAGGGCAGTTTCTTCTCCTCCGAAACCGCGCCCGAAGCCATCCTGCAGAAGTCGTTCGCCGCAGAATTGCTGGGCAAGGCGGAAAAGCCAGGCCAGGAGGACGAGATTCCGGTCAGCGAACTGGCCAGGCCCCTGATTGGACAGGAACTGCTCATGCGCTTCGCGGAGCGGGTGGTCGCACCTGAGAACTCGTCCGCGACCGGCGCGCCTTCGGATTCGCCTGCGGGTGACGATGCCAGCGCCGCCTACTCCGTGGTTTCACGGGAACAAATCCTGAAGATTGTGGGGGTCGCGGATCTGGATCCCGACAGCATGCGCGGAGCGGCCCGCGCACGCGTGTTCCTGCCTCTGAAGCTGGCGCAGGACCTGCACGTCATGCAGCCCTCCGATTTGCGCGACAGCATGCGCGGGTTCAGCCGGCAAACCACCTATTCCACGGTCAGCGTGCGGGTAAGGAGCGCCCGAGACGTCGAGGCGGTGGAGCAGGCCATCAAGAAAATGGGATTCAACACCTTCTCCATCCTTGACGCCACGCGCAGCCTGCGGCAGTTCTTCACCGTACTCGACTTGTTCCTGGGAATTTTCGGCAGCCTGGCTCTAGCCGTGGCCTCGATCGGGATCGTCAACACGCTGGTGATGGCCATTCTCGAGCGGCGCCGGGAAATCGGCATCATGAAAGCGATTGGGGCCAGCGATGGCGACGTGAAAACATTGTTTTTCGCCGAGGCCGGCGCCATGGGCGTGCTGGGCGGCATGCTGGGCGTGCTTCTGGGATGGACGATCGGCCACGCCATCAATTTTGGCACCAACGTCTATCTGAAGCGGCAGTCGCTGCCGCCGGAAGATTTCTGGTCGGTGCCATGGTGGCTGGTGGGCAGTGCCATTGTGTTTGCCTTCTTGGTCAGCCTGGCTTCCGGCCTGTATCCCGCGGCGCGGGCTGCGCGGCTCGATCCCGTGCAAGCGTTGCGCTACGAGTAGACTGGTTGCATGGTCCGTTGGTCCCGTCTGTCTCTGCTGCTGACGGTTCTACTTCATCTCATCTCTTTCCCTCGCGCAGCGACGGCGCAGAGTCGCACCGACTGCAACGCGATCCACAGCCGCATCCTCAGGCAGCTGGTTCATTACTGTGTCCAGTTGCCTGCGGACTACGGCGCCCCTGATGCCAGACGTCCACCCCGGCGCTATCCCGTGCTCTATCTCCTGCACGGCCTCGGCCAGAATGAGCAGACCTTGTTCGATACCGGGGGCTGGACGCTGATCGAAGACCTGCGCCGCCAGCACAAAATCGGAGACTTCCTGATCGTGGCGCCAGAGGGCCGGCGCAGCTTCTACATTAATTCGGCCGACGGGTCGGTCCGTTATAGCGACTTCTTCCTGCAGGAGTTCATACCCCACATCGAACACACATACCGCGTACGGACGGGCAGGTCAGGTCGCGCGATCACAGGCATTTCCATGGGCGGCTATGGCGCCTTGCGCTTCGCCTTCGCCCATCCGGATTTGTTCGCCGCCGTCAGCGCGCAGAGCGCTGCCCTCATCACCCAGACTCCGAAGGAACTGGACGCGGCGGAAAAGTCAGGCGCGCCTCTGGGCCGCCTGCTGGGAGCGGCTTTCGGCCAGCCTGTCAGAGTGGCCCACTGGAACCAGAACAGCGTCTTCGCCCTCGCCCGGGCGAACCCTCCCGGCCTGATGCGTCTGGCCATCTACTTCAATTGCGGGCAGTCCGACGATTACGGCTTTGAAGACGGCGCGGCCGCGCTGCACCGGCAACTGCAAGCCGCCGGGGTGAAACATGAATATCATCTCTATCCCGGCGGTCACAGCCTCACGTACTTTCTCTCCCACATGGAAGAAGTCATGCAGTTCCATTCCCGGGTGTTCGCTGAACAAAAGTAGTTCATCCTCGCCAGTTGTTGCCTCTCCCTGTTTGTGCGATGCTCGGTGGCAATTTGCGACCATTTTCCGCAACGAGGTGAACGATGGCGTGCAACCCGGAAATCCTCAAACGCGTCCCCCTGTTTGCCCTTCTCGATGACGAAGAGGCGGCGGTCCTGGCCGGCCAGGTGGAGTTGAAAAAGTTCGCACCCCGGCAGCGCATCTGGAAGATGGGCGATCCCGGCGGACAGGCCTACGTGATGGTTTCGGGGTCGGTGCGCATCACGACCGTGGATGAAGACCATCAGGAGGTCATCGTCGACCAACCGGCGGAAGGCGAGTTCTTAGGCTTCGCCTCCATGCTCGAGCAAACCGCCCATCAGACCGACGCTGTCGCCGTCGATGAAACCGTATGTCTGGAAGTGGACCGCGACGACATCGCGGTGCTGTTGCAACGCAAGCCTCTGGCAGGGATGGACATGCTCACCGTGCTGGGCCGGCAGTTTCACGCCGCCCAGCAACTGGTGCGGGTTCGCGCCGCCCGCAATCCCAATGAGATGATCGAATCGGAAGCTACTTTCGGCGACCGCGTCGCTGACCTGGTGGCCGGCTTCGGCGGATCCTGGACCTTCATCATCAGCTTTCTCACCGTACTGATCGCTTATGCCAGCCTGAACGTCTACCTTGGTATCCGGGCCTGGGATCCCTATCCCTTCATTTTGCTCAATCTCTTTCTCTCCATGTTGGCCGCGGTGCAAGCCCCGGTCATCATGATGAGCCAGAACCGGCAGGATACAAAGGACCGTCTGCGCGGCGAGCTGGATTTCGACGTAAACCGGCGCGCTGAGACTGAGATTCAAGGTCTGGCCCGGAAGCTGAATGCGCTGGGAGAGAAGATGGGCGACCTGGAAGACCTGCTGCGAGAGCAGCGCTAGGGGGATGGCCTGCGCTTCAGGCGGTGCTGTTGGCGGCGCTGGCGCCGTCGGCGGCGGAACAAATGTAGATGTCAGGTTTGATCCCGAAGGCGGCGTGATAACGTTCCCCGATCTGCCGGGCAAAGTTCGCGGCGTCCGGGGCCTTCACCAGATTGACCGTACAACCCCCGAAGCCGCCCCCGGTCATGCGCCCGCCGCAGTAGCCGGGAAGAGACTCCGCCAGTTCCGCCATGACATCCAGCTCACGGCAGCTTACTTCGTAGAGATCGCGCAGGCTTCGGTGCGACTGCTCCATCAGTTCGCCAAAGCGCTTGACGTCCCCGGCCCGCAGTGCGTCAGCCGCTTCCAGCACCCGCTGGTTTTCCGAAACCACATGCAGGCAGCGCTTGTAGATGGTGGCGGGCAGATCGGCAGCGTGGCGCTCGAGCTCCGCCACCGAAACGTCGCGCAGGGCCTTAATGCCGGGATACCAGCGGGCCAGCGCCTTTACTCCCTGCTCGCACTCCGCGCGCCGGGTGTTATAGGCGCCGCCCGCGTGTTCGTGTTTCACCATGGTGTTGCAGATTACGAGCAGGAGGTTCTGAGGAATGGGAACCAGCTTGTACTCGAGCGAACGGCAATCGAGGAGCAAGGCGTGCCCGGCCCGGCCCAGGCAGGAGATGAACTGGTCCATGATGCCGACGCGGGCGCCGATGAAATCGTTTTCAACTCTCTGACAAAGTTTGGCGATCTCGGGAAGCGGCAGACGCGCCCCGTTGAGGCTCATCAGGGCCAGCGCACTCGCCACCTCGATGGCGGCGGAGGAGCTCAGCCCGGCGCCGATCGGCACCTCGCCGCGTACCAGCAGGCTCGCGCCTCCCACTGGATGTCCCAACCGCGCCAGCATGACGGCCACGCCCACCACATAATCGCTCCACGAGCCGCGCCCGCGGGCCGGCAAATCATCCAGGTTGAATTCAAACTCCTCGGGGAAGGCATCCGACCGCATGACCAGCCGCCGGTCCCGGCGGGGCGCGATGGCCACCCGCGCGGACATGGCGATGGCACAGGGCATGACGAAACCGTCGTTGTAGTCGGTGTGTTCTCCCAGCAGGTTGACCCGGCCGGGCGCGGCAAAAATTCTGGGCTGCGACCCAAACCATTGTTCGAAATGACGAGCCAATTCCGCCGAGTTCATTTCAACGTGCCGACCGCTCCAGATGGGAGAAACCAAACCGCGCACCGGAAGACTTACGGATATGAAACAATGCGCAGCGCAATACGTTCGTGTCCGGGACGGCGGGTGAGTCAGATTCTAGTGAAAGGCCGCCGATTTCGGGTACATTGTATCCCACCCCGAAGGGCCGAACTTGAAGCTTACCGAAGATCCGCACCGGCGCCTTAATCCACTTACCAACGAGTGGGTCCTGGTCTCGCCCCATCGCGCCACGCGGCCCTGGCAGGGGCAAGTGGAAAAAGCGGCGCTGCAGCGTGAGCCGGAGTACGACCCGTCCTGCTATCTCTGTCCGGGAAACCCGAGGGCGGGCGGGGTGCGAAACCCAGCCTATGCCGCCACCTTCGTCTTCGACAACGACTTCGCCGCGCTCAAGCGCGACACCGCGCCCGATCGCCAGGACTTCGAAGGCAGAGGCCTGCTGGTAGCCGAGGCAGAGTCGGGGATCTGCCGGGTCATTTGTTTCTTGCCGCGCCACGACCTCACGCTGGCGACGATGACGCCCCAGGATATCGAAACTGTGATCCGCACCTGGAGCGAGCAATTTCTCGAGCTGGGAGCGATGCCGGCGATCAATCACGTGCAGATTTTCGAGAATCGCGGCGCCATGATGGGCGCCAGCAACCCCCATCCGCACTGTCAGATCTGGGCGACCCGCTCGATCCCGGATATTCCGGGCAAGGAACTGCTTCGCCAGAGAGACTACTTTCGCAGCCATCAGCAATGTCTGCTATGTGACTACCTGCGGCTGGAAGGAGAACAGAAGGTCCGCCTGGTGTGCCAGAACGAAGGATTTATCGCCCTGGTGCCCTTCTGGGCGGTGTGGCCGTTCGAGATGCTGGTTTGCAGCCGCCGCCACCTGGGGCACATCGCCGAGCTGGAGGCGGCCGAGATTACCCTGCTGGCGCGGATTCTCAAGCAGGTCACGGCCATGTATGACAGGGTTTTTGACGTTCCCTTTCCTTATTCCATGGGATTCCATCAGTCGCCCACCGATGGGCTGGCACACCCTGAATGGCACTTTCACGCCCATTTTTATCCGCCGCTGCTGCGTTCTGCCACCATCCGGAAATTCATGGTTGGGTTTGAAATGCTGGGCATGCCGCAACGCGACATCACGCCCGAAATCGCCGCCGCGCACATACACACACTGTGTAACTCGCACTGAATTCGAAACCACGCGGAGGGGTGGGCCATCGTAACGCCGGGAACCAGCGCAGTTAGCAGCTGAGCGACTTCCTGGCCATCAGCGCGGGATGTAGTTTTGCAACAGCGGATTGATCAGTCCGGCAAAGGACAGCAGCCGCTGCTCGGCCGCTTGCGGCGTCTCTCCCTGCCTCAATCGCGTATTCACGCGGATCAGCGCATTATCGCTGCGGTTCCAGCGCAGATTGTCCAGGATCAGGTAAAGATTCATCCGGTCTTCGCTGGCCACGCGACGGCCATGGGCCCAATACCAGAAGAGCACCAGTTGGCGTTCGGATCCGCGAGAGATCATGTAACGGTTGGCCTCAAACGGGGCCTCACCCGCCAGGTTCAGCGTGGTGATCCCGGAGTGCTCGACCGTCCACCCAGAACCCGCCAGGCAATCCTGCGGCAGGTGGTTGTAGAGAGCATGCTCGCTGGGAAGGTAGCCCAGGTAGAGATCGACATCGGGATAGGTTTCGGCG
This sequence comes from uncultured Acidobacteriaceae bacterium, assembly GCA_964408515.1. Taxonomy (GTDB): domain Bacteria; phylum Acidobacteriota; class Terriglobia; order Terriglobales; family Acidobacteriaceae; genus CAYOZX01. The sequence goes on along the minus strand of CAYOZX010000118.1, from coordinate 2,836 downwards.
CGGTCGGTGTAGGTACGTTGCAGGAACTCGCCCGGGCCAAGCAGCCGGCGCATTTCTGTGGAAATGGGGACGTCGCGACCGGCCCAGTTCGCAAGCTCCACCGGAAACAGCGCCACCGGGGCGCGCCGCGGAACAAAGGGATCAGCGGCGCGGGCCTGCAGCAGAAGCGCCGTTGCCGCCAGAAGCAGGGTCGCAATCGTGAAACGCGCGTTCCAGGAAATCATGCGCTCGCCTCCGCTTCGTCCGCCTGGAATCTGAGAAGAACAGTCTGGGCTGCCCGGTGAAGCAGGAAAATCGCTGCCAGCGAAGCCGTGAAAATCAGCCATCCGGAGATCAGGTGTGGGGTTCCCTCCGCGCTCTGCACGCCCCAGAATTCCACCGCCAGGCCCGTGACCGTAATGCGCAGCGCATTGGCCAGCACCGACACCGGGACCGCGAGCAAAGCCAACCCGATGCGCAAGCCGATTCTGCTTTCCGCCAGGTATCCGTAGATCGTGGCCAGCGTGATCAGGGAAAACAGGGAACGTACTCCGCTGCACGCTTCCGCCACCTCCAGCCGCGTAGAAGGAAGCAGAAGGATGTTTCCTTCCCGCCAGACCGGAATCCCGATCATGCTCAGCAGCGCCGCCGCGGTCTTGGAGGCGACCATTTGCAGGGGAAGGGTGATCTGGTTCAGGACGGTCGAGGAGGGACTCATCAGGGCCAGAAAGGCAAGAGGAAACGAGATCGCCGCCAGGTGTCGCCAGCCCGCGAGAAAGACAACCAGGCCGCAAATCAGAAGCACGAACGACAGGCGGGTCAGAAAGAACTGCGAGCTGATGGCTCCCAGCACCAGGGCAAAGAGCGCCACCAGTAGCAGGGGCAGGCCGGACCACGACGGCTTGAGGGGAACCTGGGACAATTTTTCCCGTCGGTCCCAGAGCAGGAACAGGGAAAAGACAGGAACGAAGAATCCGTGAGTGTAGTTCGGATCCCTCCACCACTGCTTTGCCAGTTGTAGCGCCGCTGGCGCGTACAACCAGCTCATCAGCGTGAGCAACCCGCCCATTTGCGGGTAGAACCACCAGTGGGATGGACGCGGGTTTGGCATGGCTGCGGCTCGAAGCTTCACTTAGCGCTTCCGTCTCGCTTTGCGGGACTTCCAGTACACGCCCGCCAGGCCGCTGCCCAGCAGGAGCATGGTGCCGGGCTCGGGTGCAACCGCCAGAGGTTCATGATGGCCTCCGCCGCCCGGTACGGCGGCGAGAGGCAGGAAGAAGAGAGGAAGGAGCCGCTTTTTGTGGCTGGCTGCTTTCACCGCCTTGGCTGCGTCGGGCAGGACAGCGGGGTAGGGATCCGCTTGGGGCGCGACCTCGTTCGTCACCATGTCATTGGCGATCAGCGGACGGTTGAGATCGGACTCCGGCGCCTCCCAGACGGCAGCAGGGCCCAGGCGCGCGGCGGCCACGCGATTCCCGCAGCGGGTGCGCGCAACAATTTTGCCGTCGCTGATGAGAGTCTCGCCCGTTTGCATCGCAATCTTCTTCCGCGTCCAGTAGATCTTGTCGCCGATGCGATAGGCCACGTACATCTTCTCGTTCTCTGAGACCCGCAGCAGCCGGGCGTGCTGGTAATCAAAATCCTTAAAGTGCTGCGCCACCACCGGATCGCGTTCCGCCGCCTCACGCAATTCTTCTGCGCTTTGCACTCCACCCGGGATGACGGAATGCAGGTAGACCGGGCGTCCGGAGTTGGAGGCCACTGTTCCCGCTTTTGCGCCCGCCGCTGGCGCCTCGGCAGTCTGGGCGGGCAAGAGCGCCGGAGTGGGTGACGGCGAAATCGGGGATGAAATCGAGGGCCGCCGCGCGAATTGCCACGTGATGGCCGCGCTGGCCAGAAACAGGAACAACACCAGGAATCGGGTTCGGGCACGCGAGCCGCTCAGCCGTCGGCGCCCCTTCTGCGTCAACTCACTACCGTGACCTATCAAAGGATTCCTCCCCTGCGGGTACTGTGTTTGGGGAGGGCATTGAAGTGCTCATAATGTGCAAGCCAGCTTCCAAAACCTCCTCGCGGCAAGACCTTGATTCGATGGACGTAAGCTCCAGAGTGCGTGTGAAAAGATTTACACAAAATAGGAACGAGAGGTAACGACTGGTAAAAGAGTGTGACAACATCCCAGCAACCGCCCAGCGCGGCCCTTCCACAAACGGGTCAAATGCCGCGGAACCCGCATTTTTACTGGGGATTTCACTTTGCTATAATGAGCGCTCTTTCCCGTGGCGCTATCGTCTAGGGGTTAGGACGGAAGATTCTCAATCTTCAAACCCGGGTTCGATTCCCGGTAGCGCTACCATTTCCTGTCGAAGCGCTCTACACCGAAATCTCAACACCTTTGTTTTCAACGCCGTCATCTCCCTCGAAGAACGGCGCTTGTGGCATTGGCTTTGTAGGAGAATTGAGTACGCATCTTGCGACTGGAGTGGCAAGCGGCAAGATTTTTCACAGCCTCTCGGAAAAATAACAGCAACTAACAGGCACAATTGGGGTTAGTCTTAGTTTGCCTTCCCCCGAAAGTGACCCCGCGGCCCCGCGGCGCTGATTGCGGGATTTCGTCTGGCTGCGTCGCGTAGCGACGATTGTAAGGAAGGCCCACAGTGTTCAGCGGCACTGGTGCAGCTGCAAGCAAAGCTCTCCTTGGCATGTTTCTGCTGCTTCTCGGGCTTGTTCCTCGAGCGTTGGGACAGGCGGATTTGGAAGGGCAGTGGAGTACGGCGTCGTATCAGATGCCGATCAACGCCATTCACATCGCGTTGATGCACAACGGAAAGCTCCTGATCATCGCCGGTTCGGGTAA